>NZ_CP013862.1:3215236-3536760 GCF_001307805.1 Lentibacillus amyloliquefaciens | reverse complement strand
GATGGTGCGACTTCCACCCGCATACCTTCAATACTTTCCCAATAATCGATCGCATAGTCAGCTGGTTCAAAACTGCCAAAACCTTCGTCACCAATAATGTCTTCAGGAATATCGCTTGACGATAATGCAACAGGCGACGGCAAATCAGCACCGTTTTCTTTTACTTCAACGGCACCGCCCTGATCATCGCGCGCACTGATTTCGGTAACCGGCAAATCTGTCTCGAATCTATCATCATACCCATCAATTTGATATTCATCGACCTCTCCGGTTACACTGACGAGATCACCTGTCTCAACATTATCCGCATTGCCTGTATAGACTACAATGCCTTCAGATGTCTTATCATTTTCGTCGGCATCCTCATCCGGTGTCTGCATATGAAAATAATGCGAACCGCCAATTTCATATTCATATGTGACCACACCCTCAACATCCTGAACATTGCTGCCATTCATCGGTGATTCGTGACCTTCTCCTTGAATATCGTGGATCATGACACCATCTTCAGGATTATAGACTGAATAGGTAAATTCTGCGAGGCTGCTTGATTCCAATCCTTCTTTTTCAGCAATGGCCTTGAGTGTTGTGTCTTCTTCAATTGTAATGGGACCACTGTAAAGCTGGCCATTTTCTGATGGATTACTGCCATCTGTTGTATAATAAATATCGGCATTAGCTGTTGCTGACTCCAGTGTCACATCCGATCCTGCCGGGATAGTCCCTGCTTCCGGACTTGCTGTAACGGGCCGGACTGCCGATTCATCTTGAACAATATCCGACTGGCTGCGCGGGATTAGCTGCTGGTCCGAATCAAACTGTGTAACAATGCCGGTTAAGCTATCATAAGTAACACCTGTCTCCAGAGTCAGTTCCCCCGTCTCGTCACGCACTACAAATGTATTACCGGCTTCATCTTCAGCTGTATAATTAGCCCAGTCGTCGCCATTTTCTACATCCGTAAGCGTCACATTATCGAGAACAGCCAGTTTCGATTGATTGGTTTCCAGTTCGGCACCGGTGATTGATATAGGATCCGGAACCCCGGCATCTCCTGTTTTCTCCTCGACCGTCACGCCATTCAACTGCAGTAATCCCCGGTAATTTTGTAAACTGCCGGTCACTGTAATTTTGTCGCCCAATTGTGCATCGAGTGACGTCGGACGTATGGCAATCGCGGCGGTTTCATCCTGAATTTGAATGGTATTGTTTAATTTGGCCGTCACAACCCCTTTTGTTTTTGCCTCGCCTGTTTCCTGTTCCCTTACATCCGCGATAGACTGTAATTCGAGTGGATCATCCGGATTTTCAGAAGCAAACCGTATATCACTCGGTTCCTTAAGACCATTATGGGAGTGATATTCTTCCATACTGCCGGTAATAACGATCTCCTTATCCAGATTGTCCGGGTTTGAATTCAGCCCGAATTCCGCCCGGTAAGCGTCAGTCAGCTGGACATAGATCATGTTGTCAGGGTTCGTTTCGCCGGCCTCATCAGCCAGTGCGACGTTATAATCTTCCGGAAAATCAGTTCGCGACACATTACCCTGGCTGATCACATACCCGACAATATGCCCCTTGACCGTCTGCTCACTGCCATCGTTGTTTTTCGCAATGGCATCTTCGACAGTTATCGGCTCGTCCGCTTCAGCTGCGGATGCTCGCATTGGTCCGGCTGCGGGTGTCAGCATACTTGCTACCAGTACAAAAATCATCATGATACTGACATATTTTTCGCTGATCCGTTTTGGCATCCCCGTCTCTCCTTCGCTTTTAATATTTATGGACCTCAGAAATTGTCTAATCTTTTCGGGAGCTCAGTTATTAACGACAATCATACAGCCGATCAGGACATTAATCGGACATTCAGGGACAGTTAACCGCCGTTCTTGGGCAAATTACTGTCCATTACACGCGGGCACGCGGGATAATATAGATAGACTGTAAAATAGAATAAAGTTGGCGATATTATAAATGGCTCACCTGCATGCTATTAAATGCTGCTTTCTTCAATTACCATTCTCTTGAAAAATGTTTACCCCCTTCCCTCTAAATAAGCATGCCGATTATGACTATTTATTCATTTATTTTTTAATATAAATAATTTTTGGAAAAATATCCAGAGGTAAAAAGAACTAATCTTTACTATGAGATACTTAATAGTAGGTTTAAAGTCTCACAACGATATGGGGGACAACACAAATTATCTAACGCAAAACAAATATATGGGCAACTCACTGCAACAAACGTTATACTGAATACATGAATGCGAGAAAGGAGAATTCATATGAGCAACGGAATGGAAGGCGCTGTGAACGGCTGGTTACAGCATCGGATGATTTTGGATGATTTGCTTGCCCTGGTCGATGATGACTATGTGGACTACAGACCATGGGACGGTGCCATGTCGCTTGGAGAATTGGCCATACATATCGTCACATCAACACATATGTTTGTTAACGGGATTAAAAAAGGTGAATTCGAGGCGCCGCCTGAAGAAAACAATTACAAAACGATAAACGATATCCGCACAATTGTTCAGCGTTATACCGAAGAAACGAAAGAAGAAATCGCAACAATTTTCACCTACCAGATGAAAGGCTATATTCAGTTCAACAAACTGCGCGCACCGGGTACATATTGGTTTTCCAACGCCATCGACCATGAAGTCCACCATAAAGGACAGTTATTCACATACGTCCGCATGACCGGCGTAAAAGATGTGCCGAATTTCACCCGGCAGCCAGATGAAATATAAAATGAGGTTGAGACGATAGCAATATGTTATAATAAAATACAATAGACTGGCTTCGCATGAGGGGTTGGCAGCACTGCCGCTCGTCGGTAGTCTTCGGTGGGAGACTTCCCGGGGAGGGAGGTGTTGCGAATGGAAATGACACATCCGCCCCACTGATTGAAGTTTCACTTTATGCAGGAAATCCATGCGTGCATTGGTCAGCTTTTCATAGATTCGTGCAACCTTGATGCGTGCTTTATGCCAATTGGTACCCCCTTTTATTCGCCTGCTCATAATCCGTTGTGCTTTGATTAATTTCTGTTCCAGTTTATGGAGAAATCGTTGGTTGCCGAATACCTCACCTGTCCTAAGAATGGCAAAGTCTTTTAAGCCTAGATCAATACCGACAGTGGCCTCTGTTTTGGGCAGCTCGTGGACTTCCGTTTCGGCCAAGATGGACACGAAATACTTACCGCTTGGATTCCGTCTGATCGTGGCATTTAGTATTCGTCCAGTGACTTCCCGGCTTTTGGCAAACTTCACAGATATCCGAGTTTAGGTAGTGTTAGCTTGTTCCCGTTAATTTGGATATTATTGTTTGTGTTTGGTTGTATACGACTGTACCTGATTATTCTTGGATTTAAAATGCGGGTAGTTCGATTGTTCTTGAAAAAATCGGTCAAAGGCATTTGCGAGGTTTTTCAAAGATGATTGGAGGGCGATGCTGTTAACTTCCTTTAGCCAGGGCAAGTCCGCCTTTAATGCCGGCAACCGGGCAGAACATTTACCATAGGACAATCCTTTCCCGGTTTCCTGATAGGTATCATCCCAGGTTGAAAGAAAATGATTGAACACAAAACGGGAGCAGCCAATGGTTTGATGAATCAGGATAGCTTGTTCTTGTGTCGGGTATAGCCGGAACTTATAGGCTTTATGCACAAGCATTTTCCTTCCCTCCCCTTCGCTTAATCTTATTATAAACGACTTTTAGAATTAATGCAAACATCTGTTCGTTACCGTAAGGGGCATATTATTTAAAAAAGGAAACGTTTTAATGGTATCTACTATCACTATCATTCAAGAACGGTCGGCCAATTGAGGTGGCAACAGCCATCCCTTGTCCGAAGGCGATTCATCTCCCACTTATTTTGGGTGTCGCCTTTCTAAAAATTGAAATGGGGGGCTTCTCGCCTGTGAGTGATAAATGCAAAAACCGCTCCCGTCAATACTGCTATTATTCCCTTTTTCATATCTTACCCCTTTCGTTCGTTTTGTCTCCAACTTTTATTCCAGATAGGCATCCGTTTGTTTAATTGGCAGTTCTATTTAAAAGGGTTGTAATATGATTCATTATCTATTTTGATCTGCAAAACGCCAAAAACCGAGCGTACCGGCAAAGCCAATAAACGCTGTCATGATGATAATAATTAAGCCTTCCAATTCTAAAATGCTTCCTTCTCCCGATACATTACTAAACATGGCCGGTATTGCCCATGGAAAATAACTACCATATCCAATTACAGCAACGATTTGAGACAGTATGATCGTCATAATAATAAAACCAAGGGGTGCTAAATAGCCACGTCCATAGCAGGCTAAAAAAGCGACAGGAGGATTTAATAAGATTGTTAAGATAAAGGTGATAGACAACATTGACAAACCATGCTGCCATACATTGGTGGACCATTGCGGAAGTCCGATAACCATCCCAACGATAAATCCAATCCCAATCACCCATATTGTTAAGAGTGTTGACCATATGAATACTGTTATAAATTTAGCAATAGGTACATAGGCCCGTGGAAAGGGCAAAGAAAGCAAATCCTTCACGGTACAATCCGTGTACTCACGTCCGAAAATCCAACTGGTTATAAACCCATACACGAAAATCCCGCCAATAGCTATCCCCTGGGAGAGAAGCATGAGATAAGATGGCCAGTCAGCGCTTCCAGCAATTTGTGCTTTTGCGGCAAGCAATCCCGATTTTTCAGCAAAATAAGGGTGTTTTAAAACAAACATAAAAAGACCACCCATTAAGGGTAAAATGGTAAATGCGATAAACGTTATCCAAATGACTTTCGATTTTCGGGACTTCAGGAATTCAGTTGATATAAGAGCGCACATTTTAAGCATGAATCGCTTCCCCTTTCTTCCCAATCACCCTTAAGAAATAAGATTCCAAATCCTCTTCTTCAACCAATAGCATAGTCGGTGGATGGTTAGCATTAACTAATATTTTTGCCAATTTCTCAGGATGTTGAACAGCATCTATACTACGCGTTTCAAGCGGTTCTCCCTTAATATTGTTAATGGAAAATCCGGCGTTACTCAAAACCTTGGCTGCTCCGTTCATATCCCTAGTCCTTATTAACAATTTTTTAATCAACTGTTGGTCCAATTCTTCTTTTTTAAGCTCCTGAATTAATTTTCCATCGTTAATAATCCCTATTTTGGTGGCAATCTTGGAAATCTCACCCAGATTATGGCTCGAGATGAATATTGTTGTCTCATTTTCACAGGAAAGCTCCTGCAATAATTCTCTTATTTCTACAATCCCTGCCGGATCTAAACCATTTGTAGGCTCATCTAATAGCAAGACTTGTGGTTGATGAAGAAGTGCCTTTGCTATGCCCAATCGTTGAGCGTTTCCCATGGATAGATGCTTAGTTTTTTTATTCGCATAAGCAGTCAATTTAAGACGATTCATTGCACGACTTATAGCACCTTTATCAGCCAGTTGCCGAAGACGAACCGTAATCCCAAGATTCTCTCTTACCGTGAGTTCCGGATATGAATAAGGCGTTCCCACCATATACCCAATCTGTTTCCAAATGTGGTGATTACCAGCGCTTACTTTCTGACCATTTATAAAACATTGACCATTAGTAGGGCGAATCATGCCTAGCAGCATGCGAATCATTGTGGTCTTTCCGGCACCATTCAATCCTATAAATCCATAAATTTCTCCCTTTTTTATACGTAAAGAAACATGGTCAACTGCATGAACTCCTCGATAACATTTAGTAAGATTTTGAGTGAAAATGGTTTCCTCCATACCTAGCCCTCCCCGATTACAAGTCCTTCAACAACCAGATCTAATAATAACTCGAGCGTTTGAGGATATACGCTTTCCCCTATTTCCTTTTTGTGTAGGCTCATCGTGAATAAGGATCGGAATAGTCCGGCTAAGACATCATCATCTAAGTGAATGATTATTGCCTATTGTTTTCTATCGATAAGATACAATTTTTAAACCCATTCAATCTTAAACATAATGACCCAGTTGCTGCATAAAATTTGAAACTCAGAATGTTCAATTTAAGACCATTTTATTACAATCTTTAGATTTAGTTTAACATAAATATTCAGAAAACCCGGATCGGATAACATTTCAAAATACAACTCTACACGTAAAAACAGCATTTAAATTAAAAAGTATTTTCGCAATGCAATTTTGACCCTTTTTATCAATACTTTTAGGGCAATGACAATATTTATTGCCACTTGGTTATTTATCAGTAAAAAATAGCGCACTAAATGTTATGTGATTTAGTACGCTAAATGTATTGTGTTTTTATTTTTTCTCCATCGTAAGTGAACTATTTTAGTTATGCCCCAACCTCAAAACAGGGCGTGTGGCCCACGCCCTGTTCTCTTGTCATGTTCGAATTGTTTTCTTCCACATTCCCAGAACAACACCTGCTATAACCGAGCCAACTGTCAGTGCCACGAGGAATAAAAGCGCATTGTCAGCCAGTGGAATGACAAAAATACCGCCGTGTGGGGCAGGTATTGAGCTTGCCCATAGCTGTGTCAGACCACCGCCAATTAAGGCACCCGCGACAGATGATCCGATGACACGGACCGGATCGGCAGCTGCAAACGGAATAGCCCCTTCTGTAATAAAGGAAAGTCCCATCACATAATTCGTCAAACCTGACTTACGCTCGTCCTCTGTAAATTTATTTTTGAAAAACGTCGTCGCCAATGCAATGGCAATCGGCGGAATCATCCCGCCAACCATGACAGCCGCCATCAGACTGCCATCGCCGGTATCGGTAAAAATACCAATCGAAAACGTATAGGCAGCTTTATTAAACGGACCACCCATATCGATCGCCATCATCCCGCCGAGCAGCGCTCCGAGAATGACGGCATTGCCGGTGCCGAGATTTTCCAGAAAACTGATCATACCGGTATTGATGGTTGAAAAGACCGGCCCGATAATAAAATACATGAAGAGTCCGATCAGAAACAGGCCTGTCACCGGATAAAGCAGTACTGATTTTAACCCGTCCAGTGATTTTGGCAAGTTGCGGAACCACCGCTTCACAAGCAATACGAGATAACCGGCGAGGAAACCTGCGACCAATCCGCCAAGAAAACCGGCATTGCTTTCCACTGCCATCAAACCGCCGACAAGACCAGGCATCAAGCCGGGACGATCAGCAATGCTCATGGCGATATAGCCGGCAAGGATTGGAATCAAAAAGTTAAAAGCGTTACTCCCTATCGTATTAAAGAAGGTGAAAAGCTCATGCTCATCTCCCAGAATCCCTTCAAGCAAAAACGACACCGCCATTAAGATACCGCCGCCGACAACAAATGGCAGCATGTGTGACACACCGTTCATCAGATCTTTGTAAATTTTCCGCCACACAGACGTTGAAGACTCTGCCTGATCATCTGTTTCCGCGGATTCATCGGCTTGAAACATTGGTGCGTCACGATTCATCGCTTTTGTAATCAGTTCTTCTGCATTATTGATGCCTTCTGAGACCGGCCGTTCCAGCACCGGTTTCTGATCGAAGCGGGCCATCGGGACATTTTTATCAGCGGCCACAATGACCCCTGTCGCTCGCTCAATCTCTGACTTAGTCAAGGCATTCGACGCACCATCCGATCCGTTTGTTTCCACCCGGATATCCACACCCATTTCAGCTGCCTGTTTCTTAAGCGCATCTTCAGCCATATACGTGTGGGCAATCCCGGTTGGACAAGCTGTGACAGCAACAACGAAGGGCCTTTCCTCTGCCGATTTTTCTGCATTTTCCTCAGATGACGCATCCGACGGTTCTTCCTCTTCCTGATTGAAAAGCGCCTGAACCTCTTCGGGTGTCGAGGCCTGTTTCAATTGGGACACAAACTCCTGATCAATTAACATCCGTGACAGTGCTGCTAGTGTTTGAAGATGTGTATCATTGGCACCATCCGGCACGGCGATCATGAAAAACAGATATGTCGGCTGTCCATCCAAGGCTTCATAATCCAACCCGTTTTCACTTTTGGCAAACAGCACAGTCGCCTCATTGACTGCATCCGTTTTAGCATGTGGCATCGCAATTCCGTCACCCAAACCTGTTGAGGTCTGCTCTTCCCGTTTTAAAATCGCTTCTTTAAACGTTTGGGCATCATTTACGACATTGTTCGCCTCAAGAGACGCAACCATTTCGTCAATAGCAGCTGCTTTATCTGAAGCCTTCATATCCATGATCATAATATCTTTACGCAGCAAGTCGTTAATGTTCATGATTTTCCTCCTTTACTTTTCCGGATATACGGGTGATAGCGATCTTTTCCTGCAATTGAAAAATATCCTCTGCTTTGGCCAAATCATCTGCAAAAGCAGTCGCACTACCTGCTGCCAGGCTCATTCGGAACGCTTCTGTCACATCCGCTGTTTCCTTGAATTTTCCCGTGAATCCGGCAATCATCGAATCCCCTGCCCCAACAGAATTTTTCACCTGTCCCCGTGGTGTCTGACCGTGATAAATGCCTTCTTCAGTGAAAAGCAGTGCCCCCTCACCGGCCATGGAAACAATCGCATGCCTTGCACCCAAATCCAGCAGTTGCTTCCCGTAATAAATCACGTCATCCTGATGCCTTAGCGTCACCCCAAACAGTTCAGCAAGCTCCTCTTTATTTGGTTTGACCACTAGCGGCCGGTAACCCAAGACAGATTTCAAGGCCTCGCCTGTCGTATCGATAACAAATGATGCGCCGTTTGCGGCAATCTGATCAGCCAATTGCTTATGAAAATCATTCGGTAAGGATGGTGGCGTGCTGCCTGAAATGATCACAGTGTCATGGTTGGTGACATGTTCAAGCTGATGCAGCAGACTATCAGCTTCAGCCGGCAGGATTCCCGGTCCCCGGCCGTTAACTTCCGTTTCACTGTCAGCCTTCAATTTTATATTGATACGCGTCGCACCTTGAATCGGTGTGAATTTGGTTTGAATGCTTTTTTCCCTGAGCGCCTCGACAATAAAATCACCGGTAAAACCGCCCAAAAACCCAAGGGCTGTCGTGTCATAAGCCAGCTCATGCAACACGCGGGAAACATTGATCCCCTTGCCGCCCGCAAACATCATTTCATTATCCATTTTATTCAATTCGCCGAGGTTCAGCTGATTGACCTGAACGACATAATCAATTGAAGGGTTAAGCGTTATCGTATAAATCATTTTGCCGCCTCCATAATGGTTGTTTTTTCCCGGTAATAGTCAAGATTATCGGGTAATGTATCGGTGACGATGGTGACATCCTCCAGTTCACATACTTTGGCAAAATTAACCTTGTTCCATTTGCTCCCGTCTGTTAAAAGGAAGCCGGCAGCCGCCTGATGATGCGCCATTTGTTTTAAAGCTGCTTCTTCGGGGTCAGGTGTCGTACAGCCAAAAGCGGGATCAATGCCATTCATGCCTAAAAAAGCTTTATCAAAGCGGTAGTTTTTAAGTTCGCTCAAACTTTGCGATCCAATAATCGCTTTCGTTGAAGGTTTAATTTTTCCGCCCGGCACGTAGGTTTCAATCCCCTGATCTGTCAGAAGTGAGGCATGCTGGATCCCGTTTGTCACAACCGTAACAGGTTTATTCGTTAAATACGGCAGCATGGCATAGGTTGTTGTGCCGGCATCGATGAAGATGACTTCACCCGTTTCAACCAGCCCTGCTGCTAATTTTCCGATTGATTCTTTGGATTGAATGTTTTTGAATGATTTTTCTGAAGCCGTCAACTCTTCGCTCAATTGGTACGTACGCTTTGCCCCGCCATGGATACGCGTCAGCATCCCGGTATCTTCCAGCTGGTCCAAATCCCGCCTGACAGTCGATTCCGAACAGCCGATAACATTCATCAAATGTTGTGACTTCACAATGCCATCCTGCTTCAAATAATCCAAAATAATCTGATGCCGTTCTTCCGTTAACATCAACGTTCAACTCCTTTAATTATTATAATACCATCAAAATCATTCAAAAACAATCATAAGAGTAAAACTGCATCCTGAAAATCAGAACAGAAGGCATTTATGGAAGTTAACTGAGATTTTCCCTCGAGTTTCACCTGTCCCATCCAAATGGTCAATTAACATTAAAAAACACGGGAACTATCTCCCCGTGCTTAGTTTAACCTGTTCGATTTTTTAAATTTCATTCCGGGACATCAACTCTGTCTCCCGTTCCCCCTAATTTTGCAAAACTTCAATGTCTGTTACAGTGAAAATGTCTTTTTCAAGATCGGTCACGACTCGTTGCATCGTTGCTTCGTCAACATCGTCCGGGAGCACAATGCAGACGCGCCTTACGAATTGTGAATCGTTGTTCAGGGAAATAACGCTCTGCAAGTTACAATATTTGTTGACGACCTTAAGCATCCGCCTGAGTGCACCGGCATACTCAATGGTTCCAATCGTGAGTGAATAGCTGCCATTATGGACGCCCCAAGCGTTCTCAAGCACTTGGATAATATTCCCATTCGTTAAAATACCGAGGAACGTTTTGTCATCATCAACAACACCTAAAAATGGCAGTGCTTTAATCGATGAAAACACTTTGACAAATGGATCCTTCCTGTTGACATACCCCTCTTGATCACTGATGAGATCACTGGTCGGCCCATCCAATGATCCATCAAGCTCCTCTTCCATCAAATGTACCTTGTAAATATTGCCGACATATTTTTCGCCGGCTTCATCAAGCACCGGAATACAGCGGTAACCTGACTCAACCACCTTATCAAGAGCATCCTGTTTACGATCAGTTTCGTGCACATAAACAACTTCCCGCTTGTCAACATAATCTTCGTTAATAATCATAAAACCGCCTCCCATCTGCTCCAATCCAGTTTCTTCTATTTTCCTATAGATGCGATTAGATTTCAATGTAAATATTGAAAGCCGTGTTGTACCGATGTAAACCGATTTTTGATATAATGATGTTAAAGAAAAACTTCATTCCGTGGGATGCTTTTTCCCACGGAATGTTAGTTGAACAGAATCGGGCATTTAGGGTCAGGTAGTCGCCGTTCTTAGGCGGGTTACTGACCCTTAGATGCGGGACCAGTCAACGAATCCTTGTGATCGGAAAGGTATGGTAGCATCAATGCGTAAACTCTATATCAACGGTAACTTTTATACATTTGATACAGTACGGCCGCTCGCGCAGGCAGTAGTCGTTGAAAATGGCCGCTTCATTGACGTCGGCACAACGGATGATATGCGCCTGCGGTGGGAATCACCGTACAGTGAAACAATCAATTTAAATGGAAAAACGGTCACCCCGGGTTTGATTGACAGCCATCTGCATCTGTCAATCGTCGCTGAAAATTTTATGAACCTCGACTTGACCGGCGTTACGTCCAAGCAGGGCATGCTCGAAAAAATTCAACATCACGCCCAAACGCTTCAATCAGGCGAATGGCTGCTTGGAAGAGGCTGGGACGAGAATCTGTTTACCGATGGCGGCATTCCAACAATAGACGAGCTGGACAGTGTCGCGTTAAATCACCCATTATACATACCGCGCGTCTGCAGTCATGCTGCGCTCGTTAACAGTAAGGCGCTTAACATAGCGCAGTACCATCCAGACATAGCCGTTCCTGAAGGCGGGTCGATTGTACGTGATGAAGAAACGAAACAACCGACGGGACTGCTGCTTGAATCAGCCTCACAGCTGATTACCGAACATATACCGGAAAAAACATATGATCAACTGAAAAACGCACTCCGCCAGACGATGAAACACGCTTTATCCAAAGGCTTGACCAGCGTCCATACGAATGATCCGCATTTTCTCGGAGGCTTAAACCAAACGTATCAGCTTTACGATGAACTTTTGAATCAGGAGCAGCTGGGCCTGAGATGCAACCTGCTTATCGATCATGATTTTTTGGATGACTTGCGGGCAAATGGGATGTATGCAGGGTATGGCAATAACAGATTACAAATCGGTGCGGTCAAAATGTTTGCCGATGGGGCACTCGGAAGACGAACAGCGCTGTTATCAGAGCCTTACAGTGATGACCCGGAAAAATATGGTGAAGCAATGTTTGATCAGGCGACGCTCTATGAAATGGTTAAAGGTGCACGGGATCTTTCCATGCCGGTAGCTGTTCATGCTATTGGGGACCAGGCGCTTACAAACGTGCTGGATATTCTCAATCAATTCCCTGCTGTAACGCACCGCGACAGATTAATCCATGCGCAAATTGTTAATGATGAACTGATAAAGCGAATGACTAATCCGAACCGAATCACGGATATCCAGCCGCGATTTGTAGCAAGTGATTTTCCATGGGCGAAAGAACGGCTTGGAGAGAAGCGCTCCGGTTATTCCTATGCCTGGAAAACACTCCAAAAAGCCGGTGTCATGTGTGCCGGAGGGTCCGATTCACCCGTTGAGCCGGTTGACCCGCTCCTTGGCATTCACGCTGCTGTCACCAGAAAAGCTCCCGGTGAAACCCATGACGGCTGGAACCCGAATGAAAAATTATCAATGCGTGAGGCCTTCCGCTTATTTACAGAAATGGGTGCCTACGCAACTAACGAAGAAAATATAAAAGGAACAATTACCCGCGGCAAGCTTGCCGACATGACGGTTTATTCCCATGACCCATTTAAAATGGAGCACCCGGATGAACTGCTGGAAACGAATGTCGAAATGACCGTTATTGGTGGTGCATTGAAATAAGGGACAAGGGGACGGAGGCGGACGAGGGACAAGGGGATGGGATTTTTGTCCCGTCTCGTTGCTTCCTTCTTCTCATATTCTCTTCCCCGACCAATTTTTAAAGCCTCTCCCGTGACTTCGCTTTTCTTTACAACCCTATCAATCAAAGCTATCATAAGTACAATTCATTTCATATATAACGCTTGGGGGAGGGAATTAAAACCATGCCACAACATTTCGAACAATCAGAGATGCTGAAACGTTTGCCGGAGCAATTTTTCGCCAAGCTTGCAGCTGAAACACAGGAATACAAACAACAAGGTTATGATATTATTAATCTCGGTCAAGGCAACCCTGATTTGCCGACACCGAATCATATTATCAAAGAGCTTCAGGAAGCGGCTGAAAATCCTGCCAATCATAAGTACTCACCATTTCGGGGATTTCGTTATTTCAAAGAAGCGGCCGCTGATTATTATAAACGGGAATTTGGGGTGACCCTTTATCCGGAAACGGAAATTGCAGTTCTATTTGGCGGCAAAGCCGGACTGGTAGAAATAAGCCAATGTCTGCTGAATCCGAATGATACCGCACTTCTGCCTGATCCCGGATACCCGGACTATATGTCAGGGATTGCCATGGCCGGTGCTGAAAGTTATTCGATGCCATTGCAGCCTCAGCATAACTTTTTGCCGGACTACAGCACGATACCCGAGGCGACACTTAAACAGGCAAAATTGATGTTCTTGAATTATCCGAATAATCCGACTGCTGCAACGGCTTCCAAATCCTTTTATGATGAAACGGTTAAACTCGCAAAAAAACACGACATCTGTGTTGTGCAGGATTTTGCATATGGAGCGCTGTCCTATGATGGACCAAAACCGCAAAGCTTCCTGCAGTCTGACGGGGCAAAAGATACGGGTATCGAAATATATACATTGTCAAAAACATATAACATGGCCGGCTGGCGTGTCGGATTTGCTGCCGGTAACCCCTCAGTCATCGAAGCCCTTAACAAATTCCAGGACCATATGTACGTCAGTTTATTTGGAGGAATACAAAGTGCTGCCGCTAAAGCGCTGAAAGGTGATCAGACATCTGTTCGGGAGCTTGAGGCTACATACACTGAACGCCGTGATCGTTTCATGACAGCTATCCGAAAAATCGGGTGGGAGGCTGACACACCACAAGGCAGCTTCTTCGCCTGGCTCCCGGTGCCATCAAACTACACATCTGAAGAATTTGCCGATCTATTATTGAAAAAAGCACACGTTGTCGTCGCCCCGGGCAAAGGCTTCGGTGACTACGGGGAAGGCTATGTGCGTGTCGGGTTGCTCGAATCAGCAGACCGGCTTGAAGAAGCGGCAGACAGAATTGCCCGACTGGGAATCTTTTAGGGGGAATACAATTGACAAGCGTCATCGACCTTCATGATGTTTCCTGGAGACGCCAGCAGGAAAACATTTTATCCGACATCAACTGGCATGTTGAAAAAGGCGAACACTGGGCCGTATTGGGGTTGAATGGATCGGGCAAAACATCATTATTAAATATTGTAACCGGCTACTCCTGGCCAACAGCCGGACAAGTGCGTGTGCTGGGTCAGCCGTTTGGAAAAATCGATATCCGCACGCTCCGCAAATCTATCGGCTGGGTCAGCTCTTCGCTGCAGTCACGGATCAAAGAAACCGAACTGACTGAAGATATCGTTGTGAGCGGCAAATACGCATCAATCGGCCTTGCTTTTGAAGAACCCGCTGAAGCCGATTTTGAAAAAGCATTCCGGATTATGGAGCAAATACGGTGCGGTTATTTAATCGGCCGGACTTATCAGACATGCTCACAGGGTGAACGACAAAAGCTGCTTATCGCCCGCGGGCTGATGGCATCACCTGATTTGCTGCTTTTGGATGAATCGACAAGTGGACTCGATTTCATTGCCCGTGAAGAACTGCTCTCAACCATTCAAAAACTGACAGAACAAGCCGATGCACCGACGATTATTTTTGTCACTCATCATATTGAAGAAGTATTGCCGGCATTTTCCCGGACGTTGCTTTTACGGGAAGGTTCTGTGTTTGCGAAAGGATCAAGCGAAACGATTCTGACGACTGACAACTTGAGCCGTTTTTATGGTATGCCGGTAAACGTTGAATGGCATCGCAACCGTCCATGGATTACATTGCAGGATTAGAATGATTCAGAGCCAAACCTGATCCATGTTTACAGAGACGCCAAGCAGGAAAAACATATGTAAAACCTGTGTACGGGGGTGATCACATGGACAATGATAAAAAGAAAAACAACATTGACTATGAGGAATTTGAAAGGGGGAAAAAATTCATGGATGAGCCGCCTGATGAAGAATTAAAAGAAAACATGAGAAATGAAAGAAAAAAATTCAAGTCCCGGGATGATTCGCAAAGTAAGCGAAAATACCGAAATGACCGCCCGAATAAAAAGAAATGAAAGCCATTAAAAGTCCTCTTTCGCCGTCCAAGCGGCTGAGGGCTTTTTGAACAACCTCTTATAGCCAATGCTTAATCAGCCAGCCCACCGCATAGGCGTACACCGCGTGCGCACTTGTCCAATAAGCCCATGAAAACGGATCGTCGATTGTCGGCTCCCTCTCTGTCAAGCCGGTCAGCGAATATAAAACAGCACTGCCGATTGTATAAATCAAAAAGTAAGGCAGTATCGACTTTTCAAGCTGAAGCGGCCCCAGAATAAAAAATAGCGCGACAACGCTCACAATGCAAAAAATAAAATGAAATGCTACCCCGCCGATGTCTTCAGGCCCCCAATCAGGCAAGAGCGGTATGTAATCCGTATTGAACAGCAACACATAAGCATCACTGCCGGCGATCAGCTGAACAATTTTCAATATGCTCATCAGAACAATACCGGCGACTATCCCACTAATACTCAGCTTCAATACATCTTTCATCTCGAACCACTCACTTCAAACGCTGCATTTAAACCGTTCAACTATTCCCCTGTGATAAAATGTTAAACTGCTATTGATGACACAAAAACGCATGCCACTCCTCTTTTGTGACATGCGTTTTTCCATTTACAAGTTCTATGACCGTTCTTTTTTAATCATGCCGTGAACTTTGGCAATTTCCTCATCAGGCACCATCAGATAATAGGTGCCGTCAATATTCGTCCCGCTCCCTTTCATCTGGTAGCTGGCGATATTCTTTCGGGTATTGCGATAACCGTTTAACAGGCTCTTCATGTCATCAAAATCCATGTTTGTCGCCATGTTATTACCAAGTACATCGATATAATCATTGATTTTTCCAACAGAACCTACAGAAGCTCCTTGTTCAATAATGCCTTGAATGACTTTCCGCTGACGCTCGGTCCGGCCGAAATCGCCATTCGGATCCTGTTTGCGCATCCGCACGTAAGCCATCGTCTTGTCCCCGTCCATCTCAACGGGACCTTCGTTAAAATCATACGTGCCGTCCTGCCAAGCAATTTCATTGTCCACAGTAATCGTGCCCAGCTTATCGACCAGTTCATTCAGCCCTTCCATATTCATACGGACATAATGGTCCAGCTCGATATCAAGAAAATTTTCAACGGTGGCAACAGACATATCGCTTCCGCCAAACGCATAGGCATGATTGATTTTGTCCTCAAAACCTTCTCCTACAATTGTGGTACGCGTATCACGCGGAATGCTTACAAGCTGCATCGAGTCTTCTTTAGGATTCAATGACAGCACCATCAACGCATCTGAGCGTCCGCTGTCATGTTCCCGTTCATCCACTCCGAGTAACAAAATGTTCAGCGGTTCGGATGCTTCCATTTTCTTTTTCGTCATGTCCCGATCAATCGAATCTACTGGTTCATGCATTTCTTCATTAACCGTATCCCGGGCATTGCCATATATGGAATAAGCATACAGCCCAATCCCTGCTATCAGCACAAAAACAACAGCTGCTGTAATTTTCAGCCAGCGTCTTTTTTTCGGTTTTTTATGATTTCGATTTGTTCTTGATTCGTTCACGTTCTTATCCTCCGATACACTATTCTATCATTATATTATTATCGCATACTTTCACAAATATTGAAACTATATTTTGCAAATATCATATCTACGTATTATGGAAATTCGAGACAGACAACAGCCATTCGGGGGTCTGCCAAATGTTTCCCGATGTATTAAAACGGTTATCCTTGTTATAAGAGGCTGTTCAAAAAGTCCGGTAACAATGACACATCGAATTTCTTCGTTGGCTTGTTTCTTCGCTACTCTTGTATCTAAAATTCATACATTCCGCTGCTCGAAACTACGCCGCCTCGAACTTCTCGGTCCTTGTTATCCTCCTTTTTGAACACGCATTATAAGTTAGAATGATGAAGGAGGTTCACTAATGGATCCAAGAAAAATGCAGAAAGGCTCTACACCACGCCAAAAACAGTCTAAACAGCCTGGTATTGAATCAGATATGAATCCGCGTCCTGCCCAGCCGACCAATTACCGGGGCACTGGAAAATTATCAGGTAAAAGTGCGCTCATTACCGGTGGTGACAGCGGCATTGGCCGTGCTGTCTCCATTTTATATGCTAAAGAAGGCGCAGATGTGGCAATATCATATTTGGATGAGCACGATGATGCTGAAGAAACGAAAAAAATGGTCGAAGCAGAAGGCGCACAATGTCTATTGCTTCCGGGCGATGTTAAAAACGAACAGCATTGCATTGATATCGTGGAGAAAACTGTAGAAGCATTCGGCAAGCTGAACGTACTCGTCAACAATGCGGCCATTCAATATGTGCGTGAAGATCTCTTGGACATCTCATCCGAACAGTTTGAAGAAGTTTTCCAGACCAACTTCTTCTCCCATTTTTATACAACCAAAGCAGCGGTCCGCCACATGCAGGATGGTGATGCGATCATCAGCACATCATCCATTAATGCATACCGCGGCAATCCGCTTTTTATGGATTATTCTGCAACCAAGGGGGCTGTCACAGCATTTACGCGAAGCATCGCACAGAGCCTTGCCAAAAAAGGCATCCGGGCAAACGCTGTCGCACCGGGACCTGTCTGGACCCCGCTGATCCCATCTTCCTTTAATGAAGATGGCGTTGAAACATTCGGTCAGGACAGCTTAATGGAAAGACCCGGCCAGCCATCCGAACACGCCTGGGCCTATGTTATGCTGGCAGCGGATGAGTCTTCCTACATGACCGGACAAGCCATTCATATTAATGGCGGCTCGTGGACGTCGTCATAATTCTTAAAGACCTGTCCTATTCCCGAACAGCCCCCCTTAGTCGGGGAGTCTTTTTTCATTAGCCGGTATAGGACCGTCTGCCTCATCAGTCTTTGTTTTAATTGCGAATCGATCGAATGACACTCAAGAGCGATCGAGACGGGGTATAAATCGATCGAGAGTTCAAGAAATTCGATCGAGATGAATTCGTTGAACAAATGGAAATTAATGGAAATAATGGCCTGAAATGCTCCGGTTTCCTTTCACCAATCTACGCACACCGCATGTCGTCTGGAATTTCAGCAATATTATCCGTTTCAACAAGAACTTTCGAATCATCCACAGAAGAAATTTATGCTTTGCACCATTCGCCCATTGCAATTTGCCCCTTACAAACATCTACTGTAATAAATGCACATTTAAGGGGTTGAACATAGTGAACAAAAAACTGAAAAAATTTGTGGATGCCCTGCCAATTCCAAAAACACTGAAACCATGGCGCACAGACAAACACGAAAACTATTATGAGATAGAGATGACGGAGTTCCGCCAAAAGATGCATCGTGATTTAAGACCGACGCGGCTGTGGGGCTACAACGGGCAGTTCCCCGGCCCTGTCATCGATGTGAAGCATGGTGAACCGGCTAAGATCAAATGGAAAAATAAACTGCCTGATAAGCACTTACTGCCAATTGACAAATCGTTTCATAACCTTGATAAACTTCCGGAAGTCCGTACTGTGACACATTTGCATGGCAGTGAGACAACACCGGAAAGTGATGGGTATCCTGAAGCGTGGTATACGAGAGACTTCAGGGATACAGGGTCTGAATTTAAAACCGATGTCTACAATTATCCTAACCAGCAACGCGGCGCCACTTTATGGTATCACGACCATGCCATGGGAATTACGAGACTGAACGTCTATGCCGGTCTGACAGGTATGTATATTATCCGGGATGAACGGGAAAAACATATGAAGCTTCCTTCAGCCAACTATGAAATCCCGCTTATCATCATGGACCGATCCTTTCATGATAACGGCGACCTGTTCTATCCTCCGCAGCCGGATGAGCCGCAGGAAAACTGGCCAAACCCGTCCATCAGACCTTTCTTTAATGGCGAAACAAACGTCGTTAACGGGAAAATTTGGCCGTATCTGGAAGTGGAACCGCGAAAATACCGATTCCGTATTCTGAATGCCGCCAACACACGCACGTATCAGCTCTATTTAGAATCGGGGCAGTCATTTTATCAAATCGGTTCTGATGGCGGTTTAATGAAAAAAACTGCCAAGCTGGACACGTTAGCAATTGACCCGGCCGAACGGTTTGATGTTATCATTGATTTTTCCAAACACGAAGGCGAAACAATCACACTGAAAAATGATCTTGGACCAGATGCCGATCCCAAAGATGAAACAGACGATGTCATGCAATTCAACGTCGATTTGCCTTTATCAAAAGAAGACAGAAGTAGAATCCCTAGCCATTTAACACGAATCCCTTCACTCAAACAAAACAGTATCAAACGCATCCGAAATTTGAAACTCGTCGGCTCAACAGATAATCTTGGCCGACCATTATTACTGCTCGATAACAAAAAGTGGCTGGACCCTGTAACAGAAACACCTGAACGCGGCTCAACCGAAGTCTGGTCATTCATCAATGTCACAGATTTCACCCACCCGATGCATATTCACCTGATTCAGTTCCAGGTGCTTGATCGCCAGCCATTTGACCTTAATCGTTATAACAAAGACGGGAAAATTGTGTTCACGGGCCCGGCAAAACCACCTGAACCGAATGAAAAAAGCTGGAAAGACACTGTGGCGGCCCCTTCCGGACAAATCACACGCGTCATCGCTAAATTCGGACCATTCACAGGTGACTATGTATGGCATTGTCATATACTAGAGCACGAAGACTATGACATGATGCGTCCAATGCGGGTGATTGACCCGGATAAGCGGGAATAAATAAGGCTGGCGATTTCCGGTAGTTTTTCCCAAAAGGATGCTGTTATCTGTTATTCGCCGGATTTTTCCTTCCGATAAAACGAATCTTATACGCTCGTATAATTCAAAAGCTTCCATGCCCATGCAGTTAAGAACGTATTTATATGTTCTTCTGCAAATAATAATCGAGCAATCTTGACAGTTATACAAATGTCAGATAAATTTGAAAAAAATATTCACTTATTATAATTCATGAAAAGGATGACAGAAAATGCGTTTTAAAACGACAGATCTATGCGATCACTATTCAAATGAACTATCTATCTGCAAGCAACCGTTTACTTCTTATGGAATGAAAAAAGCGTTCGCGGGCCCAATTTCCACTGTTAAAGTACTCGAGGATAACGTGCTTGTAGAAGAATCGCTTAAGACAATTCCAGAAGGTCATCTCCTTATTGTGGATGGCGGGGGATCCCGAGAATGTGCATTGATGGGCGATCGTCTTGCCAGCATCATTAAAAACCGCAATCTTGCGGGCGTTATTATATACGGATGCATCCGCGACTCCGCAGACATCGCCCAAATGGACGTCGGGGTTCTTGCGCTCGGAACAAGCCCTCTAAAAAGCAACAAAAAAAGAGAAGGTGAAAAAGATATAACGCTGGCATTTGGAGAAGTAGAGTGGAAACCTGGGAATTTTGCATATGCGGATGAAGACGGAATTGTTATATCAGAAAGAAAGCTGATTTAAGCTGAATATCGGACCTATCTTTTCACGAATCTTAATAATCCATCCGCCCTTAGAAAGGCAGATGGATTCCATACTTTACAACCTAACTTTCATACCACAGCACAAATCGATTTTCCGCCGTTCAGCACCCGATCTACTTCCTGGGCGATCAGCATGGCGGTTCTGGACTGCGCTTCATCAGTCAGCCCGGCAATGTGTGGTGAAAGTCTGATTGATTCGACCTGTGCAAGCGGTGCGTCCTTTTGAACCGGCTCTTTTTCCAACACATCAAGGTAAGCACCGGCGATTTGCTTCGACTTGACAGCGTCAATCAAGTCCTCTTCGTGTACAATGCCGCCTCTGGCCGAGTTGATTACATAAGCATGCGATTTCATCAATGGAAAATTATCTTTATTAAGCATATGTTTGGTTGCTTTGGTCAGGGGGACATGAACCGAAACAAAATCGGATTGTTGCAGCAGCTCATCTAGGGTATCTGCCGGCCGGACACCGGTTTCTGCCAGTATATGGTCAAACGGCGCAACAAACGGGTCATAACCCACAACATCCATGCCAAACGCCCGTGCCCGTTTCGCCACACGGTGTGAGATCTCACCCATTCCAACAAGCCCAAGTGTCCGCTTATTCAATTCATAGCCTGTGAAAAACTTACGATCCCAATTGCCCTGGCGCACATCAGCATCTGCATCCGACAATGGACGTGACGCATCAAGCATCGCCGCCATCACATATTCGGCAACGGATGTGGCATTCGCATTTTTAGCCGCAATCACCGGTATGTCCCGCTCTTTAGCCGCTTCCAGATCAATATTATCCAGCCCGACACCGAGCCGGCCGATGACGCGTGTATTTTTTGCCGCATCAAGGAATTCAGTATCAACACGCGTTTCATTGCGAACAATCAGCGCATCATATTCCGGCAGCAATTTGAGTAATTCCTCCCGTTTCCGGCCCAATTCCATATCGTAATCAACCGTATAGCCGAGCTTCCTGAGCTCCTCAATGCCATCGTCCCACATCAGTTCCGTCACAAGAATTTTCATCAGCGTACACTCCCCAAAATAATGGTCATTACCTTTAGTATCTAATTCTGATTTTTCCATAAAGTATGGAGAATTGCAATAAATTAGTGAAATAATGTACAGTTTATCGTAAAACTTTACCATAAAGAAGAGTGCAACGCCCTTACCGGCGCTGCACTCTATCAAACTTAAACCATTATACCCAACGTGTTGTAATAACTTTCTTGCGTGTGTAGAATTCAACACTATCTTTCCCGTTGGCATGCAAGTCACCATAAAAGGAATCCTTCCAGCCGGAGAATGGGAAAAATGCCATTGGCGCCGGAACACCAATATTGACACCCAGCATGCCTGCATCAATTGTTTCCCTGAATTGCCGCACACTGCCACCATCCCGTGTAAACAGGCATGATCCGTTGGCAAATGGCGATTCATTCGTAACGTCTATTGCTTCATCAAGATTCTTCACTCGAACAATGGACAATACAGGCGCAAAAATTTCATCCTGCCAAATTTTCATTTCTGTCGTTACATTATCAAAAATAGTCGGACCGACAAAATAACCTTTTTCCTGAGCACGTCCTTCATCACGGCCGTCCCGGACAAGCTTGGCTCCTTCGTTTTCACCGGTTTCAATATAACTCAGGGTCCGTTCTTTATGCTGTTCGCGAATGACAGGTCCCAAGAAGACGTCATCATCGAGCCCGTTGCCCATTGTGACGTCATTTGCCTTTTGAACGAGCTGATCAATAAATTCATCCGCAACAGATTCATCAATTGCCACCACAGAGGCTGCCATACAACGCTCACCAGCAGAACCAAATGCAGCATTCAAGATTTGAGTAGTTGCGTTATCCATATTGGCATCTTTCAATACAATCGAATGGTTCTTCGCTCCGGCGAGTGCCTGCACCCGCTTCAGGTTATCCGTGCCACGCTTATAAACATACTCTGCAACCGGCTGGGAACCTACAAATGAAATACCTTTAACATGTTTATGGTCAAGCAAACCGTTGACCACATCATGGGCGCCGTGAACAATATTGAACACCCCATCAGGTAGTCCCGCTTCTGTCAGCAGTTCTGCCAGACGATTCGCTAACAATGGTGTACGCTCAGACGGCTTCATGACAAATGTGTTTCCGGTTGCAATTGCCATTGGAAACATCCAGCACGGTACCATCATCGGAAAGTTAAATGGTGTAATACCGCCTATAACACCGATCGGATAACGATACGTCCCTGACTCAAGACCTGAGGCAATCGATGAAAGTTGGTCTCCCATCATTAAGTTCGGTGCCCCTGCAGCAAACTCCACATTTTCGATGCCGCGCTGCACCTCACCTTTAGCTTCCTTTAAATTTTTGCCGTTTTCAATTGTAATGAGTTCAGCCAGCTCATCCCAGTGATCCACTAAGAGCTGCTGATACTTGAATAAGATACGCGCACGCTTTGGAACGGCCATCTCCTTCCATTCCTGAAAAGCTTCTTGAGCGACTTTGACCGCATGATCCACATCTTCCTGGGATGATATTGGGACTTCCGCTATTGTTTCGCCGGTTGCCGGGTTTATCACGGACTCTGTTTTGTCACTCTCAGATTCTATCCATTTGCCTCCGATATAATTTTTGAGTGTTTTTACTTCTGTTTGTGAATTTGCCATTTTAATACCTCCTGAATTAATTCCTAATAGGTTGCAAATTTAATATCATTCATTTGCTTTAAACACTTTTTTAATAACAGATACGATAAAATCAAGATCATCATCTGTAGAAGATAACGGCGGACAAAGCGCCAATATATTATTATAGCCGGCAACCGTATCACCGTTTCTCCCGATAATTAAACCATTCGCTTTGCATTCACCCATTATCTTACTTACTCTCTGGTCAGTCGCCGGTTCTTTCGTTGCTTTATCTTCTACCATTTCAATTCCCATTACAAAGCCTTGATTCCGTACATCTCCTACATAGGGATGGTTTTCCAATTCTTTTAATTCATCTCTCAGCTTTTCTCCTAAAACAGCCGCCCGGTTTGTCAGGTTCTCCTCTTCCATTATCTCAATATTTTTTAACGCGACAGCACATGACGCCGGGTTCCCGCCAAATGTATTCACATGGCGAAAATGACTGTTTTCTTCCGTATCATTAAAGGCTTCATAAATATCCTTGCGAACGGCCGTAACAGATAAAGGCAAATAAGCGCTTGTCAGGCCTTTTGCCATCGTTATAATATCAGGCTTCACATCATAGTGCATATATCCGAATGTTTTACCGGTTCTTCCAAAACCACAAATCACTTCATCCATAATTAATAAGACACCGTGGCGATTACAAATTTCCTGAACCTTTTCCACATACACCGGATCAGGGATTAATACACCACCGCCAGTAATAACGGGTTCCATAATAAGACCCGCTATTGTTTCTTTCTGCTCCCAAATAATCTTTTCCTCAATTTCTTGAGCTCTTAGCAGGTTATATTCTTCAACAGATTGGTTTTCTGGTTTTCTGTAATTATCCGGCGGTGCCACATGCAGAAAGCCGGAAGTCAATGGCTCGTATTTATATTTACGAAGTGATTGTCCTGTAGCTGCTAATGCACCGAGGGAACCGCCATGATATGCCCGGTACCGGGATATGAATTTATACCGTGACGACTCACCATTTTGCTGATGATATTGCCGAGCCATTTTAAAGGCCACTTCATTGGCGTCCGAACCACTATTGGAATAAAAGATCATATACTCATCATCCAGCATTTCATTCAACTTTTCGGCGAGTTTTATAGCCGGCAGATGACTTTGGGACATGGACGTATACGACATCTCTTTCAATTGGTCATAGGCTGCTTGAGCCAATTCTTCACGGCCATAACCTACATTTACACACCACAATCCTGACATGCCATCAAGATACTCGTTCCCATTGTGGTCTGTAATCCAGGAACCCTTCGCTTCTGTTGCAATCATGGGTTCTTTCGTAGCATCCCCTTTAGACATGTGATGCCATATATTTTTCTGATCCTTTTCCACAAGTGTCTGTGACTCTTCTTTTAAAGTTTTCATTTAAACGCTCCTTTCCAAGTTGAAGTTTATAAACAGGAGTTCGCGACTTCAGATTTTACAAATTGTCCAAGCATCCATTCAAATTACTAAATGTCTTTAATCGCCCTAATAGAATATTGATTCAATTGACAGCGATTACAATTCATTTCATAATTATACTATAACCATTATTTTTAAAATTTTCATTTTACAATATGTCAAATTAACCTCGTTTTGTTTTAACAGTCTGGAGGGCGGAATAATGAGCAGCTTTAACTTGACAATCAATGATGCACTAAACAGTGATCTATTTAAAAGCGCGCGTGTTTTAGCAGGCGAAAAAGGATTAGACAAAAACATTAAATGGACACATATTATTGAAACGGACGATTTTGATGACCTACTCAACGGAGGTGAGCTGGTCCTCACAACAGGAACAGGGCTCAGCCTCGAGTCTTCACTAAACACTTATGAAAGGCTAATTGACAAACATGTTGCCGGCATCTGTATTGAAATTGGGCACCATTTCACCAAGCTCCCGGCTGAAATTAAGCAATTTGCAGATGAGCATCACTTTCCAGTCATCGCATTTGAGGAAGTTGTTAAATTTGTCGATATCACACAACATTTGCATACACATATTATTGACCAGCACCATCAAATGCTTCATGAGATTAGTGAGTTGACCCAAGCGTTTACAGAACTCTCCCTCTCACCAAATGGGATACTAAAAATCCTGCAAAAATTAAACAATCAATTTCAATCGTACGCACTGTTTATGACTGATGAAGCCAAAGCTTATTATTATCCCCCTGAAGGGAAAGCTTTTAATGAATCACTCGCTTCATACGTGCAAAATCATCGCAACGCAAATGTTTTCGAAAACATCATTACTATTGACGATAAAAAGTTTGCGCTCTCCCCTGTGAATGTTGTCGGCCAAATTTGGGATATTTATGTCTTCAGGTTACTGAAGCATCTCCAAACGAATTTTTATTTACTGTGTTAGACAGAGCAGCCATATCAATTGCACAAATTTTATTAAGAAACAGGACAATTGAAGAACGAAAATTAAATGTGGAAGATGATTTGGTGCAAAATTTATTGCTAGGAAAACCATATAACCCTGATGAACTCAAAATGATCATGCCGCCATCAAACAAACATTTATACTACAGAGTGTTTATTTGCCAGACGTATAATGCGTCTTCAAACAGCAATCATGATGCGTGGGATGAAGTAAAAGTGCAGCGGTCGATGTCAATCCGATCATTGTTTGAGCGCTATGGCTTTTATCCAGCAGTTTCCGTGAAGAAAACTGAAATCGCTGTCATTAGTTTTTTTAATGCCGACAAGCACGACAAATTTGCTGCCAATCAATTCACTGCATTAATCTCAGAATGCCCGGAGACGCTTAATCTTCATCCTCAAAACATAGGCGTCAGCGGCAACCATCAGGACACCTCCAGGTTCAGGCGAGCCTATAAGGAGGCCAATGAAGTGCTTCACCTGAACAAATATCACGATTCAGACATTGCTCTTTACGAAAACATCGGGATATACCGACTGCTTTTCCAGCTTAAGGACAATCAATTAATCGAATCATATATTGAGGATTATATTGGTCCATTGCTTAAACATGATAAGGAAATGAACGCAGAACTGCTGACGACACTTGAAACGTATTTAAAATTCAGCGAATCAAAAAAAGAAACAGCAGAGCGCTTATTCATTGTGCGTCAGACGCTCTATCACCGCCTTGATAAAATTGAAGAACTACTGGGAAACGATTACCTGGAACCGACTAACCGTCTGGCGATTGAAACGGCGATCAAAGCCTATCATTTAATGGAAGATTCAAGCCCGGAAAACTTGTTATGAATTATTTTGAATAACCAAACGCCAAGCATCAGCAGTTTAGGGGGCGTTTGGTTTTCCCCAGCATTATTACTGCCTTTACTGCAGCTATTGCTATTTGTATTCAGAGAGGATGGTACTGACCTGTCACACCATCCACAATAAAATCCTGTCCGGTCTTGTTGCTGTTGTAAACCACCCAGTAAGGCCTGTAGAATAACTGTTGTTGTTCAACCTTTACATGTGATACAGAAAGCATCCGCATTTTTAATGACAAAGACCTGTAAACAAAACTTTCGGAAATGGTCAAGCAATCTTCAAGCGCCTGAGACTCATGTATTCGCTGTTCATCTAATATTTCAACCATTTCCCATTTTGGATTAGAATCCACCAATGAACCATTTCCATTAATGGCATCTACGGCACAGCCGACTTTTTCATCTAAAGGCAGGAAAAGTCTTTTAGCTTTCACATTATAGATGAAAAAGTAATAAGGATAATAGACTATTCGATCGGCTGAAAACGTTGCATCAGGCTGTAATTTCATAAAGCTCGTCTCTATTTCCTTCTTTTCAAATTTAATAGATTGCGTTAATACTTGTTCTCTCATGACGTCAACCCTCTAAATTCAGTCTGACTCCAGAGTGTCGTTCTGGATACCCATATGCTTTGTCAAACGTTGTTGTCTGCCCTGTTTCTTTAGTACTCAGGTTTACAGCAGCTGATTCCTGGGTATTTTTATTCGTTTCAAGAAAACGGGAAATACTTTGTGCTTCAGGTGCTAAATCATCGAAAATTCCTTTTTCTAATTTCTTTGGAATTCTTTTATTCTGTTTTGCTAAGTCAAATGCATCCAAAATTGGATCTGACGGTGGTGTTCCAAACTTATTTCCAACAAGCATGGCAATCAAAGAAACCAGCACACCGGCCAGGAACGGATGTATCCCTGTCGCGTTTTGGAAGGTGAATAATTCCCACACAATGTTGGTTACTGAGCCTCCAACCATGGCACACAGCACACCAATTTTATTCGCACTTTTTGAATAAACCGAAGCAATGTAAGGCACCATGAAAGTGTTCCCCAGTACACCGAAAGCAAATACTACAAGTGCAAATACGGTTGGCGGCTCATAGACAGCCACAACAATGCCAACGATGCCCCCAACTAAAATACATAATCTGGATACCAATAACTGTTGTTTATGACTGGATTTTTTATTAATAAACCGGCTGTAAACGTCGCGAGAAAGTGTTGTCCCGGCTTGCATCAGCAAAGCATCACATGTAGACATAATGGCTGCCATAATAGCTGAGAGCAAAATTGCCGCTAATATGCCTGGAAATACCATATAAACCATCTCCGGGATGACCATTTCCGGATCGGAAACGCTAGGCATAATGATGATGGCAGACAACCCTAAGATATAAGGTGTGAACGTAAATAATTGGTTGAAGCCGGCTGACCAAAGAACAGCATTTTTTGTCGTGTCGCCGCCTTCCATCGACATATGTTTAACAGAGACGTGCGGGAGGCCCATATACCCAATTGCATAAATAAGCACTGCACCCAGGATGACACCCCATTGACCATAATAGATTAAATCCTTGCCCCAAATACTGAGGTATGTAGGATCAATCTCGGCAAGCTGCGCATTCAATCCTGATAATCCGCCTACTTGAGGCAATACCATAGCACCGATAATACTCACACCAATTAACATAATAATCCCTTGCACAAAACCACTGAAAGCAACAGCCAGAAATCCTCCGAGCACAGTATAGGCAACGATGACACCTATACCTATAACTAAAGCCATTTGGTAGGAAAAACCTGACATTGCTTCCAACGCCTTTCCAGCAGCAATAAACTGTGCAAATGCATATGCAAACAGAAATATGATCGCCACAACCGCACCATACACACGAACAGCTGTACTTTCAAACCTCTTTTCCAAATATTCCACTGGTGAAAGTGCACCTAACAGCTGTGACATTCTTCTCATTCTTTTTCCCAAAACTGACAAGTTCACAATCGATCCGCCCGCGTCACCTATTGCATACCACAGTGCATGCCAGCCCTCTTGAAATGCTTGGGCAGGCCCGCCCATGAACATGAAACCGCTCATAGAAGAGCTTTGCATACTGATGGCCGTAACCGGTGCTCCGATTTTTCGATTCCCTAATAAATAGTGATCCGCTGATGATGAGGCTTTTCTGGTAAAATATAAACCTATTCCCAGCATCGCCAGCAGATAAATGAAAAAAACGATAATGTCTAAGTTCATTGACGACTTCTTCCTTTCCAGTGATTTGTTGTGTTATTCTTCTGAATCTGCAAGTTTTTCATCCCGCCGCATTTTGAAATACATGACGAGAGCCAAGGTGACCCAAATGACTGGCCAAGGCAACATTAAAAGTGCGGTCTCCCAAGGTAGATTAAACATTGTTTCACCTCCCATACTTATTAGGTGATATTTTTAGATTCCAGAATAGATAATAGAATTGATACTGTCTATGCTTAATAGATTGAAGAAAATAGCACAATATTTATTCTTGAATTTATAAAATCAGTATTTTTAAAGCGTTTTCAATCTAATCCTGAATCTACGTTTATAGTTTTAAATCTTCAAATTTCAAACTTTAGCACGCATTTCTATCTTTCAAATTGAAAAGATGATAAAGTACTCTGATCGTAATTTGCGTCAAATTAAAATATAGTCTGACGTGTAAACTATAAAAAGTGATCTACTCAACGGTATTAAATGCTACTGACGACATTGGTAGATTGATGCTTTCAATCACTTTTTCCTATAAATAAATTCTCCATCAACCATTGTCCATTCCACCTGTGCTTCAAGTAAATCATCTGTTTTTTGCATTAATTAAAGAACGGTCAAAGAGTACCATATCAGCTAACTTTCCATGTTCAATACTACCTTTTAATTCTTCTTGAACGATGCATATACACCGTTGATAGTATACATACGAATAGCTTCAAGCAAAGATATTCTTTGGTTTTCGCCAAAAAACTGTCCTAATTGTAAACCTCCATACCCGTACCCATTCACCTTTAAAGATTTCTTTCGCTTTTCTCTTTTAAGTCGTCCAGAAGGTCTCCAATGATGTTGACATGTCCTTTTTAACAGTCGTATTCATAAAATACCATCTTCCAACAATATATAATATCGAACTACCCACCGGCATGAAGCAATTTCATAATCTTTTATGATAAAGTTTTACTACCATACTGCGCTAAGCGCAATATATTACTTATTTCTTAAAACCTCAAGCACCATACTTGCTACAAAAGCACCTCTAACAGCAATATCGTCTGTATTAATATATTCCTTACCTGGCTGATGCGCGAAATCTCCACTCATTCCCATACCATCAAGAGTTGGAGAGCCAACAGACGCAGTGAAATTACCGTCAGTTCCCGCTCTTCCTACAAATCCTTCCATCTCCAAATCAAACTTTTTTCCAACCTTTTTGGCACTCTCATAAAGGGCTTTGTGAGCAGGATCTTTTTCATTAAAAGGCGGTTTTTCTATCCCCCCCTTAGTTCTTATTTTTACCTCGGAGTTATATGGCTTTAGATTTTGAAACTGGGAATCGAACTCTTTTGCGATTTCGGCTGATGAAAATCTGGCATCTATGGTAAGCTCTCCAACACCTGGTACAGTGGGCCAGCCAGCATTACCGCTATTTAAGCTAGTACAGGCGATTGTTACACCCTTTTCCAGATCAGTGAAGCTTTCCAGGTAAATAGCCTGCTGTGCCAGTTCTTTTAACCCACTTTCAGCTTTTTCGGGTTCTTGACCGGAATGCGCTGGCTTCCCCTCTGCAACAAATGTATAGTTCCCCCGAGCATAGCGTCCGATTGTCAAAAGACCAGAATAATCTCCAAAAGTGGGCTCCATAACAAAGGAAGCTTTGCTCTTTTTCGCTAACTCTTTATAATGCATGTGTGATGAGGGGCTTCCAGCTTCTTCATCAGAAGTTAACAAAAATACAATTTTTTTGTTTTCAGGTAACATGCCAAGCTCCTTTAGTGCTTTTGCAACCATAAAAACCTGTACATTTCCACCCTTCATATCAAATGCACCTGGCCCCCATACTTTCGTACCTTCTTGTTCCCACATGGTCCCAAATGCTCCCTTTTCATACACAGTATCATAGTGACCCACAAAAAGAACCTGTTCATCACCCTCTCCTAATTCCATTAGAAGATGGTCCCCATAACGACCGTCGTTACTTGGCACAATATTGCATTTAAAACCTATTTTTGAAAAACTTCTTTCAAAATAATCCCTGCATTTTTTAAGATCTTCCTTATTACCTTCAGTCGGTGATTCTAAAGTCACGGCTTCCTTTAACATTTCCATAAATTCATCAATATGTTTTTCCATAAATTCTAAAAGCATTTTTTCTTCTGACATTAAACTCTCTCCCTCTTTAGAATAGTTCTGGCACATTAACTTGGGTTAGGCGACAAGAGTTTCCTTTCCTTACTTGGTGAGTTTTTATTTCTATCAGAGTAAATTATTAGTTTCCGTTCTACTACAAAATATTGAAAGACGTAGCTTTTCATTCATAACATTGGAAGCTGATCTTTTCCGAACATTGTAATATGAAGATGAAACCAATAGAGGTACATTTTATAGAGCCTTCTCTTCATTTGCTTCCTGCGTTCCTTCTTCCTCATTTTTAAATGCTGTTAGCGCTTTATCAAATCTGTCAACTACTTTTTCATTTCTTGGAGCAGTAGCTAAACTGACCGCTATAAACAGCACGATATTAAGTGCAAGTCCCCACATCGCAGGATTAAGACCCAACGGGCTGTTTAAACCAGGTATAAAAGTCAAGATCAACGTTATACCAACGCCACCAACTAACCCAAAAATTGCACCATTAGCGTTAGACCTTTTCCAAAAAAGAGCTCCCAATGTCGGAACAATAAGCTGTGCTGTCCCTCCAAAAGCGACTAGTCCTATCGTAACAAGAACTCCTGGAACAAATAGTGCCATGAAGTAAGCTATGATAGAGAAGATAAGGATGGCGTACCTCGAAACTTTTGTCAGTTTTTTATCTGAAGCTTTGGGGTTATTATATCTTTGATAAAAATCCTTTGTAATAACAGTTGAAACTGCATGAATTTGACTATTGGATGTAGACATTGCCGCTGCTGCTCCCCCAGCTAAAATCAATGCACCCAAGGCCAATGGCATGTATTCCGTAACCATAATTGGTAAAACTTGGTCTGCATTTTGAATTCCAGGCATCTCCAAAACGCCTGTCCAGCTTATTAAAACAGAACCTAAATAAGTAACTGCTACGAGGGCTATTAAAAATGGCATCAAATTAAATAGCTGACCATCCTTGACTGCATACATACGCAACCAAAGTTGAGGTCCCATAAGAGCACCAAGTGCAGTGACAATACACAAAGAAATCCATGATGAAAATCCAGCTGTTCCATCTGGACCAGGCAGGGTCAGGAACTCCGGATGCAAACGCTGCATTTCACTAAACATGGAAACCGGTCCTCCTACTGCGTTGGATATATAAATACCACTGAAAAGTAAACCAAAAAATAAAATTGCGCCATATATAATATCCGTCCAGGCTATCGCTCTAATACCACCAACCCAAACGTATACAATTATAACTGCGTAAAATAGAAATGCCGCCAACCAAAAAGGAATAACCCCTCCTGAAGCAACTTCTATAAGATAGGCGCCTCCAGTTAATTGAATCTGTAAATAAGGGATTGTGAAAATAGTGACAACTGCTCCGACAATAATTCGAACTTTTTCATTATCGTAAAAGTCACCCATGAAATCGGAAGGCGTAACATAATCAAATTTTTTCCCCAGATACCATACTCTTTTTCCAACTATGTAGTACAGATACCCAAAAAGAATATTCCATGCAAAGGCGGTTAAATATACTGGTCCTTCCGTATAAAATGAAGCATTCGAACCTAAAAAAGCAAATGAACTCCACCATGTAGCTGCAACAGTAAAAAAAGCAGCCACAGAGCCCATATTTCTGCCTTGAATAAAAAAGTCACTGCTCGAATTGTTTGATCTGGCAGCTGCTATAAAGCCAACTACCAATGGAATAAATAAAAATAGAAAAATAATAAATACTCCGACTGACATAAGTGTACCTCCCATTAAAACATTAAACTACCGAATAGATTTTTTCTTTCCCCATTTTTTTATGTAAGCAATCAGAAAAATAATTGTGCAGAACAGCCACCAAAATAATACCCAAAAAACTAAAAAAGGCAGCCCCAAAAATACTGGTTCAATATTGTTGGCCAATAATACAATTGGTGTTTCTAACATAATTAATCCAATGATGACTGCTGCGTGAAAAAACACCGTACTTTTCTTATTTTTCATAATTTATCCCCTTCCTTAAATGAATAAGATGTAAATATGAAATGCCGTCTTCACCTATAAGATTGATTGGCACCATCAAAAAAATTATATTTACTCTGGTCAATGTATGTTGTAAGGCGTTTCCAAACTTAAAGTTTAGTGTTCTAATCTCATTCATAAGTAATGCTTAATGACTTAACCATAAAACCGTTTCCAACATAACATTTACACCTTTTTCACAGTCTTTCCATGTGGTCAGCTCATCTTCAGAATGACTCTTGCCATTCACACTTGGAACAAAAATCATTCCGGTTGGTATATAATTTGCGATAAATTGGGCGTCGTGCCCGGCTCCGCTTACCATTCGTTTGTATGGATATTTTAATGAAGCAGTTGATTGTTCCATTGATTCAACTACATTTTCATCGAACCATACTGTATTCCTATCCCATAACCTGGTTGTTTTCACATTACAACCTTCACTATTCACCATTTCAGAAATCTCTTTTATAACTTTCTCCACCTGCTTAATTGTTTGTGTGTCTTGATGTCTTGCCTCAATAGTGAAGGAAACTTTATTCGGAATCACTGTGTGTATGTTCGGCTGCACATTCATTCGTCCTACTGTATAAACAAGCGCAGGATCTAAATTTTGGAATTTCTCCCGGATTGTTGTGATTAAATTATTCGTCGCAAATAATGCATCTTTTCGTCTATGCATAGGTGTCGTACCGGCGTGATCAGACTCACCTGTCACTTCAATGTCATAACAAACCATTCCCATCACACCTTCCACGACACCTATGCTTAAAGACTCCTCTTCAAGAACAGGACCTTGTTCCACATGTATTTCTATAAATGCTTCAGCTTCCTTTAATCGATTTTTTTCTTCTCCTGCATACCCAATGGAATTTAACGCCTCTTCAAATGTAACGCCTTTAGAATCAGTTTTGTTCATCATATCAGTTTTATCAAACTTCCCTGAAAGGATTCCAGAGGACATCATTGAAGGTTCAAATCTTGCACCTTCCTCATTTGTAAAATTCACAACCATAACAGAAATCCGAGGTTTAATACCATGATCCACCATCGTACGAACGACTTCCAAACCTGCTAAGACACCTAAGACCCCGTCAAAACGGCCTCCTTTCTTCACGGAATCCAAATGAGAACCAATAACGACTGGGGGCTTTTCGTTTTCTATCCCTTCTAAAATGGCATATATATTACCTAAATCATCTGTTTTCACTACCATTCCCAACTCTTCACAGCATTTTTCGAAATGGTTCCTTGCTTGTTTATCCTCTTCTGTTAAGGCTAAACGCGTTACACCATTATTGTCCGTACGGCCAAAATCAGCAAACTTTTCTAACGTATCTTGCAAGCGTTCGCCATTGATAAGTACTTTTTGTTGTTTTATCTTTAAACACCCTCTCATTCGTATTGTATCCGTTTACATATAAGTATGAACATTAAAATTGTTTTTAGCATTAGACACATTGTTCAGAATTGCCGATTTAATTTTGACATTTTGTTACCATTTACTAAATATGTTATTTCGGGAGTCCTTAAACCAGATCGCTTTTATTAATTCAATTTAAAGAATGATTTTGATGTCGAAGCACTATAAAACCGATCGGGCAGTCCAACTTCTTTTCAGCATATTTATCCTTACCTTCCATAAAAAACTGCCCTGAAAGTCATATTTAATGACGTCAGGACAGTTTTTTATAAGGGTTTAGTCATTTCCTATTAACTTTTTTCAGCTGCACAAGCATTTTTCAGGCCATATGTTAAATCTGATGCAACCATCAGGCTAATCAAACTTAATTGCCACATTCTTCACCTGTGTATAATTGTATAAAGCTATCCAGCCTTTTTCGCGTCCGAACCCGCTTTTCTTGTAACCGCCGAACGGCATTTGGACCCCGCCGCCGGCACCATAATTATTAATGAAAACCTGGCCTGAATCGATACGGCTCATTAATAAATGGGCTTTATTGATGTCTCTGGTCCAAATGCCTGTAACAAGACCATAGTCAGTACTGTTAGCCATTTCAATCGCTTCTTCCTCATCTTTGAAAGTAAACACAGACAGAACCGGGCCAAAGATTTCTTCTTGTGCAGCCTTGCTGTCAAGCGGCAGGTTATCAATAACAGTTGGCTCCAGATAACACGCGTTTTCGTAATGTTCATATGTCACGCGTCTACCGCCGGTCAGCACTGTGCTTTCTCGCTCTGCCAATGAAATAAATTCCATAATCCGATCAAATTGTTTTTGATTTAAAATCGGGCCAAGGTCATGATCATCCAGTGCAGGTCCGACCGATAGTGTTTTAAAGCGATCAACTAACTTATCCAAAAATGTTTCCTTGAACGATTCTTCAATCAACAATCTTGAACCGGCCGAACATGTCTGGCCGGCATTCTGTATAATAGCTTTCACAACACCCTCGACCGCTTTATCGATATCACAATCCGAAAACACAATGTTTGGTGATTTGCCTCCTAGCTCAAGCGTTACAGGCACTACATTCGAGGTGGCAGCATTCGCAACAGCCGTTCCTGTTCCGACTGAGCCTGTAAATGTTAAATGATTGATCAGCGGATGAGATGATAGAGTTGCCCCTGCTTCATACCCGTAACCCGTCACATGATTAAAGACACCTTTTGGCAAGCTTGTCTGATCAAAGTATTCAGCTATTTTGGTTGCAGTTAATGGCGTGTCTTCTGCGCTTTTAACGACAACCGTATTGCCCATCGCTATCGCTGCAGCCACGCTCCGCGATAATATTTGAATCGGATAATTCCACGGTACTATATGGGCTGTTACACCAATTGGTTCCCGGATCACATAATCAATCAACCCATCCTCGATTGGTATCGTGTCACCCATCACTTTATCAGCGGCACCGCCGTAAAATTCAAAATATCTGATTGCCGCATCGATATCAGCATAGCCCTGCGTCAATGGTTTGCCGACATCCATCGATTCCAGCCTTGCCAACTCATCCCGATTTTCTTTAATTTGTGCTGCTACGCCAAACAGGATTCGTCCTCGTTCGAAGGGCTTAACACGGCGCCATTCGGCACTGCGAAACGTATCTTTAGCCGCTTTGACCGCTCTATCGACATCATCCTCTTTTCCCCGGGGGATCGTTGTCATCGTTTCTCCGGTGGACGGATTATTGACATTTATGGTTCCTTTATCGTGACCGTCTTCCCATTTTCCATTAATATACATTTTTAATGCTTCCATCGAAATGCCTCCTCAAACATCAAATATTCCTTCCCCCGTCAACATGAAAGACACTTCCGGTTACCATACCAGCGCCTTCTGATAATAAAAATTTAACAGAACTTGCGATATCCTCAGGTTTTAAAAGCCGTCCGAGCGGCACACTATCTTTGAAAACCGTCTCTTTCATTTTTTCAATGTCAGCACCCTCCTTGGCAAATTGACCAAGCATGTTCGTGTCACTCGGACCGGGGTGAAGAAGGTTCACGTTAATCCGGTTGTCTGCCAACTCTATTGCCAATGCTTTCGTAAACGATTCAACTGCTCCTTTGGAAGCGACATATGACTGCAAACCGGGCCTCGGTCTGGTCACTGAAACCGAGCCGATATTGACAATCGAACCGCCTCCTTGTTCCTTCATATAACCGGCAGCTTCCCGGCAGGTTAAAAATGTCATCGTTAAATTAATATCGATAATTTTATACCATTCTTTCAAATCAACTTGCTCAATTGGGGTCGAGTTCTGGGCAATGCCGGCCGCATTAACAAGCCCGTCAATTTTGCCAAACGTTTCTTTTGCTTTACTGAAAACAGTTTTTACTTTTTCTTCATCAAGCAGATTCCCTTCGATTCCAATGAATTGATCAACGCCTTTGAGTTCCTCAAGCGACGCAATATTCAAGTCACAGCCGACAACATTCGCATTTTCCTTGAGGAGTGTTTCAACAACTGCTTTTCCCATTCCGCCGCCGGCTCCGGCAACGACAATGGTTTTATCTTTAAATGTCATGTTATTCCCACCTTGTTATCATGCAAAATTTGTACTAACGCATCCCCTGTTTCTTCGGTACTGGCTGATCCGCCAATATCCTCCGTCACTTTGGATTTGTCGGATAAAAGTTTTTCAATCGCCTTTAGAATATGGTCGTGTAAATCGGTTCGGCCTAAATGATCAAGCAATAGTGCAAGTGACCAAATTTGAGCAATTGGGTTAGCCAAACCTTTGCCCGCTATGTCAGGAGCTGACCCATGAACCGGTTCGAACATGGACGGGTACTCGCCGCTTGGATTGATGTTTGCTGAAGGCGAGATACCAAGCCCCCAGCAACAGCGGAGCCCAAGTCCGATAATATATCACCGAACAAGTTTGAAGCCAATACAACCTGAAATTCCTCCGGTTGCTGGACAAATTTTGCTGCTAAAGCATCAACATAAACTTTTTCGTACTCTATATCGCTGTTAGTTCCCGCTATTTTACCGACTTCTTTATCCCAGAATTTCATTGTATGTGTGATTGCATTGGATTTTGTTGCACTGGTGACTTTACTGTAATGATGCTTACGGGCATATTCAAAAGCAAACTCGGCAATATTCTTTATTCCGTGCTTTGTGAAAATTGCATTTTGAATGGCCATTTCTTTTTCCTGACCCTGAAACATCAAACCGCCTGAATTTGAATATTCGCCCTCTGAATTTTCACGTAAAATAACAAAATCGATCTCCCCGCTGCGTGAATCGGCCAGCGGACTGCTGATGCCTTTAAGCTGTTTAACAGGACGGAAGTTGACATACTGTTCAAAAGTTTTGCGAATCGGCATAATCAGCTCCCATACTGTGACATCGTCCGGAATCCGGTTATCACCAATTGCACCGAATAAGATAGCATCATAGTTTTTTAGCTTTTCAAGACCGTCTTCCGGGAGCATACGACCGTGCTGTAAATAATAATCACTGCTCCAGTCAAATACATCGTAATCCACGTCAAGCGCATAATCGGATTCCAGCGTTTCCAATACCTTTACAGCTTGTTTCATCACTTCTTTTCCAATCCCGTCCCCCGGGATAATTGCAATTTTACCGGCCATTGTTGTTACCTTCCTCATTTAAGAAATTTAAGGCAGCCTGGCGATAAATTTCAGTTGTCTCGCCCAGTTCGCGGATATCCACATATTCATTAATATGGTGCGGCACTTCTCTGTCGCCGGCCCCGATTGTGACAATAGGCACGCCATGAATATGCAGAAAGGTGCCGTCTGTTGCACCCGGAACACCGTTGTATTCAGGTTCTTTATTCAATGTTTTTTTCACAGCTTCATGAACAGCTCCCACAACTGGCTCTGTTTGATCTGTTTCTGTGGCAGGACGATTTTCAATCACTTCATACTGGACATCAAAGTCTTTATCTTCTTCCTTCAAATTTTTAAAGATATTTTCAATTTTTTCGATGAGAACATCATGGTCCTGCGAAGGGATGGTTCTAATGTCCAATGTTGTCATCGCTTTTTCCGGAATGACATTAATCTGCGCATCTCCTGTAACGGGTGCCTTAACAATCGTTGGCGTGATGCTTGGCCATTTTAAATAAGGATGTTCCCCGTGCGTCTTCTGCTCTTCTTTCTCCAGTGCTTCCAGCGCCGTAATTATTTTAGCCAGCCGCCAATTCGGATTAATGCCGCTCCAGGAAATAGCACCATGAGCCATCTTGCCGTTCACGGTAATTCGAATTCTCAGGGCACCGCGCTGTGCGACACAGATCTGGTTCTCTTCAGGCTCACAGATAATTGCTCCATCAACATCATCGGCCCATCCTTGCTCAATGAAATGCTTGATGCCGATCATCATTCTTTCTTCATCAACCGGAATACATAAGAGAATTTTACCGTTGAATTCCGCTTTATCTTCAAGAATGGATTGGGTAGCCGTAATCATACATGCCAAATTGCCTTTTGTATCATTTGTTCCTCTTCCATACATCCGCCCGTCGACTATTTCTGCTCCAAACGGATCGTATTTCCAGCTTCCCCGGTCACCTTCTGTCACAACATCTGTATGACCTTCAAATATGAGTGTTTTCCCCGGTTTTCCGGAATCAATCACACCGATTACATTCGGTCTGCCGGGTTCTACTTCTTCAACATATACGTCAATCCCCAGGTCACGTAAATAATTGGCTGTAAAGTTGGCAACCTTTTCCTCATTGCCTTCCGGGTCTTCCGGTCGATAGACACTCGGTATTTGAACAAGCTTCTGCGTTAATGCAACAGCCCTTTCATAATCCCTTTTTAATCGGTCTGTTTTGGTTAAATTCATGATCGACACTCCTTAAGCTTCTTTTTTTAATTTAGATTTAGGGAATTCATATGCCGGTTCTCTGAAGATAAGACTGAATACGACAAAGGCCAGCAGCGATAAGAACACAGGTACGGTAACTGTATGAACACCAAAGAGATCACCATACGCTTCATTGTAAAAATGAATGCCAATATAAGAGACAATACCGGTTATCATTGATGCGATGGCGCCGGATTTATTAGCAGTCTTCCAATATAATCCCAGTACAATCGGCCATATAAATGCTGCTTCCAATCCGCCAAAGGCAAATAGATTCAAGAATATAAGCAGTTCAGGTGGGTTGATCGATAACAGAAAGGCAACAATCCCAATAACTGCTGTGACACCCATACTTACCTTCTTAACGTGTTTAAATGATGCTTCAGGTTTAAAATAGTTAATATAAACGTCTTTAACGACAGATGAACTGACAAGCAAGAGTAGCGAGTCAACGGTTGACATCATGGCAGCTAATGGCGCTGCCAGCACGATCCCGGCCAACCACGATGGCAGCACATCCAAAGCAATCAGCGGAATTACCTGATCCGCAACTTCAATCCCCGGCAATACAGGTCTGGCAAAAACCCCAATTAGATGCATATTAAGCATAATAAAACCTACCACGACAGTACCTATCATAATAGCCCGGTGCATTGATTTCGTATTTCTGTAAGACATTGCCCTGACTGTCACCTGTGGCAAAGCAATGACACCAACCCCAACAAGAATCCAGTAAGACGATATGTAAGCAGCCGACAGCTGGCCATCCTGTCCATATGGTGTGACAAAATTAGGGTTTTCGGCGACCAAGTCAGAAAATATGTTGGACAAACCGCCGCCCGCCATAATAACGGCTACAAGCAGCACGAACGTCCCTAAAAACATCACAACCCCCTGCATGGTATCCGTTATCGCAACTGCCCTGAAGCCGCCAATGATAACGTAGATCAAAACGGACAGCGTAAAGATAAACAGGGCTGCAGTATATGACAAGCCAGTTAACGATTGAATTAGGTATGCACCGCCAACCCACTGTGCAGCCATAGCTGAAAACAAAAAGATAATGATACTTAATGCTGACAATAAAACAACAGGTGTACTTTTATATCGCTCCTTCAAAAAATCAATAAGCGTGACAGCTTTATAACGCCTGGTAACAATCGCAAATTTCTTTCCCAGAACAAGTAGAACAAAATAGCCGGTAGCCACTTGTGTCATTGCCAAAAGCACCCAGCCAAACCCAATGGAGTATGCAGCACCCGGTCCTCCCAGGAAACTTGAAGCACTGCCATAGGTTGCGACCATTGTCATGGCCAGAACCATTCCGCCAAATTCACGGCTGCCTAAGAAATAATCACTAAGGAACGATTTAGACGAAGCCATCTTTCGGTTTGACCAAATCCCTATCATAAAAACGATTAAAAGAAATATTAATAATGGTGTCACAACGCCCCAATTCATGCCGAATCCTCCTCTTCATCCTCAACTTCATCGTCCAAGGGAACCTCTTTCAATACAAATTTAACGACAATGAATACTAAAACTACCATGACAACATAACCGACTATACAACTCCAAAAGAACCAAGCCGGAAAACCTAACACATATGTGTATTCTTCAGGTGGTTTAGAACCCAAACCATAAGCAAACCCAAACCACCATAGAATATTGATAGCAGCCAGAATACAGCCCACTATAGCTTCACGGTTGGCTACCTTAAACCGCCAATCCTCATTAAAATGGTTATCTTTCATGCCTCTTTTCCCTCCAATTATATTTTTTAAGATCATAGCCACGTTGCTGATACATGTTTTGTAGAATTGCCGATTATAGAAGTTTTCCTCACTTTTCCTCATAGCGCTTCAGAGCGGATTATTGTATAACCGCATTTTCCTTAATGACGGGCCCCAGATCACAGAAGTCCTCCCCTCCTCAATAAGACAATAAAAAATTTCTTTTTGAATTCGTCAGTTCTGTTTGTTTTTTGTTAACGTTTACATCGACCTGAATAATAACCTTATTCTAGCTTCCGGCACACTTTGCAAATGGTAAAATTCATAGTATATTAAACTTACAATCTATTAGATCATACGTATTATGTATGACGTAATATGTAATATGTTTCATACACTCTATCAAAGTCAGAACACTTTGTAAATAAAAATTGCTGAAAATTAAGCCAACAAAGATGGAGATGAGCGTTATGGATTTATCAATTGAAAAAATTAACTTAAGCGGCACCATTTCGTCTGAAATTGTAAAAATTATTAAAGATAACCTTCTAAATGGAAATTTAAAACCCGGAGATAAATTGCCTACAGAAAAAGAATTAATGGAGCAAATAGGCGTCAGCCGAACGCCGGTGAGGGAAGCAATAAAAATTCTGGAAGCTATTGGCGTCATACAAATCAAACGCGGCGAGGGAATGTATATAACGAATAACTTATCACATTTTACTTTAAACCCTTTAATCTTCAGTTTGATCATGCATAGTAATGACATGGAAGAATTAATTAAATTCAGGCAGCACTTCGAGGTGCTTCTGATGAACATGATTATCACCAAAGAAGAAAAAAATATCCGCCCCATTGAGAAAGTCTATCAAACACAAACAGAAAGAATGAATCCTGAATTAAGCCCTGAAGAACTGGTCGATATTGACCTGGAATTCCATTTCGCTGTACTGGAAGCAACGAATAATCCTTTTGTTATTGAAATTGGAAAAACGATTTATGAAATAATCAAACCAAAAATGATACACTTTAAAAACGCTCAAAACATTGAACGCACATTAGCCACACATAAATACTATCTAGACTTAATCAGTGGCAAGCTTAAATTTAATTCGAGCAGCATCGTTCAAGACATGATTAGAAATAATGAAGAGATGGTGAATGAGTCGAAGTGAGTGGCTAAACCTTCTCTCTTAGCGAAAGTAAAACCTACTTCCCACTTTATTTAAGTTAAAATTTTTGAAACAGACTATTCCGAAAATACCCCTCTGCCTAACACGCGCAGAGGGGAGATCCTGTCTTATAATTTCAAATACGAATTCGCTATCGATGAGATGTTCCCGATATCAGTCGATACAATGGCATAAAAATTTCAATTTATTGCTTTCTCGCGGCCTGATGTTATTTTCCTGCCAAAATTGGGAAGACATAATATGGAATGAAGAAAAGGGAGTGTTTCATTATGAGTGAACGTATTTTTATCAGTCCCGCCAAATATGTGCAGGGCAAAAACGCGATTCAAAATATTGGAGAATACGTAAAAGATTTCGGCGAGCGGACTGTTGTTATAGCAGACGAAACCGTGTGGGAAATTGCCGGAAATGATGTTGTGGACAAGCTCAAACAGAAAAATCTCGAAGCTGAAGAAATTGTTTTCAACGGCGAAGCTTCCGAAACGGAAATTAACCGGATTACAGATATCGTCACTAAAGCGGGCGCATCTGTCGTCATTGGGGTCGGCGGCGGTAAAACACTTGATACGGCTAAAGCGGTATCCGACGAAGTAAATGGCATTGCAGTCATTGTGCCAACAACCGCATCAACCGACGCACCAACAAGCGCTCTTTCCGTTGTTTACTCAGATGATGGTGTTTTTGAAGGCTACCGTTTCTATAAGAAAAATCCTAACTTAGTTGTCGTTGATACGAAAATTGTGGCAGGCGCCCCACCGCGTTTTCTTGCTTCAGGCATTGCTGATGCGCTTGCCACATGGGTTGAAGCCCGCAGCGTCATACAGGCAGGCGGTGACACGATGGCAGGCGGCACCACAACAATTGCTGGACAGGCAATTGCCGAAAAATGTGAAGAAACCCTTTTCCAATATGCCAACCTTGCTTATGAATCGGTTCAAGCCAAATCCGTCACACCAGCACTTGAATCCGTTGTGGAAGCCAACACACTCCTCAGCGGCTTAGGCTTCGAAAGTGGCGGGCTTGGTGCAGCGCACGCCATCCACAATGGCTTTACAGCATTGAAAGGTGACATTCACCATATGACTCACGGCGAGAAAGTCGCATTCGGCACACTCGTCCAGCTTGCATTGGAAAAGCACGATATGAAAGAAATTGAGCGCTATATCCAGCTGTATACAAGCCTTGGCCTCCCTGTCACACTGGAAGATATCCATTTGAAAGATGCATCAAGGGAGGACATTATGAAAGTGGCAAAAGCCGCAACAACTGAAGGCGAGACGATCCATCAAGCCTTCGATGTGACAGCTGATGACGTAGCTGACGCTATCTATGCAGCTGATCAGTATGCAAAAGCCTATAAAGAAAAACATGCTAAATAGATATGCGCTATGCTTGCAGAGAGGGAGCACCTCCCTGCAAGCATTTTTTATTTTTTGGGTGATAGCGCTTGGGTTCGGGGCTTTTCTCGCATGAGCTCAGGCACTCTCGCTCGAATTGATGCTGCTCTCGCTCGTCTTTGGGCGCTTGTCGCTCGATTCGATACCACTCTCGCGCGACTTTCGGCAGTTCTCGAACAAGTTCCTTACTAAAATGAAGCCTACTTTATCCTTACGCCCTTGCTTTCTCCCTTCCCGGCAGTTTGATCGCCAAAAATAGCACAGCGATACAAAAGGCAAAGCAAATCAGCGCAACCAAATGCAGATGGGCTAAATCCATATGGTCGTTAAATGTCAGGCCGAGCAGACTCGACGACAGAATCGCTCCGATATAACGGCTCGTCTGATAGAGACCCGATGCCGATCCTGTTTCTTCCGGTTGCACATTCTCGTAAAGTGCTGTCTGTGTCGAGATATTATTGAACCCCTGACTCATGCCAAGAATCGACATAATGATCATCAGCCATACAAGCGGTGATGCCTCATGATAAGTGAGAAGCAGTCCTGTGCCGCTCAATAAAAATGACGCGCCTATAATAAGCGGCAGTTTCGACCCATATCTGTCAATGAGTCGCCCGGCAAGCGGCGCTGTGACAACACCGAATCCTGCAAATGTCAGCATAACCAGCCCGGTATTCTCTTCACTGTAACCCCTCACTTGCTGCAAATATGTCGGAAATCCGTAAAAATAACAATAATAGATAAGATTGATCGTCATAAACTGAATATAAACAAACAGGGCATTGCGATTTTTTGTCAGTCCTTTCATATCGATGAACGGCTCATTCTGTTTCTGTTCATACCAATAAAAAGCGGCCGCTCCCAGCAGAAACAACACGAGCGCCCACCAACGAACATTGTCGTTCAGTGATAGAATAAACAGAATTAATCCAGTAATGAAGCTGATGAACAGCAAGATTCCGACAAAATCGATTCGCCCAATGTTAAATTTTCCCTGGCCAGTATTCGGCAATACAAACAGTGCCAATAGAAAAGACAGAATAATGAACGGAAAATTAATCAAAAAGATCGACTGCCAATCCCATGCTGCAATCAGAAAGCCGCCGATAGAAGGGCCAAAAGCTGCTGAAGTCGATGAAAAAACAGCCAATACAGCCAGTGCTCTTCCTTGTTTTTTCGTAATATGTGAACGGACCATACTCATACCGCTGGGGAAAAGCGTTGAACTGCCAATTGCCTGCAACGCCCGGCATGCCAGAAGCACCGGGAAATTTGGTGAAAATGGCGCTAAGACAGATGCCCCCGCTACCAATATGAGACCTGCCATGAATAAGCGCTTTGGCCCGAACATATCGCTCAGCTTACCCATGACAGGCTGACCGGCGGCACTTGCCAGATAAAATATCGAAATTAGCCACGAGGCGTCTGCGAACGTTAAGGCAAAAGCCTCCTGCAGCCGCGTCAGCGCAACTGATATCATTGACGAATTTAACGGATTAAGCAAGGTCCCCAGTCCGACAGTCAAAACGAGCAGCCATGGTTTTCGTATGTTTGTTGCCATTGTTTATCCCTCGTTTATCTTCAGCTATAAGTCTATCGCAAATGCTGCAATATATATTACACGAATTTTAGCAGATTTCATAGATTCTAAGAATGACTAACCGTGCCCCAAACAAAGAAGTGACCATCACGCATTGCAATGATCACTTCTTTCTTCTGTTGACTGTTTCGGTGCACCTTATTTTCGCTGTGAATAACCGTGTTTCACAAAATCTTTTTTTACCTATTGTTGCTGTAATAATTTCAGGAGATCAAGAAAGTGATCATCCCGCGTATGAATGGCGTTTTCACCGTTATCATCATAATTGTAAAACCCTTCATTTGTTCGAATGCCGAGCTGATCGTTATCGACCATCTCTTTCAGAAAAGATGGAACTTCTCTTGTATTGGATAAATCTTGCATGATGTTGCCGACCATAGCTTCTGTGGTTTGCAGTCCTGCTAAATCCTGACTTTCCATCGGTCCGCAAAAAGCCCACTTAAAGCCCATGCTTCCTTTCATAGCGGTATCGATATCTTCTGCAGTTGCCACGCCCTCTTCCATTAAGTGAAACGCTTCACGAAGCATGGCAACTTGCACACGATTGACGATAAAGCCTGTAATCTCTTTTTTTAGAACGACCGGTGATTTTCCGATTTCTTTCAATATGTCATAAGTTGCATTGATCGTATCTTCATTTGTGTTGTCATCTTTAACAATTTCCACAATTGGTACAAGCTGTGGCGGGTTAAAAAAGTGTGTGATGATGAAACGTTCCGGATGCTTGGCGTTTTGCGTTAATTCTTTTAATGGAAAAGTGGACGTATTGGATGAAATAATCGTATCCTCTGAGACAACACTTTCAATAATTTCATATGTTTCCAATTTTGTCTCAAGCACTTCCGGGATTGATTCGAGAATAAAGTCAGCATTCTGAATCGCTTCATGCAAGTCTGTTGTGTAAGTGATACGGGCTAATGCTTGTTCCATTTCCTGATCGTTCAGCATGGCTTTTTCAACCATTATCTTTAAGCTGTTAGTAATGAGTTCCCGTGCTTTTTCCAGTGATGTTTCGCGCCGAGCCCGAATCCGTACATTCTTTCCTGCTTGGGCGAATAATTGTGCCGCACCATGCCCCATAACACCTGCTCCAAGTATTGTGATGTTTTTCATGTTAATTCTCCTTTGTGTATTGTTGATTACTGGAACATCTGAATTTTTCTCAATTCTATCGCATACACTGCTCAAAATAGTAATAATAAAAAAATAGCTGAAGGATTTCCGAAACAAACAAAACCTTCTTAAGTCTATCAATTTTGATAACGATTTCATCCATTTTAAGAAAAAAACTGTTATTTATAAATAGGAATGTTCTTTTATACGGAACAAAAGAAATCCACCTGAGATTTTAACTCACAATGGATTTTTTATTACTCTATAATGTTCGTAATAGATATAGACTGCGACGTAGGTACCATGTTGATTTCCGTTCCGGGCGGTCGCTTTCCCGCAGGAGTCGACTGCCCTCCACTCCAATCAACATTAACAAGAGAGGTTTAGTTAAGACCCAAAATAATGAGATCATAAAGCCCAAAACCAGCGTAGGAAATACACGACGACTCCTGCGGGAACAAAGGTATCGGTGAGACCCCGCAGTGCGACAGCACGAGGAGGCTCACCAGCCGCCCTAAGGTGCGCGGAGTGTATTTCCGAAGCGGTAGACGACGCACCAACTTTCACCTAAAGTTACGTCGTATTTTATAGATTTTACAACAACCGCTTAGAAAACAGACTTAGTTCTTAACCGGTGCCTTAACATTTGGCGTTCCGTATTTAAAGTAACTATCCGGTAGTGGTGCACCATAGTGAATAATTGCTTGTTCCACTTCGTCCTCGTTCCATTTAACCGGCTGCCAGTCCGGGTCAAAAATCAGATAGCCGGAATCCCCGAAAAGCTCTATGCGGTTGCCGCCCGGTTCAATCACATACATACATAGTGCCTGGGAGACGCCGTGCTTCAGCGGGCCTGCTTCAATTTCGATACCATGTTCTGTTAATACATCAGATAAATCATGCAGATGCTGCGGGAACCCATACCAGAATGCCAAGTGGTGAAGCCGCCCAAGTCCCTGCTCTGAAGTAGTTGCATCCTCCATGTAAGCAAGTTCATGCACCAGCGGACTGACACTTAACCAAGCACCAATTTCATCTCCATCATTTTTCACGACGTGCTCACGCAATTTGAATCCAAGATCATTCATCAAGTGCTCCTTATTGCGGTTCACATTGCTGGACATCAAGTTGACATGGTCAATACGGCGAACAGGGATACCGGTTATCGGACGTTTTTCCGGACGGCTTTTAAGCGGCGACTTTTTGTCATCGCTGCACTGATAATAATCAACATCCCATAGAATTTCCATATTGTGGTTATCCGGCGTAACAAATTGATAAGCAGCTCCATGTCCAAGATCCCCGTCGATCCAGCCTTTACCGGCGCCTGATTTTTCCAGGTCTTTCACACGACGCTCGAGCGCGTTTTTGGAGCTTGCCCGCCAACTGACATGACCCAAACCAGGTTCATTCCGCTCAGTCACTTTTAATGAATGGTGATAATGGTCCTCATAAGAACGCAGATAAACCGACCGACCTTCCCTTTCCACTTCTGTCATACCCAATAACTCCTTAAAGAACCATACAGTCTCCTCAGGGACCGGTGTATAAATCTCCACGTGAGCCAACTGCGCAACATCAAACTGCTTTAATTCTTGTTCCAGCACTATATAATCCCCCTGCCTTAGTTAATTTAACTACCTTTTGATAACGCTTTCACACACTTCTAAAAAAAGAGCCAGCCAGGCTATTGAAAAATTTTTCTTAATTTTATAATAGGCTAAGCTCAGCTCGAAAAAAACCGCCCAGTTCCGGTATGTGCAACAAAATTAAATTATTTTTGATTAATTTTTCAGATTAGGTCACACTTTATCTCCCCAAATCCTTCGCACTCGTGCCGCCGATTGACCAATGGGTTTTTGGCACCTCATTCACAATCACCCGGACGTTCTTTTTCGGCGCATCCAGCGATTCACTGACGGTTTCGGTCACATTTTGCATTAACGCGTCAATTTTTTCTTGTGACCTGCCTTCCATTATTTGAATATTGACTAGTGGCAAATACGTCACCTCCAATCTTTATCATTTGCTTCATCTATTCTTCTATTTCTTCACAAAGAAGGATACATCGCCAAGACCGCCGCACTTGACATTGACAAAGTCTCCCTCGGACAGCCTGACTGCTGCGGTGATGCCGCCGGATAAAATCGGCTGGCCGGCTTTCACTTTTTCGCCCTTTTTAGCGAGCATGTTGGCAAGACTGGCAATCGAATTTGCCGGATGGCTCAATACGGCGGCGCCCGCTCCAAGTGATTTCACTTCGCCGTTAATCGATAACGTGACGCCGACAACATCCAACTCCAGCTGATCCGGCGTTTTCAGTGCCGTACCAAAGACCGCACCGGATGCAGATGTGTTATCTGCAACCACATCAGGAAGTGTGAAATTGAAGTTTTCATAGCGGCTGTCGATGATTTCAATCGCCGGGAAGACATATTCCGTCGACCGCAAAACATCCAGTGCCGTCACATTCGGCCCTTCCAAGTCCCGTTTCAGCACAAAGCCGATTTCGGGCTCAATCTTAGGGTGTATATAGTCTGATAGTGAAATCGTGTCGCCTTCAGCCACGACCATGTCATCGAATACATAGCCATAGATTGGATTATCGACATTCATTTGCTTCATTTTAGCTTCACTCGTAATCCCCATCTTCGGCCCAACAATTGTCAGACCATCGTTTTGTTTCCGGCGAATAAGTTCTTCTTGAACCAGATATGCTTCATCAATTGATAGTTCCGGATACATTTCAGCCGTTATTTTAACGATCTCACGCTTCTCTTTTTCTGCTTGATAAACATAGTCTGCTAGTTTGTTAATTAATTGTTCGTCCATAAATTTGAACCCCCCTCAATTCCTCTAAGTTGCTGTTTTTTCCTTGCCGGCAAGTTCTGCTGCGACATCAATAATCATATCTTCCTGCCCGCCGACAATTTCACGCCGCCCAAGCTCCATCAAGATATCTCTTGAATCGACACCAAACTTTTTCGATGCACGATTAGCATGCAAGAGGAAGCTCGAATAGACGCCGGCATAGCCCATCGTCAGGCTGTCGCGGTCGATTTCCTGTGGTTTCGGCAGGATCGGTGCCACAATATCTTCTGCAATATCCATTATTTTGTAAACATCGACACCGGTTTCAATCCCCATTTTCTCAAGAACAGCGACTAACACTTCCGTTTGCGTGTTGCCCGCACCTGCGCCAAGACAGCGAATGCTGCCGTCGATGCGTGTTGCACCTTCTTCAATTGCCGCCAATGTATTGCCCATCGCAACCGATAAGTTATTATGGCCGTGGAAACCGACATGGCAGGAAAGTTCCTGTTTCAGTGCTCTTGTCCGTTCGCGCACTTCATGCGGCAAGAGCGCCCCTGCCGAGTCAACCATGTAGACGGTATCGGCGCCATAGCTTTCCATTAATTTTGCCTGCTCAACGAGTTTTTCTGACCCAACCATGTGGCTCATCATGAGAAAGCCGACCGTTTCCATGCCAAGTTCTTTAGCCGTTTCAATATGCTGTTTGGACACATCTGCTTCAGTGACATGTGTCGCAACACGGGCCATTTTCGCACCAAGATTCGCTGCTTCTTTCAAATTTTCGATTGTGCCGATGCCAGGCAACAGCAGTACGGCTATTTTGGAAAAATCCGCCACTGAAACGGCCGCTTCGATTAATTTCAGCTCATCGGTCAGCGATCTACCATACTGCAATGAAGAACCGCCAAGACCGTCACCGTGTGTCACTTCAATATACGGAACGCGTGCTTCATTCAATGCTTTGGTAATGTTTGTGACTTGTTCAACGGTATATTGGTGGCTGATAGCATGACTGCCGTCGCGCAACGCCACTTCAGTCAGTTTAATATCGAGTTGATTGCTCATGTTTCCCCCTCCTTCTTAGGATTGTTCGACCGTTTTCGCCGCTTTATCTTTCGCAAATTCTTCTGCCACTTTGACAGCAGCAGACGTCATGATATCGAGGTTTCCGGCATATTTTGGCAAATAGTGTCCGGCGCCTTCAATTTCCAGAAATACGGACACTTTATTACCGTCAAAAATCGGTTCTGTCTTTAAATGATAGCCAGGCACATAGGATTGAACTTTATCTGCCATATTCCGGATTGATTCTGTTATCGCTTTTTCATCCAATTCATCCTCGTTCACGATGGCATGAACCGTATCACGCATCATAATCGGTGGTTCAGCCGGGTTCAAAATGATAATCGCCTTACCTTCTTTAGCCCCGCCGACCTGTTCAATGCCTTTCGCAGTTGTTTCAGTAAATTCATCAATGTTCGCACGTGTCCCAGTCCCGGCGCTCTCACTGGAAATGGTAGCGACAATTTCAGCATATTCGACCGTTGCTGCCTGCTGGATTGCGTGCACAATCGGAATCGTTGCCTGACCGCCGCACGTAATCAAATTCACATTTTTAGCATCCAGATTTTCCCCAAGATTGACCGTCGGGACGATGAATGGTCCAATCGCTGCCGGTGTTAAGTCAAGCATCTGGATGCCCATTTCCTGTGCAACCTCATTATTGTGCAAATGCGCTTTGGCGCTTGTGGCATCAAAAACGATGTCAACCAAGTCCGGGTAGTCCTTTAAACCATCCACACCATTATCAAAGACGTGCACCCCTAATTCCTTCGCATGGCGCATCCCTCTTGATTCAGGATCGACGCCCATGACAGCCTTCAGTTCGAGTGAATCGGATTTTGTTAGTTTCACCATCAAGTCCGAGCCAATATTGCCCGTTCCGATAATACCGACCTTTAATTTCTTCACGGCCATCCCTCCTTTTTGAGTTACATTTCTAAATCAACCGCTTTCAAATTTAACCGTCAACTCACCGAGATCAGAAAACTTCACGCGGAACTCATCGCCGGGATCCGCCTCCACCGCTGCTGACAAGGCACCTGAGAGAATCACTTCGCCTGCTTTCAATTGAATATCATATGCCGCCAGTTTGTTCGCAAGCCATGCGACACATTTAGCAGGGTCACCCAATGCCGCCGCACCGACACCCGTGTTTTGCAGTTTGCCGTTTTTAAATAAAGCCATTCCGACCTGTTTGATGTCAACATCTTCTATTTTACACGGCTTATCACCCAGAACGTACAAACCGGATGATGCATTATCGGCAATCGTATCGGGCAATGTGATTTTCCAGTCTTTAACCCGGCTGTCAACAATTTCAATTGCCGGCACAATCACATCCGTCGCTTTCAACACATCAAGCGCTGTCACATCAGGCCCTTCAAGGTCGTCTTTTAAAATAAATGCTATTTCGCCTTCCACCTTAGGCTGCAGCACCTGATTTCGTGAGACGGTGCCAGCGTTTTCAACTTCCATCTGGCTCAGTAAATGCCCATAATCCGGCTCATCGACACCGAGCATCTCCTGCATCGCCTTTGACGTCAGGCCAATCTTCTTACCTGTAATGCGCGCGCCATCTTTAACATGGTTCTGAATCGTCTCCAACTGTACATGATAAGCATCATCGATTGAGAGGTCGGGATCCAGCTCAGTGAGCGGCTGGACCCCATCCTGATTTTCCCACGCTTTGGCGATATGAGCGGCGAGCTGTTTTGAATTAGGTTTAGAATCCGTCTGCATGGAAAAACCTCCTAAAGTTTAATCGTTATATTGGTTAATTCTGAATAGAATTCAAAGCTATGCATGCCACCTTCACGGCCAATACCGGAGTGCTTCGTGCCGCCGAATGGTGTACGCAAGTCACGCAGGAACCATGTGTTGATCCAAACCATGCCTGTTTCAATTTTTCCTGCCACACGATGGGCACGTTTGAAGTCAGTCGTCCACAGGCTGGCACTCAAGCCGTAATGGGTATCGTTCACCTGCTCCAATACTTCTTCTTCTGTATCAAACGGTACAATGTTCACAACAGGACCGAATATTTCTTCCTGTACACAGCGTGAATCTTTGCCGAGACCGGTGATGATGGTTGGTTCAATATAATAGCCTTTGTCAAAGCCTTCTGCAGCTTTACCGCCGATCTCGAACGTTCCGCCTTCTTCTTTGGCAATATCCAGGTAGCTGAGCACTTTGTTATAATGCTCTTCACTGACCATGGCACCGACATTTGTATCCGCTTCGAACGGATCGCCGACTTTCATCTCTTTCGTTTTGGCAGTCAGGCGTTCGACAAATTCATCATAGATAGGCCGTTCCACATAAATCCGTGAACCGCAGAGGCAAACTTCGCCCTGGTTAATAAAACTGGATTTTATCGTTGTTTCAATGGTGTCGTCCAAATCGGCATCCGCGAAAATAATGTTCGGGTTCTTGCCACCGAGTTCGAATGACAGTTTTTTCAGCGTTGGGGCAGCAGCTTTCATAATCGCTGTACCAGTTACCGTTTCACCAGTGAACGCAATCCCATCAACATCTTCATGTGACGAAATGGCCGCACCTGTTTCCCCGAAACCATGCACCGTATTAACCACACCATCAGGCACGCCTGCTTCCTTACAGATTTCAGTTAATACCGTCGCTGTCATTGGTGTCACTTCAGAAGGCTTCATAACAACCGTATTACCTGCCGCAAGCGCCGGAGCGAGCTTCCATGTCAACAAGAACAACGGCAGGTTCCATGGATTAATCAAGCCCACAACACCTGTTGGTTTGCGCACCGCATAGTGAATCGCTTTATCATCCTGCTGGTACGTTTCAGTGCCGACAGTTGTCAAGTAGTCCGCAAAGAAATGGAAGTTGTTGGCTGCCCGGTCGATATCAACGCTTTTGGATAACCATAGCGGTTTACCGGTATCAAGGGATTCCAATGTTGCCAATTCCTCATGTCTTTCCAGAATCAGATCACCAATCTTGCGGATAACGTTCGACCGTTTCCGTGACGGCATATCCGCCCATTCACCTTTCAACGCTTTTCGGGCCACGCTAACCGCTTCATCAACCTCTTCTTTTCCGCCAACCGCAACAGTACCTAAAATCTCTTCTGTCGCCGGATTCGGGTTTTCAAATGTTTCACCGCTTTTCGAGTGCACATATTCACCATTAATGTAATGGACACAGTCAATTCCTACTCTGTCTTTTTTCACTTCAGTAGATGGCATAATCGATAACCTCCTAAAGGATATTTATATGATTTTCCAATATTACTTCTGCTGGCTAGTCTTTTAACCTCCGGATGTGGATATATCCAAAGGGTTAACTTTATTGTACCGCCGGGTTGGAATTTGTAAAACCTCCAAGTTCTTCTATGCGGAACATAATTGAAATTTTTAATATAAATATTTGGATAACTATTAGTAAGCGTTTTCGAATCCTGTATTTATAATGATTTCTCTGCTAGACTTAAATTAAAATCATTCCTTTATAGGGAACGCAGAATGAATGAGGTGGCAAATATGGCAAAAAAGAAAAGCGAACCGCAACTTTTATCATCGGTTCAAAACGCATTGCGTATTTTGAAAAGTTTTTCCACATTTGATACATCAAAAAAGGTGAGTGAACTAGCTGAATCGCTAGGCCTTGCCAAAAGTACGATCAGCCGATTATTGGCAACACTTGCAAGCGAAGGATTTGTCGTCAAAAATGATAAAAACGGTGAATACTCGCTGGGGCTTTCGGTGCTGACACTCGGAGGCGTCTTAACGAACAATCTGGAAATTTATAAAGAAGCAGGCCCGGTGCTGTCCAAATTGGTCAACGACACCGGTGAAACATCGCATTTAGCCATCATGGACGGCCTGGATACCATTTATATCCATAAAGAGGAATGCAATCATCCGGTGCGCATTCTGACCCACATCGGCCGGCGAAATCCTTCTTATTGCACAAGTTCGGGGAAAGTGCTGCTGGCTTATGATGAGAAGAACGCAGTGGAAAAAGTGATCAGTGAGGGCTTGGAAGCTCACACTGAAAATAGCGTGACAGATCCGGACGAATTGCGTGAACACTTGGCCTCCATCCGCGAGAAAGGCTACGCCATCAGCACAGAAGAACTGCGGGAAGGCATCAAATCAGTGGCTGCTCCAATCCATGACCACACCGGAAAAGTCGTTAGCGCCATCACCGTTGTCGGCCCCCTCCAGCGCATGACGAATAACAAAATCCCCGGCATCGCCAAAAAAGTCATGGCAGCCGGAAAAGATGCATCTGAGCGTATGGGGTATGATGAGCGGTATTTTAGGCGAATGAGGGTATAAGGGCGTAATGGGAGGACTCTCATCATCCAAGGCCAGTCGGGCTGCTATTGCATGGAACGCGGTGATTTCGCGCGGTGATGCCCTGATTTCGCGCAGTCTTGGCGATTTTTCGCGCAGTTCTGCTGTAATTTCGCGCGGTGACGCCCCGATTTCGCGTGGCGCCTCCATTATTTCGCGCGGTACTCCCTCCCCTGATCATTCCACCTCCGCCCCGCCTACAGACAGTCTTTCTTTATACAATAAATTCTTAAACACTTCCAGTGACTTTGTCTGAAATGGTGTTTGCGTAATGATTGAGAATTGCCGTGAGAATGGCAGGCCTTTCACTTTAATAATTTTCAGGTCGCCATTCTTCAGTTCTTTCTGCACTGCCCATTGCGATAACAGACTAATGCCAAGGCCTTCTTCCACAACTTCTTTAATGGATTGCGTACTGCCGACATTGATTTTTCTCTCGGGGGAGATGCCAATTTCTTCAAACATTTTTTCCGTTGCTTCCCTTGTGCCTGAGCCCAACTCACGCACAATCCACATTTCCTCCTCCAGCTCACGGGTAGCGATATAACCATCACGCCGGACAAATTCATGATCCGGTGATGCCACGACAACCATATAATCTTCAGCAAAGTCCTCAACATACAGCTGCTTGTCTTTGAAATTGCCTTCAACGATACCGATATCCAGCTGATGGCTTGTAACTAAATGTGCGATTTTCGCCGTATTGCCAATGGTCAGAGCGGGCTCGAGATCCGGGTAGGTCTTATGCAACTTTGCCAGAATCCGGGGCAGAACGTATTCGCCAAACGTATAGCTCGCGCCAATTGAAAGCGGTCCTTTCGCTTGATTCATCAAGTCATCGATCAGTGTTTGGGTTTTAGTGTACAACCCCAAAATTTCCTTGGCATGGTGATAAACAATTTCGCCTGCTTTGTTCAGCCGCACATATTTATTGGTTCGCTCCAGGAGTTTAGTCCCGAATTTTTCTTCAAGCATTCGGATATACTGACTGACAGAAGGCTGCGTCATATGCAGTTCTTCCGCCGCCCTTGAAAAATTTCGCTTCTCAGCTACAGCAACAAACACTTGTAAGTGCTGATCCATTTGTATCACCGTCCCATCTCAATTGATTCTTACTTGTCATACTATCACGTTTTCTTATCATCATCATTACAATAATTTATTTTTCTTATCATCAAGCTTCCCTTATTCTATAAGTAGGAGGTGTTGCTGCATGACTGGCGAAAATTGGACGCAACATGCCGAACAGGTTCAGTCAAATGACACCGAGAAGCGATTTGAACAGCAAAAAAATTGGACTTTCGGCGTTGCCTTCACATTTTTTATCGCGCTCTTAGGCTACTTGCTCGCGCTAGTGCCGGGCTTTTCGTATGTTGGACAATTAGCCTGTGCGATTATCATCGCGATTACTTACCGGCAGATTTTCGGCTATCCGGAAGCAATCAGAGCCGGTGTGACGTTTTCTGCCAAAAAACTACTGCGCTTAGCTATTATATTATATGGACTCCGATTGAATATTAATGTTGTACTTAGTGATGGTTTGGGACTTCTATTGCGCGATGCATTCGTTATATTATTTGCAATTCTGGTGATGGTTTGGCTGGCAAAAGTGTTTAAAGCCGATAAGTCCATATCCCTGCTTCTTGGTGTTGGAACAGGGGTGTGCGGGGCAGCTGCCATTGCAGCGGTTGCACCGATTATCAAATCAAAGGATGAAGATACCGCAATCGGTGTCGGCATTATCGCTTTAATGGGAACAGTGTTTTCAATCATCTATATATTATTGCGTCCGGTGCTGCCGATCTCTCCAATCGATTATGGCATCTGGTCAGGAATCAGTTTGCATGAACTCGCGCACGTGGCACTGGCAGCTGAACCGGCAGGCGATGATCCGCTCGCAATGGCACTGCTGGCGAAACTGGGTCGTGTATTTTTGCTGATTCCGTTGTGTTTTATCCTCATTTTATTCATGAAAAGTAAAAACAAAGGATCGGATGAGTCAACTGCCAAGATAGCTTTCCCATGGTTTTTGCTCGGATTTATCGCACTCAGCATTTTCGGCACGTATGTCCTGGGACATTCGATTCCGGTTTCCGAGGGAACATTGGAAGGGATTTATTCAGTGACAACGTGGTTATTAACAGCCGCCATGGTCGGCCTTGGCCTCAGTGTCAGCTTCAGTGACTTAAGGACGAAAGCCGTCAGACCGCTCTTGGCGATGATCATAACCTCTGTCCTTCTTTCATTTGTTGCATTTTTCATCGTTTAAAAAATCAGCCCTGACATGGCAAGACGCCTGTCAGGGCTTTTTCCTTTATTACGATGATTTCAATTGTTTTTCCTCGGCCTCTTCCAGTTTATCCATGTTCCTATTTTTCATGAACATATAGAATGACGCGCCGAATATGACGACGTAACCTATCACACTGAGCAGCGTCGGAATCTGGCCGAACAGAATGATGCTCAACAGCGCTGAGTAGACAACTGTCGAATAAAAGAAAATCGAAATCTCACTAGCCGGCGCAAATTTATAAGCAAGCGTGATGCCAAACTGACCAACCGTCGCACACGCCCCCGCCAGAAGCAGCAAAATCCATTGCTGCAGCGTCATTGGTTCATACATGACAATCGTAAACGGCAGAAGTACGATTGTTGTGAAAAACGAAAAATAAAAGACGACCGTATAATATTTTTCCTTATTCCCCAAAACGCGAAGAAGCGTGTAAGCACCAGCTGCAAAAATCGCTCCAACCACCCCGATGATATAAGGGACAATATCAACGGAAAATTGCGGCTGAATGATGAGCAACGCACCGGCAAATGCCACAACAATAGCGCCAACTTGAAACGGCAGCACCTTTTCTTTCAGGAATATCGCACAAAAAATAATGAGAATAAACGGACTGAGCTTGTTCAGCATCTCAGCATCGGATAACACCAGATGATCGATTGCGTAAAAATTCGCAATGATCCCGACCGCCCCGAGTGCCGAGCGCGACAGCAGCAGCTTCTGATTCTCTTTTTTACCGAATAGCCGCTCTTTATGATAAAGGACAAATCCAAATGTTATGGCAGCCGCAATAATGTTGCGGAAAAAAGCTTTCTGCATCGTCGGCAAATCACCTGAAAGCTTGACAAAAGCCCCCATCAGCGAAAAACCCAATGCAGAAACCAATAACAACAGAATGCCCTTATTACGATTAGACATAACAGTTCCTCCAATTACTATTAACAAACACCCTATCTATATTAATACAAAACGGGAAGCGGGACAAGAGACGGGCTCAGGGGACGCGATTGTTGTCTCATTTTAATCCAACTTTTTTTAATTTCCTCCAAATATGTGATAATCTGAATTTGGATAATGCACTAATTTCCATACATTAATCTGATGAAAAGGTGGGGTTACATAATGAAAGTTGCAGCAATCGCCGGCAGCATTCGGGAGGACTCGTACAACAACATGCTGCTGGAAAATATTAAAGAACGTTTCAATGGTAAGTTCGATTTGGACATCATCAAAATTGATAAACTGCCGCTTTTTAATCAAGCGGAAGAATTGGATCCGCCCGAGATTGTCAAAACGTTTAAAAATCAGATTGCCGACTATGACGCTGTTCTGATTTCAACACCTGAGTATAACTGGTCGGTGCCGGGCGTCCTCAAAAACAGTCTCGACTGGCTGTCACGCGGTGAACGACCGATGATTGGCAAACCTGTCATGATTGTCGGTGCCTCAATCAGTCTGATGGGAACAATCCGCGCTCAGATGGACCTGCGCAGAATTCTGAGCGCACCCGGTCTGTCCGCACGCGTGCTGGAGCCAGCCAAAAGCGAAGTGCTGATTACCCAGGCACATGAAAAATTTGATGAAAACGGAAAACTGACGGACGAAGCGACACAGGACGCGGTTGACCGCGCTGTTAATAATTTTCATGAGATGGTAAGTGGATAAGACAACTGATGCTAAAGACCGCCATACACGAAATGAACCAACACCCTCAGTTATAAAAATCACATCACCGGGTAAACGTATGAATGGCTGAAGATTCACAAGGAAAACTGACTATAACCTTTTCGCAATTCGTGGTATAATAAAAAGAAAGCAATTTAGATTGCCAAAATACATATGTTGCCTTAAATTAAATAAGGTGATTAATCTTGATAAAGGAGTGGAATTATGAATCAAAAACACTTTGAACAAATGAAAAACAACGATGGATTCATAGCAGCACTGGACCAGAGCGGTGGCAGCACACCAAAAGCGCTTGCTCTATACGGTGTAACTGAAGATCAATATTCAGGCGAAGACGAAATGTTTGACCTCGTGCATAAAATGCGGTCACGAATCATTACCGCACCCGCATTCGATAACAGCAAAATCATTGGTGCGATTCTTTTTGAACAAACCATGGACTCTGAAATCGAAGGCATGTACACAGGTGATTATCTAGCCGAAAAGAAAGGCGTTGTGCCATTCTTGAAAGTGGACAAAGGCCTTGCTGATGAATCAAACGGCGTTCAAAAGATGAAGCCGATTGATGATATCGATGACACGCTTAATCGTGCAAACGAGCGCCATATTTTCGGAACCAAAATGCGCTCTGTCATCAAGAAAGCCAACCCTGAAGGCATCAAAGCCGTAGTTGAACAGCAATTCGAACTTGGCCAAAAAATCATCGACGCCGGCCTGGTCCCAATCATTGAGCCGGAAGTTGACATCAACAGCCCGGAAAAAGAAAAGTCTGAGGAATTGCTGAAGGCAGAAATTCAAGCCCATCTCGATCAACTGAACAAAGACGACCATGTCATGCTGAAATTGACAATCCCAACCGTTCCGAATCTATACAAAGAACTGATTGAGCATCCAAATGTCGTTCGCGTCGTCGCCCTTTCCGGCGGTTACGAAACAGAAGAAGCGAACGAAAAACTTAAAGAAAACAATGATCTGATCGCAAGCTTTTCACGTGCGCTGACACAAGACTTGAACGTCAACCAGTCAGATGAGGAATTCAACAACGAACTTGAAAAAGCTGTTAAATCAATTTATGATGCTTCGATTACGTGAGCTTATTGAGTATGACATAAAAAATTCCCGGTGCGAAAAATTGCACCGGGAATTTTTTGGATACTCCTATTCATATCGAGAGAATTATTTCTTCAACCAGTAAACTCTCCATTCCTCTCAGCGTCATCCTCCGGTTCTTTGCCAAGAATAAGATATTCAAGCCGTTCTCTCGGTATTTTTCTGAATTCCGGTCCTTTAATAAGATAGAATATAATACCAAGACCTATCCATATTAACAACGCTATTAATGAATGGATTCCCATGAACGCGGGTGAGTTAGGAATCAGTAATAAGCTTAAAAACACAAATCCAATCAACGCACCTGCAATGCTTAAACTTTTCTTGAAAGGCGCTGTTACAGAAGGCATATGTTTGTTCTTATGATTAGCCATGGATTTATCCGACCATTTGAACAGTTTAAACGCAACGACGCATGTGTAAATGTAAGCAATCGTAACGCCAACTGAGGACATATCCACAATCCATGTCAGTACCTGACGTCCAAACCATGGCGATAATAAACAAACCGCGCAAGTAAAAATGATTCCGGCATAAGGTGTATTAAATTTCGGATGCAGCTTTGTAAATACGTGCGGTATGATCTGGGCACGACCCATTGCAAATAACAGCCGGCTGCTAGATACAAAAAACCCATTTAATCCGGTAAATACCCCCATCGATAAAGCGAGTGCCAGTATGATAATGCCGATATTTCCGAACAGCCCAGACATAGCATCTCCTGTGCCCCATTGCGGCTGTGAACTGGTCAGCTGCTCCCACGGCATGTACAATGCTGTTGCAGTGATCATGATCATGTATAATAGCCCTGCACATAAGAGTGAAAAAAAAATCAGCATGAATGCTTTTTTGGGAGAGAATTTAAATTCTTCTGCTGCCTGCGGTATATTGTCAAACCCGACAAATGCCCATGGCGCTATCGCAACAATAAGAATGATGCTTGAGATAGCGGATACTTCCGGGTTAAACACCGGCTGCAGATTTTCAAATGACGTGACAGGATTGAGGATAGCGCCTGCTCCCATAAATAATATACCACAGATCATAAATATCACGAATATAAATTGTAATCTTCCCGACAATGTTGCCCCGCGTATATTCATATAGGCAAACAAAATTAAAGCAGCACTGGCAATTAACACTTCCACAAAGTAAACATCCCATCCTGCCAAACTGTACATAAAGCCTTGCTCAGCCACCGCAGGAAAAACATACCTGATCATGAGCGCTAATGCCGATGCATTCAATGCTACAATACACATATAACCTAAAACTAAAAACCATCCTGCCACATAGGCATGATTGCGATCGAATCCCAGGAAGGCATAAGCAAATTCACCGCCCGAAACCGGGAATTTTTCAATAAGAAAGCCATAGCTGACCGCAATGACCATCATCAATGCAGCACCAATTCCGAACCCGATAATCGCTCCCAGCGGCCCTGAGCCACTCATCCAGACTGAGGGTTGTACAAACGCACCCCACCCGATAGCCGATCCAAGCGCAATCGCCCAAACCCAATGTGGTTTCAGCGTCCTTTCCAGCTTTTGTCTTTCTTTCATACTTGGAATCCTCCTATAGATAATACTCGAAATTATTGTGACTGAACGCACTGCCTATTTGATTTCCAATAAAATTGTCAGCATCTGTTATATTCCATTAAGCTTTTTCACCTCCATTCATGTTATCGCTTACATTTTCCAGTAATGTCATTATTGCTTTCTTACATGATAAATGGAACAAAACGATTTAACAATAATTATGTGAATTTTCTATAATCAAAAATTAGAATAATCCTTATTAACAACTTTTATATGAATTGTTGCTGAACTGTAAGGAAAAGTGTTTTTTCGATGAAAAAGCTCTCTGTCCAAAATTGGACAAAGAGCTCCCTTTCGTTTTTATTCACCCCAAACCTCATAATCCAAATGCTTATACTTATCCAAGAAACGCGTCGGCATCTTCAAGGCATCTTTACGGAATGGCGGTGCCAGCTGCGTGCCGTCGACATAAATATTCAATACAGCAGGCTTGCGCTTTTTCAACACCTCTTCAATCGCCGGAACAATATCTTCCGGTTGATCGATCGTATAGCCAAGCGCTCCCATTGATTTCGCTACTTCCGCAAATTCCGGCGCGTCAATATTGGATCCGACATAACGGTCATCATAGTAATCGACCTGATTCTTTTTCTCGGCGGCCCAGGCTTTGTTGTTAAACACACAGGCAATGACCGGGATATTCTGTTCAACCGCCGTACTCACTTCATGCAGACTCATGCCCCATGCACCGTCGCCGACAATCGCAAATACAGGTGCATCCGGTTCCGCAAGCTGTGCACCGAGAGCCGCCGGATAGGCAAAACCGGTATTTCCGAATGTCAGCGCCGCAATGTGACGGCGGGTCTGGTTAAACTTCAAATAGGCATTCGCTGTCGATGACACGTTACCGATATCGGATGACACAATCGCATTTTCCGGCATGGCTTTGCTCATTTCCAATAAAGCACGTCTAGGGTTAATTGGATTGCCGTCTTCCATGGCTGAATCCACGAGTTCCTGATCCCACGCTTCTTTGCGTTTGCTTATAGCTTGAATCCGTTCATTATCCTTTTCAGGTGATGGCATGGCCGATGTCAGCTGGCGGTGAATCTCATCACTGGCTGCTTTTGCATCACCGATGATACCCACTTCAACCGGGTGCGTCCGCCCGACCTGGCGCGGGTTGATATCGATTTGAATAATGTTGGCATCCTCAGGGAAATAGTCGATATCATAGCACGGCAGCGTCCCGAACTGTGACAGCCGTGTACCAATTGCCAGGACGACATCGGCTTCCTGCAGCGAATACATAGCTGATTTGGCTCCCATATAGCCGATAGGCCCAACCGCAAGCGGATGATCAGCCGGAAATGCGTCATTATGCATATACGCCGTTGCGCCGGGAGCTGTCAGATGTTCAGCGATTTTCACAACGGAGTCGACACCATCCGCGTCAACTGAGCCGCGGCCGGAGATGATCGCCGGATTTTTGGCGTTCTTCAACAGTTCCACAGCACGCTCTATCGATGCGGATCACCGACACCGCGTTTATCGGCACGGTACTGATGCGGCTCAAGAATATAATCTTCCACTTCGCCGTAAAACAAATCACGCGGGATATCGAACAGAACCGGTCCGCGTTCGGCATAAGCGATCCGGAAAGCTGTCCGGAGTTTATCGGCAACCCGGTTTTTATTTGTCACCTGGACCGTCTCTTTTGTAATATCTTTGAAAATCGATACTTGATTGGCTTCCTGGAAACCGTCCAGACCGATCGCGTTCGTCCCGGCTGACGGCGAAATAACCACCAACGGACTGTGCGCCTGATTCGCCGCCGCAACAGATGTCACCATGTTCGTAATCCCCGGTCCATTTTGCCCGACGATGACACCTGCCGTACCGGAAACGCGTTCATAAGCGTCTGCCATATGGCCGGCGCTCTGTTCATGGCGCACCGGAATAAAGCGGATGCCCGCTGCCGGGAATAAATCAAGCATATCCATAAACGCCGAGCCCACAATCCCGTAAACTTCCTTAATATTTTCCGCCACAAGCGTCTCGACAATCGCTTCACTTGGCGTCATTTTCTGTTTCTGATTGACTGCCTGCTTCATTTCTTCTGTTTGTTTGACCATAATCTAAAGTCCTCCTTAAAAATTAGTGGTTCCCTGCTGGCTGTTCAGACACAGATGTCTCTTTTTTCTTAACAATCGTCTGCAATGTTTCCAAAAACAACTCAGTTGACGATTTCAGGACGTGGTCTTTCCGGTGGGCAATGTAAAAATGCCGTTTTAATGCCATGTCTGTTATCGAGTAGGCTTTTAACAACCCCAATTTCTGTTCTTTTTTAATAGCATTTTTCGAAATAAATGAGACGCCCAGACCTGATTCAACCACTGCTTTAATCGCCTCGGTACTTCCCAGTTCCATAAGAATTTGCAAATCATCATTTGACAGTCCCGCTTTTTTCATATAATGATTGACGGCTGACCGTGTCCCCGAGCCCTCTTCCCGGAAAATCAGCGGCGACTGCCTGACTTTCTCCATGCTGATATGCACATCATCACCCGTGAAGTAATCGGGTGCAGCAATTAAAACAATTTCGTCTTCCAGAAATGGTTCCAGATTGATTTGGCTGTCCTCTATTGGTGTTTCAATCAGTCCCACATCAATCAATTGGTCCTTGAGCAAATTGATCACCTGATGGGAGTTTGCGATTTTTACCTGAATTTGAATCAGTGGATAGTCCTCTTTAAACTGTTTGAGAAACTCCGGCAAAATATATTCCCCGATCGTTAAGCTGCACCCCATACCCAGTTCACCGTACGTCATGCTTTCCATTTCCATAATCTCTTTACGGGCATAATCATTCATCTGCACAATTTCTCGTGCATATTTCAGCAAAATTTTCGCCGATTGGGTGATCTCAACTTTCTTCGTTGTTCGTTCAAAAAGTTTTGTCCCCAATTCTTCTTCCAACGATTTAATTTGCGATGTGATTGTCGGCTGTGTCACAAATAACATTTTGGCAGCTTCCGAAAAACTGTTCTTTTCAGCCACAGCGATAAAGGTTTTTAAGCGTTCATAATTCATGTATATAACCTGCCCATCCGGTGAAATTGCCACAGCCGTCAAAACTCACATGCTGTGCATGACGGAGCTGACTGTCTCAATGATAAAATTCAAATCTTCTTCAGAGCTTGTTAACGGCGGAGCAATAATCAAAATATTGTTGCCGCCCGGCACAGTATCGCCATTCTTGCCGATTACGAGCCCTTTTTGTTTGCACGCTCCGACAATTTCGCCCATTTTGGCTTCTGATAACGGTTCTTTTGTCGTCTTATCATTAACCATTTCCAAACCCAGCAAAAAGCCGGCCTGACGTACTTCTCCTACATGCTTGTGATTCATCAGATCATGCAATTCTATCAGTTTAGAATTACCGAGTTCATTCACCCGGTCCACGATTTTTTCCTTCTCAATGATTTCAATATTCTTCAATCCGACCGCACAAGCTGCCGGATGGCCGCCGTACGTTGAAACATGACGCAGGTGATTGTCCTTTCCTTCCTGTTTAAATGCCTCATAGATTTCGGCTTTAACCGATGTGGCCCCAAGTGGCAAGTAGCCGCTTGTCAGCCCTTTTGCCATCGTGACAATGTCAGGCTGTACGCCGGCTGTATGTTTGAAACCGAACATCTTGCCGGTCCGCCCAAAACCTGACACCACTTCATCCATAATCAGCAGCACATTGTATTTCTCACAAATGTCAGCAACACGCTGAATATATTTCATGGATGGGATAATTACGCCACCGCCTGATATGAACGGCTCCATAATGACCGCCGCGACTGTTTCTTCGCCTTCCCACTTGATCATTTCCTCCATCTCATCGGCTGCACGCAAATCTTTTTCTTCCGCACTGCCTGAAAATAGGGAACGGTAGCTGTATGGCGGTGCAACATGCAGAAAACCCGGGGCTGACGGATCATATTTTACCCGGCGGTTAGCCTGGGCGGTTGCACTCATAGCCCCCATGGTCGAACCGTGATAAGCACGGTAACGCGAAATAAATTTATACTTGCCCGGATTGCCTGTTTGCATGTGATATTGCCGGGCAATTTTAAACGCTGTTTCGTTAGCCTCAGAACCGCTGTTAGAGAAAAAGGTCTGATAGTCAGCCTCGAGCAGTTCGCTCAGTTTATCAGCTAATTGAATCGCCGGCTGATGATTCATCGTTAGTGGGAAATACGATAACTTTTTCATCTGTTCAGCTGCCGCATCAACAATCTCTTGTCTCCCGTACCCGAGATTCAGACACCACAGTCCGGACACACCATCAAGATATTGATTGCCTTCTTCATCGGTAAACCACGATCCCTCCCCGGAAACAGCAACTGTCGCTTTGGCATCCGGGTTGTGTTTATGCATGGCATTCCACAGTCGTGACTCTTTTCCGGTTACTGTCTGATTCATTTCAGCTTCTGCCTTCATTTTTCCTCCCCCTTTTCATTCATTAATTTTAAATTACGACGTGACCGGCTTGCCTTCCAAAACAGATTCGAGCGCCTCGTGTGGGTTTCAGCAACTGGTTGATCTTTGACAGCGCCTTCATGCGTGTTGACAGCTTTTGCAAAAGCTGCATTCGCCTTTGCGGCTTTGTCCAATCCTTTATTGGCCAATAACACCCCATACTGACTCGTATTATTAGTCAGGGACATGGTGGATGTTCGTGCAACCGCACTAGGTATATTGGCCACCGCATAATGTCTCCATGCTTCGTTTGTTGTCTGATGAATCTTAGCCCCCGCTGCTTCGTATTCATCAGCCGAAACCGCTTCCATTTCCAGCAACCGTTTCAATCAGGACATCATGACCGGCATCAGTAAACATGCTCACACCGGTTGGGGGTCAGTGCCACACGTTTTTCTTTATATTTGACTTCTCTGGGTACACCAACAATCATCTTAATACCTCCAATCCTTCTTAAAAAATGAGCAAATACATAAGGACGTCCGTACCAATTTCAATTTGCTTATATACAGTATATGGGATGACATATATGAATTTCAATATTTTTTGTTAATTCTGTTATTTTAAATGATAATAAATCTTATAACGCATTATAATGATTGCCAGATTGGAGGAGAGAAACCTGCTGGGGGCAGGAAGAAGTTCATCCGAATTTGCGGGACAGATTAATTTGAAAGTTAAACATATCACTGCGGTAGTAGGCCTTTTCAAACTCAACAATATCGCCTTTTTGATTTTTTATGATCCGTTCAGCAACCAATACGTGAGACATTTTCGGAATACTCAGGTGAACCGCTTCTTCATCAGGTATAATGCCGATACCGATCACCTGGCTTGCTTCTGCAAACAATATCCCCAGCTCATTTTCTTCAATTTCATATAGTGTAGTATCATTTAAGTCATACTTGGCAATCGCTTCACCAATATCAATCGGATAATAATGACATTCAACACCAATCGGCATATCATCCGCATAGCGGACCCGTTTAATAAAAAAGGCCTCTTTAAACCCGGCTTTCTCCTGAATATACGTTTCCGGTGTCATTTTATAGTGTTCTATTAACTTAGCCCCCGGCTTCTTTCCCCTTTGCCTGATCATTTCCGTGGTGCTTGTAAGGTTGCCCAGCCACTGATGAATTGGCTTTATTGAGACGAACGTCCCGCTGCCATGCCGCTTTTCCAAAACCCCTTCCCGGACAAGAAGATTAATTGCTTCCCGAACGGTGCTCCTGCTGACATTATAGTATTCCATAAAATTCCGTTCAGTCGGAATTTGCCCGGTAAGTTCGCCTTGTGCTACTTTGTTTTCGATGATAGATTTTAGTTGTACATGTAATGGCATTGAACTGTCGTAGTTTAATTGCACAAAGATGGTCCCTTCTTAATGTAGTTAATGATTGTGCTCCGGATTTTATATTCATCCGTACCAATTTTGCAGTTATTAAAATAATACCTTAAAATTCCGAAAAATTCAATACTCTTATTAATTTTTACTATAGCACTTATTGATCTGGCGACAGGAAGCAATGATTGACATCAGCTTCAACCGGAAAGCATTATTAAAGGAAAGTAATTGTTAAAGCACATTCACTTACTCTATAAATCAACCCCTTTCCACATACCAATTTATCGAAAATCTTTTATTCGATATTTTTATATTGTACGATATGAGTATTAATCTCGTAATGAATTAACCTGGCATCGATAGAAAGGACGCATCCAGTCATGACCGAACTATTCACAATATTAATTGATATTCTGCTGCCCATCTTCATTATTATGGGAATTGGCTTTTTCATGCATAAAAAATTTGACCTGAATCTGCAGACATTGGCCAAATTGAATATTTATTTTCTTGTCCCGGGTTTTATTTTTGTGAAGTTGTACAGCACAGAGTTCTCACCTAAGGTCTTTTCGCTTGTCGTATTATTTTTCATCCTATATATATTGATATTATTCATTCTCTCCAAAGCGATTATTAAACTGCAAGGATACGATCAGGCAAAAGGAACGACATTTACGAATAGTGTCATCTTTTTTAACTCGGGAAACTACGGGGTGCCGGTCAACGATCTCGTCTTTAAAGGCGATCCATTTGCCATGTCGATTCAGGTTATCATCCTAACCATGCAAAACATCCTGACATTTTCATACGGGATTTTCGCGCTGCAGTCAGTCAAAATCGGCAAGCTGCGCGCATTATTCGGATATTTAAAGATGCCTGTGCTGTATGCCATGCTCGCGGGTGTTATCCTAAACTTAACGAACGTTTCCCTTCCTGATTTTGTCTGGGTGCCGGCCAATTATATTGCGGATGCAATGATTGCCATTGCACTTATCCTTTTAGGTGCACAAGTGGCACAGATCAGGATAACATCAGCATTGAAGCCTGTTTATTCCAGTGTGATGCTTCGGCTTCTAATCGGCCCGGCCATTGCACTTGCTATCATTTTTATATTCGGAATCGATGGGATGGCGGCACAAGCACTTCTTATCGCATCAGCTATGCCGACATCGGTAAACAGTTCAGTAATTGCCCAGGAATACGATAATTACCCACAGCTTGCCGCCCAAATAGTGTTATTCTCGACACTATTCAGTGCTGTTTCCGTTACAGGCGTTATTTATCTGGCAAGAATACTATTTTAAATAGATTACTAATAACTACTCTTTATGAATTTGATTAACTGGCTCCTCACCATTGAGACCCTGGACCAGGTTTTGGACAGCGATTACCCCCATTTTGTATCGTGTTTCCTGGGTTGCTGATCCGATATGAGGCATGGTGACAACGTTGTCCATTTTCAAGGGGTTCGCTGTGAATTCTTTCTTAAAAAGAGCAATTTCATTTTTCCGCATCGGATTTGTAATTACCAGATCCTCTAACGACACCATTTGGGTTATTCTAGCATTAATAGGCTGTTCGGACACAGTCGGGACTTGCACCCTATAGTGTATGTGCTGCTGCTGCTACTCGCGAAAAAGGCAGCTTAACGAGCAGCCGCCTTCATTTTCAATAAACAATTACCTTAACTTTCACTTTCCTCAACCTTCTTAACAATCGTGTCTTCTTTCTTCAGCATTTCCGGCTTTACTTGGACCGTATCAGGATATTTAATGCCGGCGCCGGTGTTCAGGACAACGACTGTCTCATCTGCTCCAATCCATCCATTCTCCCGCAATTTGCGGGCGGCTGTAATTGTCGCCGCACCTTCCGGACAAATAAAATTCCCTTCCATTTGTGCGATTTTCTCCTGCTCTTGAAGCATCGACTCGTCATCTACCGCAACCGCACAGCCTTCTGTATCAGATATGGCATCCAACACGAGAAAATCACCCAGTGCTTTTGGAACGTTTATACCGAACGCAAGTGTTTCGGAATCCTTCCAGAAATCGGACTCTCGCCTTCCTTCCTCCCATGCTTTAACAATTGGCGCACAGCCTGTTGATTGAACAGCTACTAAACGTGGTAGCTTTCCCTCCACCCAGCCCAACGCTTTTAACTCTTTCAAAGCTTTATAGATCCCAATCAGGCCGACACCGCCTCCAGTCGGGTACAGGATTACATCAGGCAACTGCCAGTTAAATTGCTCTGCGATTTCAAGACCCATTGTTTTTTTGCCTTCAATCCGATAAGGTTCCTTTAAGGTGGACGCGTCGTAAAGATTATAGTCCCCGACCGCTTTTGCGACGATTTTGCCGGCATCACTTATGAGCCCGTTGACTAAGTACAAATTCGCACCGGACAATGCGACTTCATTTCGTGTGATTTCAGGCGCATCATACGGCATGACAATCGTCGCTTTCATGCCTGCCCTGGCAGCATACAACCCCCAGGCGGCACCGGCATTCCCATTCGTTGGCATAGCCAGCTCTTTAACACCAACCTCTCTCGCTTTCGACACGCCAACAGTTGCACCCCTTGCCTTAAAACTGCCGGTCGGAACCAGCCCTTCATCCTTCATGTACAGCTTTTCAATGGCCATATTTTCTCCGACTCGAGGGAACAATGTTAATGGTGTCATACCCTCGCCTAATGACACAACATTGGCTGCATTTTCAACCGGCAATAATTCATGGTATCGCCACAATGATGGTTCCCGCAGCGCCAGCACATCAGGCGATAAATTTCTGCTAATTCCTTCCAGATCATAGTCGACCAGCAAGGGCGATCCGCACGTGCACAGCTGATACTGCTCACTGGTTTCATATGTATTCCCGCATTTCGGACAATAAAGATGTGAAATATAACTGTACTTCATTCCGACCCTCTCCCATTTTAGACTCCTGCCCTCTGTAATGCCTCGCCTACACTCGTTTATAAGCTCATTGATTTTATAATTTGGAACCGATCTCCGCGTCTATCATTTCGCGTATGTTAATAACATCTCCTGTTTTTATGGAGCGTTCAGCAGCTTCACCGACAACAATCGACCAAAAGCCATCTTCCACCGTAGCTGTTGATTGATGATTTCTTTCCATATTATCAATAAAATATTTATGCTCATAATACGTGGCACCGTTATGTCCACTTTCCTGGATAACGGACGGATAGCAGGGATGTGCTGTTTTGGCGGGACCATTTTCACCGCTTAATACCTCTAAATATGTCTTCTCACGATTCAAAGGTAAAAAGTCATCGTTCTCATATGCCTTTAGTCTGCCTTTATCACCACACACGATGATCTCTTCATAAAACATTGGCGCAAACATGCATAAGTTAAATTGGGCTTTTATGCCATTTTCATAATTGACGATGACCATGGCATTGTCCACAATATCCGACGCGTTGCCGTCATATTTGAAATCATGATAGTTTACATCCATCCCACCGGTTGCATAAACTTTTTCAGGCTTCGATTGGGCATAAAAATTTAATAGATCAAAATAATGGCAGCATTTTTCGATCATCGTCCCGCCTGAATAATGACTGAACTTGTTCCATTGGTTTACTTTATCCAAAAATGGAACGCGATGTTCCACAATGCTTATGGTCTTAATATTCCCTGCAGCTTTTCGTTCCAGTAATTCATGGGTGGCTTCTGTATAAATCGATTTATGTCTGTATTGCAGACCAATCTGAAATACAGATTCATAGTCTTTTGCCAGGTTACTGATTTCCCGGGCATCTTTTACGGTTGTCGTCATCGGTTTCTCCACCAGAATATGTTTCCCTGATTTGATCGCTTCTTTGATAACATCTTTATGTGTGTAATTCGGCGTACAAATGATCAGCCCGTCGACTTCCGGGTCATGACATACCGCCTCCAGCGTTTCATAAACTTTTAAGTCAGGTTCTGCAGGGTACTCCCGCCGGAAAAATTCACCCGTATTAGCGATGCTGTTGGTGTTAATATCAAATATACCATGAATAGTTGCCCTTCCCTCGAGCATCGTCACCCTAATATGTTCCTGACCAATCATCCCTGCACCGATTATATTAAACTTATACGCCGGACTTGGTTTTGCAAAAAGATACTTATCCCTGTCGCTCAAATGGTCCGATTTAAAAAAGCCGGTATAGAAATTATTACTCAAATCAGTCACCTCCTGAATTTTAATTTATCAGGCTATCTGTTACGATACGAAGTCTATGGTCGGCCTGTGTTCCTACTACCTGTTCAATTCAATATCATAATGATACTGATCGCTGCGATATTTTGTTTTCGTGTATTCAATTGGATGATTATCCATGCCAAAGCTTAAACGATTCATTTCAAGCAACGCCTCGCCTGGCCGTATACCAAGCAAATCGGCTTCATCCTGTGTCGCGTTAATGGCCGCAATTTTTTCATGTGCTTTATTCAAATAAATATTATGATTCTCCAAAATGTCGTAATACCGTGCTGCGTTCAAATCGTACTGCATTAAAATAGTACCGATGTCATGTGGCCAGCATGTCCGTTCCAACGCAATGGGCGTCTCATCTGCAAGCCGTATGCGTTCAACGAGCAGAATCGATTCATTTTCATTAACATCAAGCATCGCTTTTTCGGTAAAAAGTTGGTTTTTGAAGCCTGCTCTTATAAGTTTCGACTGGGGGTCTTGTCCCTTTTCGGCCACTTCCTCGGCAAATCCTTTTAATCTCCCCAGGCGGCCTACGAGTTTTTGAGGTTTAACAATCGTGCCGCGCCCTTGGGTTTTTTCCAGCAACCCGGTTTGGACCAGGATTGAAATCGCCTGCCTCACGGTTGATCTGCTCACATTAAATTCTTTCATCAATTCTCGCTCGGTAGGGATGAGTGAGTACTCCGCCCACACACCCTCTTGAATGCGCCTGACGAGAATATCTTTTATTTGCAGATATAATGCTTCATTTTTGCTGTGATCCAATTCGTATGTGTCCATTGTTCTGTCTCCCTTGCAATGGTGGCGGATAAACGGGCAGCCTTTCTCCGACTAACGGACGCAGCCATTCGTTGTAGGCGTTCAGATCATTTAAAAATTTGTCAGGGAGTTGACGCTCCCCTTTTTGAACAACGGTTTGTGAAGAAACTGGCGAAAAATCAATCGCATAGTCGGGACCCCCAGCACGCTGTAAAGCGACCATGACATCTGAAGCACCATCAAACAGCCATCTTGCCCCCACTTTCCCGACCTGAACCGCTTCATGAAAATCAGTCGGTGACACAGCTGCTGCACAACTTCGTTGATTCATACCCAGCAATTCTGAGCGCACCATGACGCCCATGTTATCTCTGATTGTCTGTTCAATCGCCTGTGATATTCCGCCAAGTATCGGGCGGCCATTGACCTGATCCCGTATCACCCGATTGCCTTTTTCCCACCGGACACCTTCACTGACAACAATGAGCGCTGCACCATAACACTTAACCGACTCGCTTATTTGATTGAATAAAAAATCAGGGTTTAAAGGCTTTTCTGGTAACCCAATAAAATGCGGACCATCTTCTGCGTGTTCTTTCAGCAAACCTGAGGCCGCAGCCAGCCAGCCGGCATTTCTGCCCATCGTTTCGAGAATCCGCACTTGCTCAAAATTATTCATCGCAAGGATATCGCGTCCCATGTCCCTGGTCACTTGTGCCACATATTTCGCCGCACTTCCGAATCCCGGCGAATGATCGGTGCCGCCAAGATCGTTGTCTACCGTTTTAGGCAGCCCCAGCGTTTGCAGCGGGTAGCTTTGACGGTCAGCCTCAGCCTTAATTTTCGCAAGTGCCTCCATTGTTCCGTTGCCGCCAATGAATACAAGTGTATCGATTTGAAACTTGCGGAGCGTCCTTACTGATTGAACCATCTGTTCTTCACTCAATGGATACCGCCCAGCTCCCAATGCAGCGCCGGGAACCTTTTCGTGGGCGATAACCCGGCTGATGACATCATCATCTGCATGTAAGAAATATTCTTTTACCAATCCTTCATACCCGTTCATAATAAATGTAAGGGAGCATTTTTGATTTAAAGCACGGACAAACCCTGCCAAAGTTGCGTTTAAGACGGCTGTTGGGCCGCCTGCCTGCCCAATTGCAATATGCTTCATTGATCACCCGGCTCCCTTCAATGCATTGTATAGACCGACACAGGCAGCTTAAGCTGTTTGCCCAATTCGATTAAATTATCGGCGATATCCGCATAAACCAAACCGTAATGCGGTTCAAATCCTTCGTCCATTAAGTGATAAAGTGTTTCCGTTACGTTGGTCTCAAGCTCTACTTCAACCGATGTACCGTTAAAACGCTGTGGTGTATCAAGTGCTTTTCCGCGCATCACAAGCAGCCTGTAGCCTTCAGGGGTATAGCCGACTCTAAAAATCGTCACTTGTCCGGGCTTGAGACCGAACTCCATCGTAAAACCGAGCTTGCGGTTCGGATGAACACCCGGCTGCGCTCCCTGCTCCGGATGAGCCAGTGAATATGCACCGGCTCCGCAATGCCAGAACACAACTGAATTGCTCGCTTCATTAACATGCACCATATCACCGAGATAAGGCGCCTCACCGCCGGAAAGCTCCTGGAGAATAAACATCGTAAGTGCACCATGAATATCGGATTCACACGACGAAACGACGCCTTCTTCGGTGAACTGCGACAACGTCGAACACGCAGCAGCACCCAGTTCATTAAAAAATTCCGGCCAGCAGCGAATCGATAGCGCAGAAATATTGAGACGATGAATTTCTTCCCGAACGAAAGAAGTGAATTGGGCAAATCGCATAACCGTTTCATCGCTGGGGTTTAATCCAACCACCTGCTGCTTAGCACGTGCGATTTCTTTATCCCACTTCTCTTCAGGCATTTGTTTACTTTTATCGAACGCTTCCTGCAAATCCATCCGAATGACATCGATGCCGAATTGTTCTTTCAACTGCGCTTCATTTGTACCTGAAAAATAGAATCCCGGCTGGTGCTCCCCGAGAACGCCTATGTTGAAATTGCTGATGCGCTCAATAAGTTTTTTTACGACGAGGTATTGCTTAATTTTTAATTGAACGTGTGCTTCGTCGGCGTTGCCCAGCACAAATGTATATGGATGGCCATCATGTTTCAGCACATGACACGTGCTGTTCCCACCCGTCAGTGAATTGAGTCTGAGCCTTGCACCGACGGCCGGTTCCCTGACCGACCAGACAATGACGGGAGCCGGAATGTAATCAGTCAGTACTCTGATAAATTGGCCATCCGCAAATGTAATGCTTTGATAGATGACAGCGGTTATTTCATTACTGTTTACATTTTTTATAAATTTTTCCAGTTCAGTTGGTGCGGTAATGATTCGCTCCGGTTCAATAAGCTGATCAGTCAGCTCGTTTAAAAAGAGCGAGCTTTTCTCCCGTTCCTTTTCCCCTGTTTCCATATCAAATGTCTGCCGGCCGATTGGAAGGTATAACAGTTTACCCAAGAAACATCACTTCCTTTCGTCATATTGCGTTGTGTGTATCAGCCTTTTACACTGCCGGACGTCATGCCGGCTACGAAATAGCGCTGCAAAAAGATATACATAATGACCATTGGAACCGAAGCGATTAAAACACCGGTAAACAGCATTGGATAATTGGTCAAATACTGACCCTGAAAATCCAGCAGTGCGAGCGGAAGCGTTTTATAAGCATTATCTGTAATGAATAATAATGGATACAGCAGGTCGTTCCAGTGCATTACAAACAAAAATATGGCGGTTGCGGAAAGCGATGGCAGCGATAAGGGAATGACAACCCTTGAAAATATTTGCCAGTTGCCGGCTCCATCTATCGTTGAAGCTTCGAATAATTCTTTCGGCAGTGTTTTCATAAAACCGGTTAATATAAAAACACCCACTGGCAATGTTGACGATATATTGACTAAAATAAGTCCAAGCAGGCTATTAGTCAGATCAAGACTTGAAACGAGCGAATATAACGGAACCATATTTACTTGCGGCGGTACCATCATCCCGACTGTAAACAATACAAACAGGCCATTCCCTTTCCAATTATTAAGCCGCGTTATGCCATAAGCGATCATCGACGCAAAAAATAATGTGAAAGAAACCGAGAAAAGCGTCACAACCGAGCTGTTCACAAAATAGCCGGCCATCGTCTGGTCCTGAAATATATTCCTGAAATTATCGAGAATCAGCCCATCAACAGGTATCCCCAGCGGGTTATCGAATGTCTGCTCCAACGTTTTCAATGATGTCAATACGACCATGATGACCGGGACTAATATTAAAATGGCATAGATAAGTATCGCAAACCGTCTAAAAAACAACCTGATTGCCCCTCTCACTAATAAGATACACGACCTGAGCGCAACACTTTAAACTGAATATACGTTATCAATGCAATGATGGCCATAAAGATAACAGAGATAGCCGATGCATAACCAAAATCAAAGTTTCTGAAAGCTACATTATAAATGTAGGTTGAAATAATCTCAGTAGCATAATTAGGTCCGCCGCCAGTCAAGGCAAAGACTAAATCGAAAGCCTGGAAAGACTGAATGGTCGTATAAGCGATGACAATGGTTGCTGACGGTGCCAATAAGGGCCAGGTGATTTTTCTGAATATCTGCCACCTTGTAGCACCTTCCATCTTTGCTGCTTCATACAAATCAACAGGAATCGCATGCAATCCGGCCACAAATATAATCAGCATCTGCCCCGCGTGGAACCAAACCTGGGTGAATGCCAAAGAATAAATGGCAATATCCCCGTTACCAAGCCAATTTTGCGTCAAAAACCCAAGCCCTGTAATCGTCAGCAAATGATTCAATATTCCAAGGTTAGGATCATATACAAATGCCCATATAAACGCGACCGATACAGATGATAAGATCGTCGGAAAGAAAAACAAGGCTCGTAGGAAATAGTTAAATTTAGTGTTTTTCGCCAGAAATATAGCAAACACTAAAGCAACCAACGTCTGGAATATCGCGACAAAGAACATAAACTCCAGATTGTTACCGACCGACTTCATAAAAATACTGTCGCCCAGAGCAGCTTTTTCATAATTTTCCAGACCGATAAAATTGTAATCAGCGCTTATGCCATCCCAGTCTGTAAACGAATAATATAAAGCACTGAACGTTGGGAAAAGAAAAAATAGCGCATAGAGGGCTAAACCCGGTATAAAGAACAGATAGATAGACTTTGGTATTTTCATAAAATCAGTCCTTCGCGTTTACTATTCATGCGAGCCTTTGATTTGCGTTACTCTATATTTTCTTCAACAATCTTCTGCGCCTCTTCAGCTGCGTCTTCTACAGAAGCACCGCCCAATACATTTTCAATCGAACCAAGAACCGCATCCTCAACAGAGCCATTTGTAATTAAATATCTCGGCTGGAACCGTGTCTTTTTATCGGTAATCCAATAGGCAGTATTTTGCAGCTCTTCAGAATCATATTGCACATCCTTAACCGTTAAGTGTTGGCCTGTGCCATTTGCGTACTGAGAAGCTATTTCCGAATCACTCAAAAAGTCAATAAACTTCCGCGCTTCTTCTTTCTTCTCAGAGTTTTCATGAATAGCGAGCATAAACGTCGCGGTGTGAATGCCTTCGTATGCCACTTCACCTGCTTCAGCCGTTATTGGCGGTAAAAAGCCCAATTCGAGGTCGGGGTTTAATTCTTTTAATGTCGCCATATGATAGGATCCCGTAGCCAACATAGCTGCTTCTTCATTGGCAACCATTTGCATGGCCGAATCCTGGTTTGTACCTAACGCATCCTTCTGGAAATAACCATTTTCATTAAAAAATTTGAAGTCTTCCAGTGTTGATGTCCACCATTCATTCGTAAGCGACTCTTCCCCTGACTCCAGTTTCTGAAAAACATCCTCATCCTTTGCATTATTCATCATCATGCTGTTCATCGTCTGGTTTGGTCCGATGTCAGCACCCGGAAAAGCGATTGGAATAATGTCATTTTCAATTAATGTATCCGCCATCTCCTGATATTCTGACCAGCTGGTTGGGGCTTCCAGACCAAGCTCTTCAAACATGCCCTTATTGTACACCGGCATGTTAAAGACCATTTGATACGGAATTGCCAACTGCTTGCCATCAGCCTGGCCAACTCCCAATGATCCTTCCGAGAATTTACTCACGAAATCTTCGTCACTTAAATCAGAAAAGAAACCGGCGTCTTTTAACGTTTCAAACTGTGAACCCGGGAATGACGTAAATACATCACCAATCGACCCGTCCCGCAACAGCTGTGGAGCGTTTGACTGGTATTGTTCTGAAGGATAGATATTCATTTCAACATTGATGTCAGGATTCGCCTCTTCGAATTGCGCAATAATATCTTCAAATACTTCCTTGTCCTCCCCACGCCAATGAATAAAGCTAAGAGTTGTTGCATCCCCGCCTTCCGAAGCTGCATCAGCATCTGTATCAGCGCCGGCATCACTTCCGCCCTCACCCTCCTGACTCGAGTCATCGGCACATGCAGCAATCACAACCATTACAAGCAACACCATGATAAAGACCAGCCACTTTTTCATTTAAATACCTCCCTCAAGATTTATCATGACAACTTTATAAAGGTACGTACCTTTTGATCCAGACAACCGTCAAACCGAATTCTTTTTGACAACGCTTTCATTAAATGACAGTCGCGTTTATTTTTTCAAATAATGGACGCCTCCCCATTTAATTTTTAGTTGCTAGTCTTATTAAAACATTTACCTGTTAATTTTTCAACAATTTTTAAAATTAAAATTATGAACAAACTAAATATATGTCTGCGTTTTCCCTTCTCTCACATACTAAGTTTCAAAATCTAAAATTTTATACCAAAAATATTATTTTAATTGAATTTATATTCCATAAGATTTAATATAAATATGAAAGCGCTAACGTAAAACGTGACGGAGGTGATTATGCTGGAAGGTATTTTATATAAAGTAAGAGAATCGCTTAATTACGTTAAGCCCTCTGAAGGAGCGGTCGCCAAATATATTTTAAATCATCCGGAACAGGCAGTAACAATGACCGTCAATCAGCTCGCTCATGCCAGTTATGCCAGTCCTTCCGCTGTTATGCGCTACTCTCAGACGCTTGGCTACAAAGGCTTTAAAGATTTCAAGCTTAAATTATCCGGTGATCTCGCGGTGATTGATTTGCACGACTTGGAACAGGAAACCTTGTCGCCCGAGGATTCCATCGATAAAATGATGTCGGTTATCACGAATACTAACATCCAATCATTGTACAGTTCGCTGCAATTACTACAAAAAGATCAATTTAAAACCGCCAACCAGTATTTAATTAATGCGCGGAAGATTGACTTTTACGGTATTGGGGCAAGTCTTTTAATCGCGTTTGATGCTGTTCAGAAATTTATGCGGATTAATAAAGCGTGTACAGCATATAGTGATTTTCATATGCAAAAGGTATCTGCTGTCAATTTGGACGATCGGGACGTGGCAATCGCTATCTCCTATTCGGGTGAAACACAGGAAGTTTTGGACTGTGTGCAAATTGCTCAATCCAAAGGGGCAAAGGTTATTGCCGTAACGAAATATGCCAATTCGCATTTGAGTGACATGGCGGATGCCGTCTTATATGTCGCCGCTCAGGAAGATGAGTTCCGGAGTGCTGCCATGTCGTCACGAATCGCTTCATTAAATGTGATCGACATGCTCTATACCGCATGTGCTTACGAGGATTACGACAAATCCCTGGCACATCTAAACGAAACGTATGACATCATCCAGAAAAGTCAGAAGGAGGAAACTTAAACGTGACCAAAACAAGAACAACAACAGAAGAACAGAATCATAAAACCATGAATTTGGACGAAATGAGTACCCGTGAAATATTACAGGTGATGAACGAAGAAGATAAAACAGTTCCCGAAGCAGTGAATAACGAAATAAACCAAATTGAAAAAGCTGCTCAAGCCGTCATTGACTCATTTGAAAAAGGCGGCCGGCTCATTTATATCGGGGCTGGCACCAGCGGCAGACTGGGAATTCTGGATGCGGCAGAGTGCCCGCCGACATTTGGCACAGATCCTGAAAAAGTCAGGAGTCTTATCGCAGGAGGCCAGGAAGCCATTACGGATGCTGTTGAAGGGGCTGAAGATGATCCCGATCAAGCTAAGACTGACCTGAAAGACTTGAATTTGAATGAAAGCGATACCGTCATCGCTTTAGCTGCGAGCGGGCGCACCCCGTATTGTATTGGCGGCTTGACATACAGCCATCAAGTCGGCGCGCTTACAGCAGCGATTAGTTGCAACAAAAATGCCAAAATTAGTCACTATGCGGACATTCCAATTGAAATTGAAGTCGGTCCGGAAATTTTAACAGGATCCACCCGACTGAAAGCAGGGACGGCGCAAAAACTGGCGTTAAATATGATTTCAACAAGTTCCATGATTGGCATTGGCAAGGTCTATAAAAATCTAATGGTCGATGTACAGCCAACCAACGAAAAACTCCGAAAGCGGGCTAAAAATATTGTCTCGCGTGCTGCACAAGCCGATACTGATACAGCCGCAGCCTATTTAGAAAAATCGGAGCAAAATCCAAAAATAGCCATTATTATGATCAAATTACAGTGCAGTTATGACGAGGCAAAAGCACATCTTGAACAGACAAATGGATTTGTGCGCAAAGCTATCAGACTAGCAGAAAAGGATGGTGAACACCATGAATAATAAAGAACTGGCACAAATAATTGTTAAAAACCTTGGCGGCGAGGGAAACATTGCCAGCCTCACGAATTGTATAACGCGGTTGCGGATTAATCTTAAATCACGCAATAATGTCGATCTTGAAGCGATCAAAGGCTATGATGAAGTCTTAAGTGTCATTGATCAGGGTACCATCCAAATTGTTTTGGGCCCCGGAAAAGTAACAAAAGTTGCCAATGAAATACACGAAAGCACACGGATTAATGTGGATGTTGAAGGCGAAGATGATGCCAGCGAATTCGATCTTGCCGGAGATACGAAGGCGTCATATAAAGCAAAACAAACATCAAGCTTCCAGCAGCTATTCAGGCACATTGGTAACATTTTTGTGCCAATCGTGCCAGGGCTGGTCGCCTCCGGTTTAATGCTCGGTATTGCCAACTTGATTTTGAACATGGCAGATGCCGACATGATAAATGAGGCAGTTCTCGAGTCAGACTGGTACATGCTGCTGCAATCGATCGGTGGTTTGCTCTTTGGTTCACTCGGTGTGTTTGTTGGTATCAATACGGCGAGAGAATTCGGCGGAACAATGGTCCTCGGCGGCATTGCAGGTTTACTGATTTATGCACCGGTGTTAGGCGATATCGGCACGTTAAGTTTGTTTGGACTGGACTTAAGCGTCAGCTCCGGTCTCGGCGGTCTGTTAGGTGTTATTGTAGCTGCTTATCTGTTTACCAAAATAGAGAAATTTATCCGTAATCATGTACCGGATAGTCTGGATTTAATTTTAACACCATTGATTACCGTTATGGTTGGGTCTCTTGCAACAATCGTTGTCATCCAGCCGATTGCCGGCATACTAATGGACGGCATTACATGGTTCCTTGTTGACGGCATGCTTGAAGCCGGCGGTGTCATCGGCGGGTTTATCCTGTCAGCGACATTCCTTCCACTGGTGACAGTCGGCATGCACCAGGGACTGATTCCAGTACACCTGGAATTGATTGAGCAGTTTGGCTCAACGACGCTGCTTCCAATCCTTGCGATGGCAGGCGGCGGACAAGTCGGTGCCATGATCGCCATTTATCTTAAAACCAAAAGCAAACGTCTGAAAAATACAGTCGCAAGTGTTACGCCTGTTGGCTTTCTGGGAATTGGTGAACCGCTTATATACGGTGTCACCCTGCCACTAGGCCGGCCATTTATCACAGCCAGTCTTGGTGCCGGGTTCGGCGGTGCATTTCTATCCCTGTCCAGTGTAGGTGCGATTACTGTGGGGCCTTCAGGCATTGTCATGATCCCGCTAATAGCTGACAACAACTATTTACTGTATATTATCGGGCTTGTCATTTCTTATATCGGCGGGTTCATCCTGACGTATCTGTTTGGCTTCAAAGAGGAAATGGTGTACAAACTCTACGGTGAGACCCCTTCTCAGACGAGTACTAATCAGCCGAAGCAGGAAGCAGCTGCATCCAGACAAGACGGCGACGAGACGCATATCAAGAGTCCTTTAACCGGGGAATTACGCCCATTGAATGAACTCACGGATGAAGTTTTCGCAAATGAACTCGTCGGCAAAGGCATCGCAATTTACCCAACTGAAGGCAAATTATATGCACCTGCTGCGGGAACAGTGTCGACGGTTTATCCGACCGGCCATGCCGTTGGAATCACTTCAGACAATGGAGCCGAGATATTGCTGCATATCGGACTGGATACAGTCGATATCAAAGAAAAGGTATTTGAACTGCACGTATCCCAAGATGATGAAGTCAAAGCAGGCCAGCTCTTATGCACGTTTGATATTGAAGCAATTAAAAACAAAGGTTTCAATATCGCATCACCCGTTGTCATCACCAACTCAAACAACTATGAAGCTATTACACCAGTTGACGCAAAACATGTTGAAGCAGGAAGTAAGCTGTTGGAAGTGAAATAGAAACGTATTAAAACAAGGGCCGCGGCGTTTGATTGCCGGGGTCTTTTTATCTAAAGCGATTCTCTTCTAAACTACAGCAGTGTTGATCTGAACTATAGCGATGATTAATCAATCTACAGCGATTTTCATGTCATCTATAAATCCAATCGTCTCCTGATAGCAGATATGCTAAGACCTGATCCAATCTCTCTCATAAATATAGTGAATCTTCAATCAGTGGGGGGTTTCTTTCTTCCCCCACTGATTGTTAGATGAACGAATCGGACATTTACCGGCAGTTGATCCCCCACCTAATCTTCATCGTATACTCGGAACATTTGAGGTGGGGGGGTCTTACTCCAGTTACATGCGGGATAAAAAGACACCAGCATCACTCACTGGCGTCTTTTCAACATTTATTTATCTTTTTCCGCTGTATCTAACGGAAGTGATTTATCTGCAGCCCATTCAGTCATGGAACCATCGTACATGGCAACGTTATTTTGTCCTAACTTATTCAAAATCAGGGCGTTCCACGTTGCAGCAATGCCGCTCCCGCAATAGGTTATGACCTTCTTATCAGGGTCAAGTGCTCCTGATTTTTCAAATGCCTCACGCAATTTATTATCGTCATGCAGTTCTTTCGATTCCGGATCTGAGTGGTCGCCAAAGAAAACATTGACACTGCCCGGGATATGCCCGCTGCGCTCATAGGTGTCTGTTTCACCATTAAAGTCTGCTTTCGTCAGACTGTTAACGAGAACGACATTATCGTCATTCATCGCATTTTTTACATCCTCTTTCGTCGCCAATAATTCAGGACGACGCTCCCCTGTGAAATTAGCTTTCGGATAAGATCCGGGATCAGTTGAAACAGGGCGTCCTTCCTCCTGCCATTTCTGGAAACCGCCATCAAGCACTGCAACCTCATCCAGTCCTTCATATTGCAGCTGCCAGGCAAGCCGTGATGCCCAGTCGGAAGCGACAACCGACGCTCCTGCTTCAGCTAATCCGCTGTCATACACGACAACATACGTATCATTGTCACCGACACCCAGTTCACTCATTTTACTGGTGAATCGTTCTCTTGAAGGAACAGTGAAAGCGAACTCCGAATCCGGGTCAGAAAGATCATTCAACAAATCAGCGAAAACAGCACCGGGGATATGGCCTTCTTTATACGCGTCCTCACCTGACCATACATCATAATAACCACCATCATCAGGCCGTTTTAGAAATGTCGTGGCATCTATTAATCGTAATTTCGGATCATCCAGTCTTTCCACCAGCCAGTCAGTCGTCACAATCAATGGAACTTGGCTCATTTTATTTCCTCCTTAATAATCCACACTATTTTGATGGGGATAATTAATTTTATGATACCATTCTAAAATTGTTTTATCAATTATCAAAGACTACAATATAAACCTCTGACATTTAAGTATCACCATTTTTCGGGAGTATTATCTCATCAACTTTACTCATTTTTTGATCGCCGCGCGGTGATGATGATCGAATTTCACACAGTCCCAAACCGATTTCGCGCAGTGACTTGCCACGCTTTCCCATCCCCACGCAAATTACCTCCAATCTGCCTTTTGTTTTTATTTTGGACAAGACCGGGAAGACTACCAAATACAAGAAAAAGGAGGTCATAAAATGAAACGAATTTTGTGGTTAGCAACAATCGCCATGCTGGCACTAACGTTAGCAGCATGTGGCGGCGGTGGTAATGGCGAGAATAATGATACGACTGCTGAAGAGGGAACTGATGAAACGACTAACGAAGATCAAAATAATAATACTGGTGAGCAAGACAGCAGCAGCACGAATGACTCCACAACAAATACATCCGAAGACATGCAGACCAAAATGGAAAACCTTGATTATGCTGATTTTGAGTTATCTGTCGAATATGAAGGGAATACTTCATTCGAAGCTTCCTTAGAAAAAGATCAGAACAGTGATGTGGATGCAGAACTGGAAGATGATGAGAGTAATGTTGATATTAACGGACAGGAAGCATTTAACCAAGTTTATCCAAATGTAAACAAGCTCTCAATCGACACGGATACGAATAAAGAAGATGCCATTCAGCAAACATTGGATGCATTTTCCTTGGAATCCAATTACGAGGAATTTGAGTTAGAAATCACATTTAAAGACGGCGAAAAAATTGAATTTGAGGATTAATAATCCCGAAACAATAACTGTTTTCCCTTATATAAAACGTAAAAACAGAGGCAGGCATAAACAACCTGCCTCTATCTTGCTAAAAGAATTGGATCTCGCGTGATACATATCTATTCTTCCACATCAACCCATTTATAGTTGTCCGCACTGACCTTATAGTTAATGATATTTTTGACATTGTCTTTTTGCAAGCAGGCCGTCCCGGTTTGGTAGAGCGGGACGAGTACGGCACTCTCTTCAATCAGCTTTCTTTCCGCTTCCAACAAGGCATTCCACCGCTCCATCGGCTCATCGGCCAGGGAGGATTTGGATTTCAGGACCAGCTCGTCATATTCTTCGTCCGAATAACCTGTATGGTTGCCTGGACTGTCGGTAATAAACAGATTCAAATAAGTCATTGGATCCTGATAGTCGCCGCTCCACCCCGTTAAAATCAGCTCATACTCCTGATTGACGTTAGCATCCACGCTTTGTTCAGGCGGTACGTTTTGAATTGTTATCGTCAGCCCGGGAAGATTTGATTCCCACTGATATTTGAGATTTTCCGCAATGGTTTTGTTTGAACTGGAATCAGATGTCGTCAGGACGAACTCCAATTCCTCCTTGTCCAGTTCCTCTAATCCTTGCTGGAAGTGTTCTTTCGCCTGATCCACATCAGACTGAATCAGAGCACCATTTTCCTCGCGAAAGTCCTCGCCGGTTTCCGGGTTTTCTGATACGCCTCGTGGTACCGTGCCATAGAGAACCTGGGATCCGTTATTGAGAATGTCGTTGACGATAACATCCCTGTCCAGTGCCATATTCAATGCTTTTCGGATGTTCAAATTGGCAAGATCCGTCGATTCGCCTTTCTTTCCTTGGTTCATTTTCAAAAATCGAACCCCACCCGTTAAAAAGGTGTGGTATTCATCATTCGATGCATACTGATCAACAAAATCACCCGTCAAATCCACCCGATCCAGCTGGTCATTTTCATAAAGATCGACCGCAGTCTGTGTATCTTTCACAACATTAACCTCAATCTTGTCAACGTTGACAGAACCCTTATCCCAGTACTGATCATTTTTGGCATACGTCCATGTATTGCCGGTTCCGTTCCAGTTTTCCAGGACAAACGGCCCGTTATACAACGTATGTTCACTGTCCGTTGCGTATTGTTCGCCTTGCTCCTTGATGAAGGCTTTAGGCTGCGGGAAAAATATCGCTGTCGTCAATAAATCTTTGAAATATGGCACCGGCTCTTCCAGTGTCACTTTCAATGTTTTCTCATCCAGTGCCTCAACACCGAGTTCATCAACCGGCTTGTCACCTTTTAAAATCTCAGATGCCCCTGCAACAATCTCTTCAAACTGTGGTCCGTATGCGGCACCTGTCTCCGGATTAACCGCTTTTTTCCAGGCATATTCAAAATCGTCCGCCGTTACGGGTGAGCCATCCGACCATGTGGCGTCTTCTCGTATTTCGAAGGTATAAACGCGATTATCATCACTGACTTCAGGTTCGCTTGCCGCCATGGCCAATTGCGGCTCACCCTCTTTATCCAGACGGTATAGCCCTTCAAATACCTGATTGATGACATTAAAGCTCATGTTGTTGTCAGCCATTGTTGGATTCAGACCGGGAATTTCACCCGAAGCGCTCAGCTGGACCACCTTTTCTTCCGTTTCGCCGGTGTCCGCCTCAGACGCTGTTTCCTCTTGTCCTTCTCCACTGCAAGCGGTCAATACCAAGAGAAATAAAAGTAAAATAAACAAAAAATTTCGTATGTAAGGCATCTCACTTCCCCCTTCTGTTGTATCACGTAACTAAGCTTCATTGCATAAAAAAACTGCATCCCGGCGTGCAGTATGTTTAAATTGAATGGCTATATACAAACACACTTCCCCACACCGGCATTATCCGGGTCCGAGTGCAACGGGGCAAAACGTATTGTCCTTCTCAGCCATAAACTCACGTTAGTGCTCATCGCTTATGCAATTGCCAATGTGTTTATAGTAACATGCAGAAATCTATTATCAAGATTTTTATTCTCTCTTAAGTGTTTTTATACAGTGGAGATTGTGTAAGGCTGTAGCGCAGGTTCCCCGCACGAGTTCGCACGATGAATCGATTAAAAACTCAACCCCGCCACATCAAACATGGCACAATCATTTCATCTTCATGCAGCCCGCCGTGCGCACCTTTAAAGAAACCAAGTGAACCTTTAGCCTGTGGTGGATCGTAAACCCACTGTGACGTTCCAGGCGGCAGGACGATTAATTCACCAATCCGCTCAGCCAGCTCAGCGTTCATTTCGCTGTCTCCGAATAACCCATGGGCTTGTGCTTCTTCGCGCGTGAAAACAGTTGCGCCCTTTTCCTCAGCCCATTCCCGCACGTCTCGCTCCTCGCCTTCTTTTGGATAAAGATATAACGAGCGCCGTTCACCGGCTGGCGGCATTCGCAGTTTTGACAACAGCTCCGGATATGAATTGAGATTCAGGGATTGTGCCTCATCAATGAATACCTGTCCGTGATCTGCTGTCATGACAAATAATGTATCGTTTGTGTCGCCTTTGATATCTTTCACCCGCTCTACCATCCGGGCCAATACAGCATCAACATGATAAGCTTCATCTTCCGTCTCATTGCTCGACGGACCATACTGATGGGCACACGCATCAAGCCCGGGCCAATAGATGGTAATGAAATTTCGCTCACTTTCACGCAATGCACCAGCAGCCAATGTCGGTATCGTTGAGGTGAAATGATAACCGGAAAAAGCACTGCCCCGATGATGCACCGCACTCAAGAGCGAGCCTTTGAAGTTTTTATCGGTAATGGATGTTGAATGCACGCCCTTATCCTTTAAGTATTGGGAAACGGCCGGTTTATTCAGAAAGGGATCGAAGTCTGCCATCAGAAAAGCCATACGAGAATACGAGATTGGCAACATCCTCGAGCTCCGGTATGTGTGCTGAAAAACTGGTTAGGCCATGTTTAGCGTTAACTGTGCTAAAAATTCTTTAAATCCATCGCTGTCAACATTGAAAACAGACATTTTAATGATTTGGTTAAAGTCAAAAGACGAACTTGGGTCCTGATATGTTGTGGATATCGCTAATGCTATTATTAATTTTAATCATAATTAATAATATAGTCGCACCCACATGCTTTAACATCCTCCAGGTTAACTTTGGCCCTAATTTCTATTGTTGGCCGTCCACTATTTTCGTCAACAGATATAACGCTCGCAGTCATACTGTAACCTTTTGATACCAACTGAAAAAACAAATCATTATATGGCTTAGAAATATAACCGGCTCTCATGTCATTATTTTGGGGATCAATTAATTCAACAGCTTTTTCTTCTTTTGGGTTATCGACGAGATCATTTTTTTCTGACCATGTTTCACCAGTAGGTTCTCTCAATGTAGCCTGTGTTTCGCTTGTAAAAGAAATAGGTAATTTAAATAAAGCCAACTTACCATCTGCCTTGGATATATACCAACGTTTTTCCTTTGATCCAGAAACGTTTAAGTTCATAAATCGCCATTATGACATATCTATAATAGGATATTTCATACAAATGTTCTCCCACTCTCGGTATATTTATTGAAGCAATCTGAAGTACAAAATCCAACTATAGGACAATTCATTTACTTTTCATTATAGAACATTCATTCCCCTTGTCAACTAATCATTTGACTCATCAACGAAATAGCCAATGATAATTTGATATGAATTGTTAGAATCAAAAACCATAGCTTTCCAGCCACACTCGCCATAAAACATTGCTGACTTTAAATAAAACATGCTAAACTGTGTCCAATATCGAGCAGACTGACAGCTTTCTATAGTTATACAAGGAGATGTGGGATATGAAAAAACTGGTGAGCGATTTGATTATGATAGTGGCCGGCACATTGCTTTATGCTTTGGCACTGACCTTTCTGGCGATCCCTAACAATCTTGCAGATGGCGGATTGCCCGGCATGTCGTTAATCTTGTACTATGCATTCGGCTGGTCACCGGGTATCGTGAACTTTATACTGGCATCAATTATTTTACTGATTGGCTACCGGATACTGCCAAGGCGCACCATATTCCTGACAGTGATGACGACACCGCTCCTTTCATTTTTTATCTATATCACGGAACAACAGGTTGATTCTTTGGGAGACCCGCTTGTGTCAGCCATCTTTGCAGGATTTTTCATTGGCATTGGGGCCGGCCTTATCCTGCGAACCGGCAGCTCCATGGGCGGAACAAGCGTGATTGCACGCATGTTCAACCACAACTTTGGCTGGGATCTGACGCGGACAAACTTTGCGCTCGACGCATTGATTGTATCATCCGGACTTTTTATTATCGGTCCACTCAATACGATGTATACAATCATTTCATTATTTGTTGGCAAGAAAGCGACAGACATCATCCTGGAAGGGCTTGACACACGCAAAGCCGTCAGCATTATTTCCGCCTATGCTCCGGAAATCACCGATGAAGTCGTTCAGCAGATGAAAACCAGCGCAACGGTATTTGAAGGTTATGGCGGCTACATGAAGGAAAATGCCGATATGGCCTACATCATCATTAACAAATACCAAATCTTGAAACTCAAGCGTATTATTAATTCCGTTGATGACCGGGCATTCGTTGTCGTCCATGACGTTCGTGACGTGTTCGGCGGCAGCTTTTCCTGGGCAAAAAAATAATCAGAAAGCAGTTGTTTATACCTAAATTTTTCCCGCTTCAATTTAAAAAACTTGGCCTTCACAAAATCTGCAGTGAAAGCCAAGTTCTTTTGTATCGAAACGCCTACCCAGACGTTTGCTGCCGGGCATTCTCTATAATTTCTGTTCTTTGAAAAGTATTTGACAGACGCGTGGGGCAGTCCAGAATGTGGTCAGCATCAGCAAGGATACCGGAACAGCTGTCACCACAATAAAGGATTGTAGCGCATTGATACTGGATTCGCCAATGACTATCAGAACAGATGCTACAAGTCCCATCAGAAACGCCCAGAAAATTCGTAATGATTTAGACGGATCGCCACTTCCGGTAATGGCCATCGAAATCGTTAGTGACATCGAGTCGGTCGTTGTCAGAACGAAGATAATCGTTGTCAATAAAAGTAGAAATCCGATAATCGTTCCAAATGGCAATTGTTCCGCAATCGCAATCATCGCTGCTGGCGGGCCGGCATTACTCAATGCCTCGGATATAGAACCCGGATTGCGCATTTCCTCAAAAATCCCTGTTCCGCCAACGATTGTAAACCAGAACGTCGTGACAACAGGTGCGATAACTGCAACAGCCGTCACAATTTCCCGAATCGTACGCCCTCGGGAAATACGACTGACAAACATAGCCATCATCGGCGCGTAACCAAGGAACCAAGCAAAGAAGAAGACGGTCCATGCGCCAAGCCAAGCCCCATCACTACGGAACGTACTCATACCAATGAAGTTTTGTACATATAAGCCGAATGACTCCAGGTACGAATCGAATATAAATAGTGCCGGACCAAGCACAAGAATAGCTCCAACTAAAAATATAGACAGAATAACATTATAACTGCTCATAATCTGGATCCCTTTATGAATCCCCGTCACTGCAGAAATCGCAGCCACGATAACAACGATAATAATGATTAAAGACTGCACATATATATTATTCGGAACACCAAACAAGGCATTCAGACCATAACCAGCCTGCAAACCAAGAAATCCAATCGGACCAATTGTACCGGCAGCCACCGAGATAACCGAGAATACGTCCACAAAGGTACCAAGGACACTTTTCTTCAAAATTTTATCGCCGAGAATCGGATAAAGCAATGCTCTCGGCTTTAGTGGTGTCCCGCGGTGATAGTGAGCATACATCAGAACGAAGGTACCAAGTGTTCCCAGTATCGCCCATGCGAGAAAGCCCCAATCAACGAAGCTGGCAGCAAGTGCAGGTGAAACCGCCTCAGCCGTACCAGCCTCTATACCTGAAAAATGTGGCGGCACTGTTAAAAAGTGACTCAATGGTTCAGCAGCAGCCCAGAATACGCCACCCGCTGCCAGCAGTGTACACATAATGATAGAAATCCATTTAAAATTGCTCATTTCCGGCTTTTCCAGCTTACCTAAGCGAATCTTCCCATATTTTGAATACCCCAGAAACAACGCAATAAAAAAGGTCCCCAACATCAAAAATTGATAAATCGCTCCAAAATAAGTTGCAGACAGATTAAATAAATAATTCACACTGTCTGTAACCATATCCTGATTAATCAAAGCGAGCATCACAAATGCCAGCAATGCTCCTCCACTTAGAAAAAGAACAGGTTTATCAATGGTTTGACCTTTCTTATTCTTACTTAAATTCGTCAATAATGAGTTCCTCCCGATTTAAAAAACTCACATCGCATGAATACGTTCCTCTACGCAGGCATACGCTTGTGAGAATCAAATATTAATAAGACACAATGCGAAACAATACAGACTTTAAAGAAACGTGTCAAGCGTTCAAAATGTGATGCCGCAGCAAAGAATATGAAACCGGCACATTGTATGGAAGCAACTTATCTGACGCTGGATGACGCGGATGGCTTTTTCAATGATCAGGTAATAGCTGTGAATCGTAAATTTTAGCAAGATATGTAAAATGGAAGAAATCAGTTCATCCACCACATGCAAGATTGTCCATTCCCTGTGCTGTATTCCTGCTCAATCTTTTTCCATTCTCCCCCCTGTTCACTTGTGATAAAATAAACGTAATTGATTCTAAAATGAGGCTGGTGAGTCCATTGGAACAGTACCTATTCAAACTGGATAAAGGACTTTTAGAATTGCAGGCGATGGAGATGGATGATGCATTGTGTGCATTCTTTCAAGATAGGAATCTATCAGAAAATAAATTTGAGATGGAAAATGACAAGGGATTGAAACGAAAGTTCTCCATCAACTGGGACGAACGGTTGCTTCAGGGCAGGGGTATTAAAGGTTTTTTCTCTGGCTATGACGCATCATATCTATGGATTAGACAGACAGAAGATGGCCAAATACAAGTTGCTTCACAGGAAGAAGCACCTTTGAGTAACGAGCTGCATAACCAGGAACACGCAACAGCGGTACTGCGGGAACTGGCCGAATTCCGCGTTCATGATGATGCATGGTTTCAGCTCTATCAGTCTGCAGAAAAATTCCAGATCAACCCGGATAACAATGAGCTGCTTAGCCTGCCATACATTCGTGAAATGGAGACCTTCGATTATCAGGTCAAGACAGTCAAATCCGTGCTGAGCCAATTCAAAGGACGTGTCATGCTCAGTGATGAGGTTGGACTGGGTAAAACCGTTGAAGCAGGTATGGCCATGCTGGAATATATCATGCGGGGACTCGCGAGGCGCATCCTGATTCTTGTGCCGCCTTCACTGGTTCAGCAATGGGAAAATGAAATGAAACGCAAATTTAATCAAGACTTTGTGCGAGCCGATGCTCCGGAGTTTAAAAGAAAAGGTGAAGCTGCCTGGGGCCACTATCAAAAAGTAATTGCATCCATTGACACCGCAAAACGAAAAAATCACCGAAGTCCAATCAGTGAACAGTATTATGATCTGGTCATTGTAGACGAAGCCCATCACTTGAAAAACAGACGAACACAAAAGTGGCAATTTGTAAATACCATCAACAAGAAATACATCTTCCTTTTGACAGCTACGCCGGTACAAAATCATCTGGAGGAGCTATACAATCTCATTACACTTTTGAAGCCGGGACAATTGAGCACCTACAGCTATTTCCGCAAAAATTTTGTAGAGGGCAAAGAAGGCATTGAAGCAAAAAACGTGGACAAACTAAAAAGTCTGCTGGCCGATGTGATGGTGCGTAATAAACGAAGCAATGTGGATGTTACATTTACGAAACGAACGGCCTACACCAGAACGGTCACCCTCCCGCAGCAAGAAAGACAACTATATGATAATTTAAGCCTGTTTATCCGAAATAATTACGAGCGGCAGCATAGCGTCCTAAACCGCTTTCGATTAAAAAATCTGCAGGAGCAAATTGGCAGTACCATTAACGCAATCATTCCATCTTTGGAGGGGCTTAGTGCCAATGAAAAATTAGCAACGTTTGACCGGAAAGCCATGCAGCGGTTTCTGAATGAAGCACAGGAAATTTCCAAAGATGATAATAGCGCAGGGCATGAGAAAGCAAAAGAAGTGGCCGCTATTTTAAAGGAATTTAATGGTAAAATGATTGTTTTCACCAAATTTTCCAGCGCCCAGCGGTATTTGCGTGACTTCTTGCTGGATAGCGGATTCAAGGTGGCCGAATTTCATGGCGGTTTGCGCCGCAAGGATAAAGAAGAACAGGTCACATATTTCCGTAAAGAGGCTGATGTGCTGGTCAGTACTGAAGTCGGCGGAGAAGGACGGAACCTGCAATTTTGCAATGGCATGATCAACTACGACCTGCCGTGGAATCCGATGGCGATCGAACAGCGCATTGGCCGTATTCATCGAATTGGGCAGGAGAAGGATGTTTTTGTCTATAACCTGGTGGCCGAAGATACAATTGAACATTACATTCTCGACTTACTTGACCGCAAAATTAATATGTTTGAACTGGTTGTAGGAGAAGTTGATGCCATTCTTGGCGATATGGAAGAAAAAGAAGACTTTTCCGAAATGATTATGAAAGCCTGGGTTGAAGCAGAAGACAACAAGGAAATGGCGTCAGAGCTAGATGAAATCGGTGAGGCCATGCTGCAAAATAAGCAAAAATTGATCAAGCAGCGAAACTTGGACGATACATTATTTTAAGCGAGGTGATAGTCCAGCATGCAACTGCAGCAATTTGTAACAGAAACTGTAGAAAATCTCGGCGGAGTGGTCATGCCGGTTGAATATGCTTTGTGCCATGTACTCATCCCGGAAGACTACGCACCCTATTTTCAGAATAAGACAGAGCTCATGCTTTCCTTTGATTTTGAAGTTGCCCAGGAAAATCCGGACTCCGAATTTGTCACCTTTGGAAGTTATATACTGGAACAATTGTTGAGCATTATTCATGAAAAAGCAACAACGGCATTACGATATGCCGAGATAGACCGGCTGGAACTCGGGAACCCGCAGAAAAAGATTGAAGCGTTCTTACAAGACGAACAAGGCAAAATAGCAATCGAAGCCGAAAAACCCGTGTTTGGCATTTGGACTGTTTTTCAATACCATATCGAAATTGTCTCGGATGAAGTAACGGAAACGACGGACCAAATTTGGATCAACATGCTGATAAATGAAATTGATCCTGTGATGAAACAAAAACAACATCACATTATGTACCAGCAACAAACTTCATACGCCTATCCTATCCCGGTTAGTCTTGACATGGCAAGCGCACTCCAAAAAGCAACGGCACATATCAGGGAAAAAGGAGAACAACAGAAAAGTGCACAAATCGATGAACAGCAAATTGCTAAGGATATCGATCGGATCAATCATTATTATGATGCACTTATCGCCGAAAATGATAAACGTGCGAACCGAAAAGGCTTAAGTGAGGAAAAGCAGCAGGAAATCTACAATAAAATAGAAACAACCAAACTCGAACGTGACAAACAGCTCAATGAAATCTATAACAAAGCAAATGGCGAAATGAAAATCAATCTCGAAAACGCCATTCTTTATTTCATCCCACTATTAGAGTATACGATAAACCATCAGTTCAGAGGGAATCAAAAACGACTGACGCTTTATTACAACCCAATCACGAAAAACTTCTTCAAAGCCAACAATCAAAGCGGGGACACAAAAAACAAACAGCCTGAGATAACCCGGTGAAAAAGGTAATTGGGAGAAGGTTAATCGTATTGGCATGACATGCTGCCCGGACCGCTTTTGCTCTGCCGAGGACGCTGCCATCCCGGAATAGGATTGTTTTTGCCCATAAGGATTACCTACAAAGCATGCCATGCCTCCATTTACTTCCGTCTAAAAAAGGGATGCCATCCAATTCAATTTCTAGAAATTTTCCAAAGGCACTCACGCACTCACCGGCAATTTCAGCATGTCATTGGGCAGCTTTTTCCTCATTTACTGGCAGTTGATCCCCCACCTTAATAACGGGCCCACATAGGACAGCAGCGTTAAATGTGACTCAAGGGGCAGCGGCAGCCTTAATCTCCGTCTGCCCGGTCCAAGGAGGCTGTCCCACACCTTTATTCCCACCGCTTAATCTTCTGCAAAACGTTTTGATAAAACTTGGAGGCCATTGTTGTTTTGCCGTCTGCTGTTTTTTGTTTGTGCCATTCATTATAGCTTGCCACCGCGATTAAAATGGAGCCTGCAATCAGGAGGTACGCCCACCATGGCAGATTCCCCCAGTAGTCCTGAGTTTGCAGAAAAACGTTCAACAGCAATACACCTGCACCGACAAAGAAGAATGCCTTTCGTTGATAAATCATCCCCCCAAGCATCGAGGCGAGGGAAAGCCCGCCGACAATCAATGCGTCATAAATCGTCGAACTTGCCAGACCGTCCTGAATCAGCAGAAGTGATACAATGACAAGAATCGCCCATTGGATATAGTTAACAAGTCTTGTATACTTTCTGCCTGAGACTACTTTCAAGAAAATAACGGCAGCCACCCATGGCAGCACATACAATTCCCGTTCGATTAAATCCGGTGTTTGCAGATTGCCAAGCAGTACATAATAAGGCTCGAGCAAATAGACACATGCACCGAAAACAGCCCATTTTGCCGGTACATATGGCATACGTTTTCGCTGTAATACCACAAACAGAGAAACGAGCAGTCCGGGCAGCAGTTTTGCCCATAATGCTTCTGCCGGAACGTCATATAAGCTCAACAGCGCAGCAAAACCGACAACCGAATACCAATCCAGCTTGACCGGTATATCCCGATTCCTTTGCTCCTGATAGACAACCGTGTACATAAGCAATCCGGCCGCCAGAAGCACACCGGCAAACACAACAAGCCTGAACTGCATGACATATTCCGGTGATAGAACCGCCCCGTCATACAGCCATAAAACCCGATAGACAAGCACAAGCGGAAAGACACTAAACAGATTCCATTGTTCCTGATGCATCATAAACAGCGTCACGACAGCATAAAGCAATGTCACACCAAATAGCGTCCCATCAAAGTCCGGCACAAGCGTGAACAGGAACATGCCAAACACGGAAAAAGGCACAACGTAAAACGCCATCCGTCTCGTCCATGCCGGTTGACTGACATACCACCCGACAGCAAGCATGATACTCGTCAAGAGCGCCGCATATGGAATCGGTTCTGCCAGTTCCAGCAAAACAAACCATTGAACCATTCCAATCCAAACTGCCGTGAAACAGCCATATAAAAAGCTTAAAACCAGCCATTCCGCTTGCACAAAGCGAAGACTTATCGCATAAACGACAGCCGCCATGAAAAATGCCCAGACTGTTGTTTCCTCAAAAAAGAGTAAACTGACAAGTAGAGCAAGCGGCAAGAAAAGATGTCCTGCCCACCCAAAACTTTTCCTTAGATTAGCATCATACTTTCCGGCCAGGACGCCGGCAGCCAGCAGCAGAAGTGCGCCCAATACAAATTGCAGTGACTGGAAAAGCTCCGATTCAATACCCATTTCCGAATGAAGTGCGATAAGCGCGGTTATATACAACAATAGGGAAATACCGCTGACAACGTACGTTACGGCCATCCACTTTGTTTTCCGGTAAAGCAAATAAGCCATGGCCACCCCACCCAGCATGATCACCGCACGCATGACAGCATCAACGTCAAAGCTGAATGCCTGCCACATACCAAGCCCGTAGAAACCGAAAGCTGCGAAAAATGCATGTTCCGCAAAAACAGTTTGATTGACGCGCTGCCATCCAAAGCTTGCCAAAAGAACAACAAGCCCCGCCAAAACAAAGCTCTCCGCTTGGAATGGATTATTATCGTATATAGCACTTCCCCCGTCCGCAGCTGCATAGAACATCATGACAGAAAGACCCAATGATGCGGCATGAATCCACGTAGCACTTTTTGCTAAAACAATTCTTCCCTCATAGCGTGCCGTAAGCAAAGCAGTTATGCTTATCAACAGCAGCATCGTGCCTGTCTGCCATAAGTTCATAACGACAAAATCCGCCAAAACAGCAAGCAGCATCACAATGCCGCCGACATCCCGTGAACTTGCCTTCATCCTTTGGAAAAAAGGTGTTTTGATCAAGCAGCCAAAAACGCCATAGAGAATCAGCCCCATGACAAACAGCGGCAGCATCAATCCGTCATAACCGAACCACTCCCGGCTAAACAAAGCCATTTCATAGAAGGCACTCATCAAAAATACAGGACTCAAATAAGCAAATAAACGCCGTTTTGTCATGTTGGTAAGAAATGCGAAATTCAATGCGATCAGGACATATGCCAGCAGCATGATAACCGAGAGCTCATTCATTCTCAGAACGAGTCCCTCGAAACTGATGTACAAAAATGCACACGCCGACACCACAGCACTTGTATAACGAAAAATTCGTTTTAACGCATGATCATCGTCAATGACTTTTGGAATCGTCAGAAAGACAAAGCCCAACAACGCATAAACAATTGGCCCCGTCTCCTCTACAGCAGAGAACTCGATCAGCTGGTATGCACCATAAACCAGCATGGCACTGAAGACAAAGCTATATTCCTTATGCTCCGCGACATAAATCATGGCAAAATAAAGTATCGCCGTGATCAGCAAATTAAAGCCATACAATAATTCATGATTATAGAAAATAAGCATCAGCAAGGTCGAAAGGATCATACTGCATTGGATATAAGGAACAAATTCCTTCATAAACAACTCGATGCGCTGATTGTCCCTCAACCGGCTGTATATAAACAGAAGGAATGCATTAAACAGCATGATGCCAAGGTAAAAGCCATCTGCCGGCAAATACAGCGCCGCCAATAAAAATCCTGCTAAAACTGTCACTGTAATATAGGAAAACCAGACAAACAGCCGTGATGACAGTTTATCAGCAAGCTGAAGATAGATTGGCAGTATGATGAGACTTCCCGCAGCCCCGAATAAATAACGACCGTCACCGGCAAATGAAAAATAGGAACCGAGCAATTCAAAATAGCCGACCGACAGAATCGTTATTGGCAAAAACAAGCCGCCAAGCACATAAAAAGCGAATGCTGTTTTTTCGATTTTCAATATTCGCATCGTAAACACGGCAAGACCGAAAAACAAGAGAGAGACAAGCGCAATTGATCCCGATTTCATCCAATTGGCAAGCGTTTCCCACGTACTTGTCGCAAGTACCAAACCGCCAATCAAGAGCAGCACGACCCCAAGATTCAATGACCAGGTAATATTGCGATCCCGTACTTCTTTTGCTGATAATGTTTTCTTTTGTTTAACCGGCTTCGTTTCCGGAATTTCAGGGGACTGTTCTTCTTCTTGGATCGCCATCTCCCCTCTCTCTTTTTCCGCTTCCTGTTGTTTAAGATCGGCATAATACCGATCATGCGCCTCAACAACTTGTTGGGATACTTCAGATGATATGTACTGCGCCTCTTCAAGCTGCTCCAGCTCTTCCTTGACGATTCGCTGTTTTGACCTAAAATTTTCATGATCCATGAAACGCCGCCCCCTCTGCCGCACGTTCAAAATATTCTCAAGTTAATTCTACCACACCGTGTCGTGTATCTAAATGACCGTTTCCTATCGTTAAGTAAGCGAGGGATTGTAACGCAAGGGTAGTTTACGGAGGAGCTTTCGAGTAGCAGCGATGGAATATCTGTGTTTCGCGCGGTGTTCCCCAGATTTCGCGTAGTCCGCCAATTTTGTGCAGCGCATGCGCTCCGTTCCAAACATGCCCACCGCGCAGAGCCCGTGAGCCCGCCCTCTCATGCGCCCAGCCGGACAAAAAAGCACTCCCCGTTCACGTGATAAACGGGGAGTGTTCCTGCAAAACTTATGATGCTTTTTTGCTTTCTTCCTTCGCCTTTTTCTGGAAGCGCTTTGTTTCATAAACGATGACACCTGACAACCCAAGCAAGCCGATCAGGTTGGGTGCTGCCATGAGACCATTCAAGACGTCTGCCAGCGTCCAGATCACATCCAGCGGCACTGTTGCACCGACAAAAATGAACAGAACGAAGACGGTGCGGTAAGCTTTAACGGCAGTTGGATTTAAGCCTTTGTCCGGTTCATAAAAACACTTGATGTAAAAGCGTTGCAGTTGTTAAGGCAATCATCTGCGGGGAGTCAGATATACATAGTGGTGAGGGAACGATTCCAATCTACCTTGAAACGGAGTAGCCGTCCTGACAGTTTATTTAACGCAGCAATACTTTCAAAAACTCATCGTATGATTCTGCTTTGATCAAGTTTTGAACTAGAGCCGGGCTATCAATTATTTGGCCAAGCAATTCATACATTGACTGCAAATCTTCCATGCTGTTTCGTTTAACACTTAGCACACAGACAAATTGTACCGGCTGGTCTTCCCATTTAATCGGATATTCCAGCGTACAGACGGACAAAAACGTCTCGTCCGATTGTGGTGAAATTGGGTGAGGGATAGCCACAAGGTTGCCATAAGCGGTGGGGGCAACTTTTTCCCGCTCGTATATGGCATCAAGAAATTCATCATCAATCAAGCCTTTTTCATGTAAATAACCACACATAAACTGCAGTACATCTTCTTTGGAATCGAAACTCTTCCTGAAATGCAGCAGTTCAGGCTGAAAATATTCATGAATCGATTGCTCATGTTCAATAAGGAATGATTCGATATTCTCGATATCCTGCTTGCCAAGGATAGAATTCACTTCAATGACCGGTATCGAAATATTTGCCCGTATCGGTACGGAACTGATAATAAAATCAATGTTGTCCATATCAAATTCGTCCAGTTTGTAATATTCAGTTGTTCCGATAACATCCAATTTGCCTTCAAACTTTGACTTAATCCGATAATACAGCAAACGGGCACTGCCAATACCGGACGCACAGACGATTAAACAACGCTTAGGACCATCCTCCATTTTGCGGCGTTCCATAGCCGCACCGATGTGCAATGCCAAATAGCCGATTTCATTTTCATTGATTTCCGAACCGGTATGTTCTTCAATTGCCAGACCGGCAATGATTCCCGCTTCATATGCCAAAGGATAATTGCGTTTAATATCATCCAGCATCGGGTTACGGATATTCATGCCATATTTGTACCGATTAATAGCGGGTTTCAAATGCAGACCAAGCGCCATGATTAATTCCTGATCCCAATTGATCTTCAAATTCATTTTCTCTTCTATCTTCGTAAGGATTGCTTCCACCAATTGATACGTATCCGGCTCAATCAGGTGGCTAATTGTTTTTTCGTCATTTGCACCTGTTACTGAAAACATTTTCGTCCCCAATAAATGAATGCCGACATAAGCAACTTCCTCTTCCGGGAAAGTGACACCAAATGCCGACTGGACTTTTTTAACAATACGTTCGGCTACATTAAATTCCCTCTTTTCGGCAATTTCTTCAAAATCTGTATGATACAAAGAAACGTGGTAACCTTCCCGAATCCGTTTATATGCGATGACAATATGAATCAGGAGATTGTTGATGGCAATATCCGATAATGTAATGTCATTATCATTAATCTCCTCAACGATTATGTTAAGCACGGCATCCATATCTTTTTTATTCAAAGAAGAAAAAAGCTCCTCCGGCAGTTTGTCACCTAATTCTTCAGACCGGTCAAAAATATATTCAGCCATGCAAAACCTGAGTTTCAGCTCGTCACCAACAGCTTTCAAACCATGATTTGGTTTGGGTTCCAGATGGATGTTATAACTTTGCAACACGTCCTTGACGTTTTTCAAGTCATTTTGGATGGTCGATTTACTGACGAAAATCTCATCAGCCAAATCATCCAGTTTTAAATAACTATTACTGAGCAAGAACCGTTTAATCAAGTATGCTGTCCGTTCTTCAGGGAGACTGGGAGTCAGGCGGTTATCTGAGACACCTTCATTAAAAACGCTTCCAAGAAACTGCCTGAATTGATGATCATCGGTGATTTCAAGCTGATAACCTTTTCCCATAACAGTATGGATTTGCGCATCGTATTCCGAAATGATGGCATTCAGGTTCTTCACATCATTTCTTGTTGTCCGTGATGTGACCTGATTGATATTGGCCAGATAATCACCTGTTATCGGTGAGGTCAGTGCCATCAATTCACGTAATATATTTTTCATTCTGGCATTCAGCATTATGTTTCTTCTCCTTGTGCTCCGGCTAATATTCCGAAGCTCTCTTATGGCGTAGCAGCTTTCAGAAATTGGGGTAAATAATCGCGGTGCGCTTCCATCATTTCATCGAGAATAGCTTTAGCAATTGAGTCAGACGGAACCAGCGGGTTAATTGTCATGGCAAGCATCGCCTTTTGATAATCGCCTGTTACAGCCGCTTCGGCACTGACGCGTTCAAATGACTTGATCTGTTGGATGAGCCCCCTGACAGCGACCGGCAAGTCACCGACAGCAATCGGCCGCGGCCCGTCTTTTGTGATAACACAATTCACTTCAACCGCCGAATCAGCCGGGAGACCTAAGATTGCGCCATTATTTCGTGTGTTCACCGGCTGAATATCACGTTTATCATTATAAATCGAATTGATCAAACTGCAGGCTGCATCACTATAGTAAGCACCGCCCCGTTCTTCCAGCTGCTCCGGTTTTACCGAAAGATCAGGATTTTTATAAAGTTCAAACAAATCCTTTTCCAGCTGTTGAACGACTTGTGCGCGCGACCCCTTTTCCGCAAAATCTTTTTGTTCCGCTTCCAGCATTTTGCTTGTTTGATAATAATAACGGTGATACGGGCATGGCAAAGCACCCAATCCTTTAATAAAATCTTTTTCCCAGCCTAAATCAACAATGTTTTTCATCGTCAGACCTTCACCGCTTACCAATTGTTCGAGCACATTTTCCGTTATATTTTTACCATCCAAGTAAACATTCAAGCCGTAAACCATATGATTTAATCCGGCGAAATCAATTTGCACCCGATCACTATCGACATCGAGCATCTCGGCGACACCCATTCGCATGCCGACCGGAACGTTGCATAAGCCAACTGTTTTGGAGATATTGCTGTGTCGCAACACAGCTTCAGTTACCATGCCGGCCGGGTTTGAAAAGTTAATTAACCATGCATCAGGACAGAGCACTTCAATGTCCCGGCAAATATCTAAAATCACAGGGATTGTTCTTAGCCCTTTAAATAAACCGCCCGGGCCATTGGTCTCCTGCCCGATAACGCCATATTTCAACGGAATCGATTCATCTTTGGCACGCGCATCCAGCTGACCGACTCGGATTTGTGTCGTAACAAAGTCAGCGCCGGGCAGGGCTTCACGCCGATCCAATGACAGATGAACATCAATCGGAACTCCCGCATCTTCAACCATTCGTTTTGCCAGTGCACCAACAATTTCAAGCTTTTCTTTGCCTTCGGGGACATCAACAAGCCATAATTCTTTGACAGGCAATTTATCATACCGCTTAATAAATCCCTCGACGAGTTCCGGCGTATAGCTGGACCCGCCACCTATCGTTACAATTTTAATACCAGCCATAATTTTAATGTCACCTCCTGATTAAAAACCATTTTTTTCGGCAACGGACTTAATCCAATGGGCGCTTTTCTTCGCCGTTCGCTCTTTAGTTTCCAGATCAACTGAGAAGAAGCCATAACGGTTTTTATATGCATTCATCCATGACCAGTTATCCATGAATGACCATAGGTGATATCCTTTCGCATTGGCTCCTTCTTCAATCGCCTTATGCAGCCATTTTAGGTGTTCCCGGATAAATTCAATCCGATAATCATCCTGAATCTCGTCATTTTCTTTAAAACGCTCTTCATTCTGCACACCCATGCCATTTTCGGATATGAATGATGGGATGTTTCCATAGTTTTCTTTCAGATTCATCATAATGTCATAGACGCCTTTTTCATAGATTTCCCAGCCGCGGTATGGGTTCATTTTCCGGCCGGGCATCTCATACATATCGAAGAACCAGTCCGGCATGAACGGGCCATACGGATTAGGCAGATTCTCTTTTGCTTTGACACGGCGCGGCTGATAGTAGTTAACGCCAAGAATTTCCGCTGTATTAGCTTTCAATAAGTCTGAATCACCTTTCTTCGTTTGCGGCAGATGACCGTGTTCCTCCAGCAGATCAATCAGTTCCTGTGGGTATTCGCCCAAAACAGCCGGATCCAGAAAACTCCGGTTGAAAAATAAATCCGCAATTCTTGATGCCCTTAAATCAGCAGGATTCCGGCTTCTCGGATATGACGGCGTCAAATTAAGAATAATCCCAATCCGGCCGTCCTTTACATCATGCTTCCGGAAGGCGTCAACTGCTTTTGCATGCCCAATCATGGTATTATACGCAACCTGGAAGGCACGCTTGGCATCAACAATATTCGGATAGTGGAAGTCATATAAATACCCGCCCTCAACCGGTACAATCGGCTCATTGAACGTGAACCATTTTGACACACGGTCACCGAACAACCGGAAACATTCATCCGCATATTGAGCGTAGGCGTCTACTACCGCTCTCTTTTCCCATCCGCCTTCTTCCTGCAATTCCAACGGCATATCGAAATGAAACAGATTCACGAAAGGTTCGATGCCGTTTGCCAGAAGCTCATCAATGACATTGTTGTAAAATGTAACAGCTTCCTGGTTGACTTCGCCGCGTCCGCCGGGAATCAGCCTTGCCCATGAAATCGAGAACCGGAATGTATTATGGCCGATTTCAGCCATCCGCTGAATATCTTCTTTATAGTGATGATAGAAATCCGACGTCGTTTCCGGTCCGACATTATCAAAGAAACGATTTGATTCAGTTTCGTACCAATGATCCCAAATGTTTTTGCCCTTACCGCCTTCTGATGCACCCCCTTCAATTTGCGTAGCTGAAGTTGCGCTTCCCCACCAGAAGTCTTTAGGAAATTGATATGGTAGTGTCATTGTGTATACCGCCTTTCTATTTAATTCGGTAAATTTCTACGAGTTCAACTGCGAGATCCCGGACCGTCATTGATGTCATCAGATGATCCTGGGAATGAACCAGCATCAGGTTTAATGGAGACTCCTCACCATTAGCTTCACCCTGGAGCAATTTCGTTTGATAATCGTGCGCTTTATTAAGTTCCTCGCCGGCCGCTTCTATCAGCTCATCCGATTTTGCAAAGTTTCCTTCTTTTGCTTCCTGTATGGCTTCCATTGCATTAGACTTGCCATTGCCGGCATAAAGAATGATTTGAAAAGCTGTTTCAGTTATATTGTTGGTTGTCACGTGTATTCACCTCTAAAGAAGATCGATTTTCAATAACCTTAAGAATGGCCCTCCCAGTTAACAAGGCCATTATTGGATGATTAGCCTGCCTGATCGTTTTCACTTTTTTTCTCAGATTCATAATAGCTTTTATCAAGGATTTTCAGGAATGGCCACCATATCAAGAACACCACTGCCATATTAAAGACTTGCAGGACAGCACCCTGCCAAGCATTCCCGGTCGCCAAGAATCCACTCAAGCCAACCGGTGTTGTCCACGGCACAATAATCCCGGCCGGTTTCGGCACCAATCCTGTCGCCATTGCAAAATACGTTATGAACGTAATAACTACCGGTGTCAATAGCCATGGAATAATTGCCAGCGGGTTCATGATAATTGGCAGCCCAAAAATAATCGGTTCGTTCACGTTAAAAATACCCGGAGGACCACCCAACTTGCCGAGTTCTTTCAGCTGCCGGCTTCGTCCAATCAGGAAAATACCGATAACAACTGCGAGTGTCATACCTGATCCGCCCATGCCGACAAGGAATGTATCAATAAACTGCTTCGTCACGATATTCGGTAATTCGCCGCCTGCCTGAAACGCTTGAAGATTTTCATCATTTAAAGCATACCAGATTGGATCAAAAACCGAATTGATAATAATCTGACCATGAAGCCCAAAGAACCAGAATACCTGAATGAGAAGTACTGCGATAATAGTTGCCGGCAAACCGCTCCCCAAAGCTGTCAACGGCTCTTGTATAATGGTATAGATAAAGTTCTGAACGGTGTCAAATGGTGTATAACTGAAAATAATACGAATCACTAAAAATATACTGAGTGTCATCGTAATCGGTATCAAAGCACTAAATGACCGTGATACGGCTTCCGGTACACCCGCCGGCATCTTGATAGTCCAGTCTTTCTGGACAAAAAATCTATAAAGCTCTGCAGCAATAAAGGCTGTAAAGATCCCAACAAACATTCCTTCTGCACCAAGAACTGAAGTCGGGATGACGCCGGACACATCATCCACCGTCTGCGGTGTCAAAATAAGAAACGCCGCAAATGCTGCCACACCACCGAAGATTCCTTCGATATCATACGACTGTGTTAGTTTCGTGCCAATACCAATGATAACAAAAGCACCCATAATGCTAAGCGTTGCAGCAGACGCAGGGCCCAGAGCACTCTGATAGGTTGCATAGGCTTCCTCGCCAATTAACAAATCTAAAAATGGCAGATTTGCCAGCACAACAAAAATCGAACCGAAAATAATCAGCGGCAATGCAATCATAAATCCATCCCGCAAAGCGGTTAAATAGCGATTATTATTCAGCTTATCCGCAACTGGCATTAATACGTTTTCAAGTTTGTCCATAAACGTATTCATTTTTATATTCCCCCTTTGTATTGATTAACCATCAATCAGCTTAAGTGCATGATCCAATACAGCTTTTCCATCAACGCGTCCATAAGAGACAGGGTCGATGACATCGAGCGGTGTTCCCGCCTCTTCAGCTGTCTTTGCATATTTCTTCTTCATAAATCGCATTTGCGGACCAATCAGCAAAACATCAGCATTTTCTAATTCTTGGACAGCCTTGTCCTGTGCAACTGCCCATATCCTGACATCAACCCCCCTATTTTCTGCTTCTTCTTCCATTTTCTTGACTAATAGACTTGTAGACATTCCTGAAGAGCATGCCAATAAGATTTCTTTCATCGTTTACCTTCCTCCCGTTTATTTTGAAGATAGTTTCATTGTAATATAAAAGCGTTTACATTTAGACGCAATATTTTTCCGTCGGATATAGGAAAGTTTTACTATTGTCACCTCGAGTGCTTTCGTTTCCGATTCTTTTAGGACGTTTCCACCGTTTTTCACCCGTTTTGACCTTTAGAGAGTCGTATATTATCTAACTCCATAAGTAAAGCCGCAATCGTTGTAATTGCGGCAGATTCATCATGTGTTTTTATTAACGGGGCAACTGCGCGGCAGTTTTTATTAAACCCAAGATACCACAAACTCAGCCTCGCCTGACAGTTCGTATTTTCCGATTCCATGCGGCAGTATAAAATGCGTGCCTTTCTCAATTTCAAATTGTTTTCCGTCCACGGCAATGACAGCATCACCTTTAATCACGCTGACCTGCAGAAAGTCAGCCTGCATTGTCTGTTCCGCTTGTCCATTCAGCACCCACCTGCTCACGCCAAAATAATTATTTTCGACAAGCTTCGTCATCGTCAAATCTCCCGAATGAGCTTCTTCCTGATTCAACTCAGGCACCTGATGCGGCACGTTTGTTACCGATGCGGCTTTTTCAAGGTGCAGTTCCCGTTCGTTGCCATCTGCATCAGTTCGGTCGTAATCATAAACACGATAGGTCGTATCCGAGCTCTGCTGTGTTTCCAGGATGACAATGCCGCCGCCGATCGCATGAATGGTCCCGCTTGGCACATAGACGAAATCACCGGGTTGTACCTTAACTCGCCTGAGAAGCGTATCCCATTCACCCCGCGCCATCATCTGCTCCAGGTCCTGCTTCGTCTCCGCGTGATGCCCCAGAATAAGTTCCGAACCGGGGTCTGCATCCAATATATACCAGCATTCCGTTTTGCCATATGGAACACCTTCCACTTCCCGAGCGAACGTATCATCCGGATGCACTTGTACCGACAGATCATCATTGGCGTCCAAAATTTTGACAAGCAGCGGATAGGCTTCATGATTATCGGCTGATTTATTGAAAAGCTCACCATGGGATTTCCAGGCTTCGGCCAATGTTTGCCCTTTTAACGGGCCGTTTTCAATGACACTCGGTCCGTTCGCGTGCGCCGAAATCACCCAGGCCTCCCCGGTTCGCTCTGATGGAATGTCATAATGATAAACAGTTTTTAATTTTTCGCCGCCCCAGATCTTTTCCTGGAAAACGGGCTTTAGGAAAATCGGCTTGTTATACATTTGTTGCCCTCCTGTTGAGAATTTTAACTCCCAAATATGTCACTTATACCTCTATGCTATAATAAGCTTACTGAAGAGGGACAGACCCCTCGCCAATCGAATCGAGCAGTTCGTATGCTTCTTCTTTCGTTTCAGCATTCATCAATTGCTCACGGAATGAATCATCCATCAGCTTTCGTGATAGCATTTGCAGGATTTTCAAATGATCATCCCCTGCGCGTTCTTCCGGTATCGCAATCATGAAGATCAATTTCGCATCCGACCCGTCAAGGCTCTTCCAGTCGATTCCATCCCGGCTGATGCCAAAAACAACAGCCGGATGCTTAACCGCAGACGATTTGGCATGCGGAATGGCAATATTCATACCTAGACCGGTTGAGCTTTCATTTTCACGGTCGAAAATAGCTTGTTTCACAGTTTCTGTCGAGGCAATACGGTTCTCCTTGTCGAGCATCTGAATAAATTCATCAACCACTTCTTCCTGTGTTGAACCAGCCACTTGCATCGTCATCAAATTCCGGTTAAGGATATCCGTCAGTTTATTGATCTCTACATTTTCTGCCGGTGTTTTCTGTTCTGATGCGTCAGCTTGATCAGTCGCATTTGATTCAGCCGATTCATCCGTCGCATCACCCGCTTCATCTGCCGTTACGCTCACGCCCTCAGGTGTCGCAACAGCAGGAGCGGGCATCACATCTCTCTTCAACAGATTAATCATGACAGCTGTTACAATCGTACCGATAATCGCTGCGATAAAGAACATCAGCACATTATCGACCGCACCTAGAACCGCAACGATTGGTCCGCCGTGGGCGACACGATCACCGACATTACCGAGCATCGCAATCACCGATCCGGTCATCGAACCGACCATAATACTTGGGATAACACGGAGCGGATCCTGTGCAGCAAACGGAATCGCCCCTTCTGTAATCCCGAATAAACCCATCGTGAAGGATGCTTTTCCGGTTTCTTTTTCAGCCGGCTGATACTTGCGTTTATTCAAAAATGTTGCAAGTCCCATACCCATCGGTGGAACACAAATGGCAACCGCTATCGGTCCCATGATTTCAAAGTTTCCTTCTGCTATCATGGCCGAACCAAACAGAAATGCCACTTTATTGAACGGTCCGCCCATATCAACAGCAATCATCGCACCGAGAATCAACGCGAGAACAATCGAACTGGCACCCTGCATGCTTTCAAGCCACGTTGTCAATGACGCAAAAATACTTGCAACAGGCGCGCCGATCACGGTGATAAACAGCACACCAACGACCAGCGAGGCGATAATCGGAATAAATATAATCGGCATAACCGGCTGTACCGCCTGTGGTACTTTAATCTTCTTAATGCCAAGCACAACATAGCCTGCAAGAAAACCGGCAATAATGCCGCCGATAAAACCAGCACCGGCTTCACTGCCGTAAAAACTGCCGGTAGCCGCAATATAACCGCCAATCATACCCGGAACAAGGCCTGGACGGTCAGCGATACTGACAGCAATGAACCCGGCCAGAATTGGCACCATGAAACTAAATGAAGCATTACCAATGTTTTCAATCTGCTTCCAGAATGAATCTTCCGGGATGACAATTCCTCCATCAGTCTGCTCGCCTCCAAGCGCCAGTGAGATTGCAATCAACAAACCACCGACAACGATAAACGGAATCATGTAGGAGACACCATTCATCAAGTGGCGGTAAATCGGGTTTTCCTTTTCCTTGCGCTCTTTTTTTACCGTATCCGCCGACTTCAACTCAGATTGATAAACCGGCACATCATCACTCTGCACCTGATTGATCAATTGCTCCGGATTGCGAATCCCTTCCTGAACACCGACGACAAGCAACTTCTTCCCGGCGAACCGTTCTTTTGAAATATCTTTATCACTGGCAATAATAATGCCATTTGCTTCTTCTATATCTTTTTCGGTAAGCTCGTTTTCTGCTCCAATCGACCCCTGTGTCTCGACTTTCATATCCACGCCCATATCATCTGCCGCCTGTTGCAGATTTTCAGCAGCCATGTACGTGTGCGCAATGCCGACCGGACACGCGGTTACAGCTAATAGTCGCATATTAATACCCTCCCCTTCGAATCTATTTCCCATTATAAAGCCCTTTCATGTCAAAAAAATAATTCATTTTTACCGGAGACCCGGAAAAAAATGAATTATTGCTCGAACACTGTCAGAATATCAGATATGTTTTCTGCTTCGTTTAATTTTTCCATGAGAGATGGATTTTGACTGATGGATGCGATCGTCTGCATGAGCGATTTTGTCATTTCCTGATCGTCTTTGGAAATCGCCAAAAGAAACACGACGGAGACCATTTCGTTACCCCACTGCAAGGGCTCTCGAAGCACCGCCAGGTATACAACTGACTCCTTCACGAAATCCGGATCAGCGTGCGGAATGGCGACACCGCCGCCGATTGCCGTTGCTGATGACATTTCCCTTAACATCGCACTGTGGACAAACTTCTGTTCAGCAAATCCTTCCCGCACAAGATTACTTGCAAGCATTTCAACGATTTCAAACCGATGTTCCAAATTCATCCCCAGATAGATTGTTTCAGGATCCACTAACTGCTTAAGCGTATTTAACATCTCGTTCTCGTTCGTTCCTTCCTGATCAATTGATTGCAGAAACTGCTCCAGTCGCTCTTTATCATCGGATTCAAGAAGCGGGGAAACTACAATCACCGGAGCATCGAAATGGTTAATATCTGTAGTGGAAATAATCATATCCGTATCATGTTTTTCCAGAAATGCCGGCAGTTCTCTTTGACTGATACTGGCAAGGATTTCAACATCCTGGTAGGACTGTTCCAGTTTTGCCTGCAGCAAATGAGACATCCCGACGCCAAGATCACAAACAATCACGGTCTGTTTAACCGGCGTTTTCTCCTTTTGCACCCGTTCAATCGAGGCTTGAAAATGCAGGACAAGATAGGCTGCTTCATCTTCGGGGATATTTAAATCATAGCTTTCATTTATTTTTTCGACAGCCAGAATCACCATACTGAACATATAAGCATATTTCTTTTTAATTTCTGAGAGCATGGGCATTCTGATGGTAAGCCCGTATCTGATACGGTTTAAGGCCGAGGCGAGGTGGGTCTCGAGACCATCTTTCAATACCTTGTCATCCTCAAACCTGATCATCGTCATGCGCCTTAACTGTGACGTCATCTGACTGACAACGCCGGCCACTAAACCATCAGATTTTGCCTTTTCCCCGTTGTGTGCAGTTCTGCAGCTTTCCAGATGCCACGTGAAATAAACATACTCATTTTCCGGAAACGACACACTCAATGCATTTTCCAGCCGATTGAGAAGCCAGGCTGTCATATGGTAAGTATCCAGCTTTACACCAGTGTCATCATCTGACTGACCGAGCACAATCGGTGAGCGCTGACGGGTTCGTTTAATCATAATTAAGGCGTGGATCAACAGGCTTTCAAATTCGCCATCCGTCAAACGAACAGGATAATGCGCCTGTAAATCACGCAGCAGTTTTCTGAGTGTATTGATTTCATGTTGAGGGAATAACTGAAGAACCTGTTGCTTTTCCCGTGACTCAGATGGGATCAACTCCGACAGATTCGCCAGCGCATTGCGTTTGTTTAATTCTTTTCCTTTAATAAGATGACCGAGGCGCTGCTTTGATATCAGCGCCAGATCATAACCTTCAAGCCAGCGGGAAATTCTGCCCAGTTCATCCCTGACTGTTGTTCGATTGCTATAATATTTCTCTGCAAGACTGGCCAATGTCAGCGGCTTATCACTTACAAGCAGCTGGTAGGCCATTTCCAATAAACGATCGTCTGCGGATATTGCTTCAGTCTGATAAATACGATTAAATAATTTCACTCTATCCTTACTGCCGGCAGAAAGCGAAACGCCGGTCCCCCGTTTTCGTCTTAATTCAACAGACGGGTATTCTTGAAGCAACGTATCGATCTTATTCAAATCATTCCGCGCTGTCTTTTCTGAACAATCCAGTTCCTCTGCCAAATCCCCGACATGTAGAAATTCATCTATATCCGTCAGTAAAATCCGTAATAATTCTTTTTGTCTGCGGTTCATCTTAAACACCGTCCACCGTTTGATAAATCCTTCTATTATCATAGCTGACATTGTCACCGCAGACAATTAAATAGGCAGAGACAGAGAGCCTTCCCTTCATTATTTCTCAGAAACAGTCAGCGCAATAGCACCCTTTACACCCTGCTCATCACCCAGTTCGGGCGTCACGATGAATTCGTTCATGTTGCCCATATCAACATAATCATTCACCAGTCCGAAAACCTTTTGCCGGACAAGCGGAAACAAAACGTCCTGCTTCATTACGCCGCCACCTAAAATAATCCGCTCAGGCGATAAAATCAAAGTGTAGCTTGCTATAGCATGTGCTAAATAATGTGCCTCGATTTCCCATACGTTTACATCGTCGGCCAACAGATGTCCTTTCCTGCCATGCCTTTTTTCAATAGCCGGACCGGATGCCATGCCCTCAAGACAGTTGCCGTGGTACGGACAAACACCGGGAAACGTATCATCCGGATGCTGCGGAACGATGACATGCCCCATTTCCGGGTGAGTTCTTCCCTGAAATGTTCGGCCTTCCTGGACCAGTCCTGCTCCAATCCCCGTCCCAACCGTTATGTATAAGCAGCTGTTCACATCTTTTCCGGCGCCATGACGGTATTCCGACAAGCATGCCGCATTAACATCCGTATCGATAAAAATTGGAATCCGAAAATCCTGCTGCAGCCTTCCCAGCAAGTCAAAATGTTTCCAGGCCGTTTTGGGTGTATTTAAAATCATTCCATATGTATCGCTGTTTTTGTTCAGATTAATCGGTCCAAAACTCCCGACACCCAGACTCTCCAGTTCATAATCCGAAAAAAAAGCCTTTACTTCCTGAAGCGTTTCATCCGGATCCCTTGTCGATATACTTTGCTTTGCCTTTATCTCGCCTGAGCGGTCACCTACCGCACAGACAATTTTAGTTCCTCCTGCTTCAATTCCGCCTATTAACATATTTCACCCTCCCCAATTGAAAACTATTAAAGTCCTATTAGTACTTAATAGGACTTTAATGTATTAGATATCTTTCATGTTAATTTTGAACGTTTTAATTTCGTATGGTAATACACTTGAATTAATGGTATTACTGTTCATTTTAGTTTGTATAGGGTTTTCCATTAAGTCACATTCAATCCACTCAACTATTTCATAATCACTCATCAACTCAAAGTCATTTCTTTTGCCGGCATACTCATGTAACCTTACAATAATTTCATCATTTTGCTCGGCTTTTTTGATTGCATCTATCATAATATTCTCTGATGAAACAAAAAATAGTGAATCCTTCTCTTTTTTGGCTTTGCCCTGAGAGAACGAAAGGGGGTTATTTAAGTACCAGGCTTCTTTGACTGTTCCACCTTCAAACCAATCACCATTGTGAGGATATAATGAATATGTGAATACATGACTCCCCTGATCCTGCTCAGGATCAGGTTTAACAGCAGATTTTATTAGCGAGAGTCTGATTACGTTATCTTTGATGTCATAGCCATATTTGCAATCATTTAAAAGACTGACTCCGTAATTTCTTTCTGATATATCTGCCCACTGATGACCCACAGATTCAAATCTGGCGTAATCCCAACTTGTATTCCAATGAGTTGGACGCTTCACATTACCGTACTGAATGTCATATGTGGCTTCCGTTGCCCGTACATTAACAGGGAATTTTACTTTCAATAACTGATTATTTTCGTGCCAATCAACTTTTGTATTAAAGTCAATTCTTCGGCTGTTGGCATAGAGAACCATCTCCTGGTCAATCAGAGAATTATGATAACTCCATTTAAATGAAATCACTGCCCTTACAGAACCTAACTCTATCACAGATATATTTTCTAACTGTTGAATGACTTTAAACTTTTCCTGGTAGAACAAGTCTATATCCCACGCATCGAAATCCAGTGGTTTATCTTCAAATACTTGCATCACATTTCCAGGACTTTCTTTTAGTGCGTGTCGTTTATTTTCGATATCATAAATATTGGTTAGTTGTCCCTTATCATTCCATTCAATTTTATAAAATGGGGTTACAATTCCATTTCGAGATGTTTCAAAGCTATGTGTATTTGTTTCATCCTGAGCTGGAGACTCATCAAAATAGATTGTAGTGTAACCTAATGATGGAATGTCGTTTACATGGACATACCAAGTTCCATTTTTATTTTGGGCTTCTAATTTATTGTCATTATGATCTTTCCAACTACCGGTGTTTAACTTCACACCTTCTATATTCACGATGTTTGATTGCTTCCATGGTGAAGAATTAAATACAACAAATGCATTATCCTTTATTTCAGAGAGAATTATATCTTCCTGTTTATTTCTTGATTGAGTAACTAGTATATTTGCCTTCTCATATTCTTCTTTGCTGTCCTTATATACTTCACTTATAGAACTTCCAGGAAGAATATCATGAAATTGATTCCTTAAAATGATTTTCCATCCTTCATCAAAATTTTCCTGAGAACGCTGATCCCATTGCCCTGAAAAGAGATAACCAAATACGCTGAGCCATTCTGTTTCGCGATAAGCTAATTCCATTTTCCGGTTCATTCGTTTATTATGTGCCTGGCTGGTATACGTACCCCTGTGGTACTCCAAATACAATTCCCCGTCCCATGTATGAACATATTGATCACTATTTTCAACCCTGTTTTTTAAATCAGAAAAATAATCATCTGCCCTTCCAGTCGTTACATTTGGCATACCCGGAACTCTATTGAGCCGACGTCTCATCTCGAGCATATCACGGTTTACTCCACCGCCACCATCTCCATAACCGTAAGCGATTATAAGTTCCTGGTTTAATGGTTTATCTTTGTACTCATCCCATATACCTTTTACAGATTCCGCATTGATCAGACCGTTATAAGTATACTTGCTCGAATTTTCTTCCGGAGTTGTTATAAAATGCGTCAGTATTTCGGAGCCGTCAATTCCTCTCCAATGAAATGTATCATGAGGCATCCGGTTGAATTGGTTCCAGCTTATTTTCGTCGTCATAAAAACTTCAATGCCTGATTTCTTTAAAATTTGCGGCAGAGCCCAAGAATATCCGAACACATCAGGCAGCCATAAATACTTAAATGAAGAATTTCCAAATTCTTTATCAAAAAACGCTTGACCTTTTAATATTTGTCTTACCAAGGACTCCCCGGAAGGTATATTATTATCCGGCTCGAGCCACATAACTCCCCCGACCTCCCATCTGCCTTCTTTAACCCTATTCTTTATGTCTGCATAAATTTCCGGGTAGTCATTTTTAATATATTCATATAACTGTGGCTGTGTTTGCAGGAATATATAATCCGGGTACTTTTCCATCAATCTTAAAACAGTAGAAAAGGATCGTGCAGTCTTTTCACGGGTGTGACGCAACCTCCATAGCCATGCCACATCAATGTGCGTATGACCGATACCCCTTACCGTAACGATGTCTTTTGTTTCAATTTTTTCTAGCTCTGTATTAAGAATGTCTATTGCCGACTCAATTGATTGATAAAACATGTCACTTGCAGGATTGGTCCAGTCAATTGTTTTAAACGCTCTGTCCAGTATTTTTACAAGTTGCATTCTTGTTGCATTATTTTCGTTCATAACATTAATCGATTCAAACACAGCCTTTGCTGTATAAAACAAATCATCCGTACATTGATCCAGCCAGGAAAGTTGTGCCTGGCGAATTTTATGTTCCTGCTCCTCGTGGGAACCTCCCATGCCATCTAAACCAGACCATAATCTGAAGCAGAGATCCAATTCCTCGCCAGCAGCGTCTTCTGAGAAAAATACTTCTTTGTGATTGGAATCGACTCCTTGATAGACTTCGCCGTTAACATAAAGCAACGATTCAAAACCTGAATTATGTCCTCCACCTGTCTTACCAAAGTCAAATTTTCCTACAACTGAACGGTCTTTCCATTCTTTCGGAAATCGAATGGAAGTCCTTAGCCAAATATACCTGTCCCAGCCCTTCCAGGAATCCCCGAGATTGATCTTCCCCCAGCTTCCTGATTCCGGTGGCCGTGTTCCCACCTCGCCATTTTCATCTTCCAAAAATGAAAAGCCTTCTATGTTAATCGCGTCTCTATATCTATATGCATCGAGTTCCTTAATTCTTTGTTCAAGTTTTTCCAGTGTTTTAAACAAAATGATTTCCTCCTGTATTATATTTCCATTTAACCTTTTACTGCTCCAGTTGTTAATGCTCCAACGATAAAACGCTGTAACAATACAAACAGAACAATAACCGGTAATATTGATATCACACTTCCTGCAGCGAGATAATGCGTTGTAATAGCTTGCTGAGTCGATTGTAAATTAACGATACCTACTGAAACAGGGTATGAGCTTTGGATATCCAATAAAATAAATGGAATTACAAATTGCGACCAGCTTTGCACTGCAATTAATAATGTAACTGAGACAATCCCGGGCATACTTGAAGGAAGAAGAATTCTAGTCAATATTTGAAATTTATTACACCCATCAACAGTAGCAGCTTCGTCTAACTCTATCGGGATTGTATCGAAATAGCCTTTTAAAAACCATGTTGAAAAAGGTAGTACAACAGCTACATAAACAATTACCATCATAAAAAAGTTATTGAGTAAGCCCCATTCTGCAAAAAGACGGTATAAAGGGATTGATATAACGACTGCGGATATCATTTGAGTTAATATGATTCCAAGCAAAAGTGTCCCTTTAAGTTTAAATTTATACCGCGATAAAGCGAAAGCTGCCGGCAATACGATGATTAATGTAAGAATTACTGTTAAGCTAACGATCTGTAGGGAGTTAAGCAAGAAAGATAATATATTATTGTTTTCAATAACGTGTTTATAGTTGTCAAATTGCAGACTTTCCGGAAAGAGATTGGGCGGCACATTGTATAATTCCTGGGACGTCTTAAAAGACAAAGAAAGTACCCAGAGTAACGGGAAAAGAAAAAGAAGTGTTACAAAAACATACGAACTATATAGACCGATTTTTAACATGGTTTGTTTATGCTGCATCCTTTTCTCCCCTTCCCAAAATCAGAATGTATACAATAGTCATTACAACATTAATGGTCAGCAATACGACTGATGTTGCAGCACCTTGCCCTAAATTAAACTGGTTAAAAATAGAATTATAAATACTGAGTGAGATAACCTCTGTGCTTTGGCCAGGCCCTCCACCTGTCAGCGCCATCACCATGTCAAACGTATTAAATGTATCAATTGATATGATAACCAAGTTGATTAACAGCATTGGTGTCAACATAGGTAAAATAACTTTCATTCCTCGCTGCATAGCATTTGCCCCATCAATTTTTGCTGACTCAAGAACATCAGCAGGAAGTGTTTTCAGCCCGGCATAAATGAGGATCATACTAAACGCTGTTCCTCGCCAGACATTTGAAAAGATAACAGCAATCAGAGCTGATGTTGGGTTCGACAAAAATGGGATAGGACCTATTCCAACAAGACTCAACAGATAATTAATGATGCCTGCATCTGTCTCATTGTATAGCATCTGCCAAATAATCCCTATAATAACACCGGGGATAGCCCACGCTGTCAATACAGCTGTACGTGTGAAAACTGTCCCTCTTAAATTCCTTTTTTCACCCTGATCAATAATAAGAGCAATTAAAAATCCAAACAACATTTGAAGGGTAATACTAAAAAATACAAAAGTGCCTGTTACAAACAGCATTTGTATAAACCCCGGATTCGTAAATAAACTCTTATACGAATCCAGGGTGTAACTGTAATCATCAGCATTCAAAGTTGCATCAGTGAAACTCAACCTTACAATTTCTGCAACCGGATACAAAAAGACAAAAACTAACACTGATAATAGTGGTAATAACCAAGGCAAAGGAGAGTTGCTAAATCTATTTTTTATTTTTCTCAGACCGGATACGTTTTTATTATATGTTGACATTATCCAAAACAACCTTATTCATTATTTACCACTTCCCAAGCATCATTTACTGCCTGTTCAGGATCTTTATTACCAGAAATAACATCTGAAACGGCTATTTGCAGCTGGTTAGAAATTTCTGGATATGATTCCGATGACGGGCGGACTCTCGCATCATTGTTTAGCATTTGTCTGTACTCATCACTAAAGCGTGTCCCTTCGTAACTGTCAGATTCATAGACTGATGTTCTTGAAGGCAATTCACCGTAAATAGATGTAAATTCACCCATTCCTTGTTTACTAATAAATGTTGAGTAGATAAAATCAAATGCTGCTTGTTTTTTTTCTTCGTCATCTGTAAAAATTCCCCACGCCCATCCACCTGAAGTAGTAGTGTTTTCGCCACCTTCAAGCTGTGGTACTGGTGCAACCTTCCATTTTTTGAATTCTTCTTCTCCCAGGGATTCCTTCAAAAAGGACTCTTGCCAGTTACCACCAATAAACATGGCTACATTACCCGCTGCTATCTCTTCATTTTGATCGTTTTCGCTACCATATGAAGCCACTCTCTGAGGAAGAACTCCCTCTTCAACAGCGGTTTGGATAGTTGATAATACATCAACCATAATCTCCTTGTTCTCCCCTTCTCCAAATGCAGGATTCCCTTCATCATCTACTAGTTCACCGCCTTGTCCCCAATATAACGGCCAAAGAGTGGTTACGGACGTTCCTTCATCTCTTCCTCCAGGAGTAGATATTCCATCATATCCCTGTTCATTCAATTCTTTTCCTACCTCGATAACCTCTTCCCATGTCCCTGGTGGTTCAGAGATTAATTCACTGTTATAAAAAAGAACGCGTGTATCTGTGTTCATGTACAGCCCATAAACCTTACCATCAGGACCAGTTATTACGTCTTGCGCAAATGGCAAAAAGTCTTCAACATTCATCCCTTTTTCTTCCATCAAATCATCAAGCGGCTGTAAGTGTTCGATATATTGCGGAAATAAATATGAATCAATGACAGCCATGTCCGGTGCTCGGCCCTGGTTCGCCTGTTCCATTATTTTTGCCATAGCTTCACTTATGTTAGAAGATTGAATTTGAGTATTCAGCGTGATATTTGAGTGCTCTAATTCAAAATCTTCCACAGCTCCAGAGATATAATCTGCAACAGCAGATGAAGTTGATTGAGGAGAATAGCCCGTTGTTGTACTCCATGTGACTTCTGTGCTTCCGCTTTCTTCACCTGAATCAGAGGAACATCCAACGATTAAAACAATAAGTGTTAAAAACATGAATAAACTCTTGTCAAACTTCATTGTTCAACCTCCGCTTCATAGTATTAAGTATCTTGCGCTTACAAATTTATTTCTTCTTTGACAACCTCCCTTTAATTAACATTAGAATATTCGAATTATTGTTAACGCTTTCAAATAGAATATTACATGTTGGATAATAATATGTCAATATATATTTATATAATAAATGATATACCATTAATTGATTAACAAATCATTTTGGCTTGGTATAAGTAGACTTACCCTCAATGATATTCGTTTCAAGCCTGATTGCTTTATTCTCTATATTTTCCCCATTAATTAGTGTCAATACTGATTCAACCGCTTTTTTACCCATTTCTTTTTCATTCTGTTGGATATAAGTGTATTTTCTTCTTTCCATACTTTCTTTTGTACTGTCAAAACAAATGATCGAGATATCTTCCGGGACTGATAAACCCATTTCATTCACAGTTGCTTCTGCTAAGAGAGCTATGCGATATTCCACAGCAAAAAAAGCAGTTATATTAGGCTTCGTTTTCAAAAGCTGTTTAATTTTTTTGCTATCCTGATAGACACTTTCCTCTCCATAGGACTCATCCCATTGACTAGAAATATCATTTATGAATTGATGTTTTTCAATTTTGATATTATTATCCATATAAGCATCAACAAACCCATCGGTTCTTTCCTCTAATGCTGATGTATCGTCAGGAAGAGGCGATAAGAGGCATATAGCTTCATGACCTAATTCAAATAAATATTCTACACCTTGTTTAGCTGCTTTCCGATTATCTGAGCAAATGGAAACAGCAGGCACTCCTTTGAGATACCGATCGATTAATACAATAGGAAAGTTATCATATACCAACTTAAGGAGTTCCTCATTAAAGTGTTCGGCGTGTGACGGTAAAATAATCAGGGCAGAAACTTTGAGTTCCAATAACTCTTTGATAATCTCTTTTTCTTTTAGAGAATCTTCCAACGAACGTTTTAAAACAATAAAACAATTAAACTTCTCAGCTTCACTTTCTATATTATTAACTAATTCTATTCCGAAATAGTCATCTAGGTAGGGAATTATCAGCCCAATAAGTCGAGTATCTTTGCTTTTTTCTGAATCCAGATACATATTTTTCCATTTTTTAAGCTCTAGAACAAAGGAACCTCTTCCAGGCTTTCTTTCAATGTATCCTTCGTTCACTAATTTATCTAAAGATTTTTTAGGAGTAATTCTACTTACCGCCCATTTCTCTGATAATTCTTTTTCAGATGGAACCCTATCCCCCACTTTAAATTTTCCATTTACAATTTCTTCTTTCAATTGAATATATATCTTTTCATATAATGGCTTGTTCATTTAATTCACCTCATTCAATGTCCAAAATATTATAACATGATATAATATAATAAAAAAGTAGCATATCAACTAAACAATAAATAATAGCAAATCAATTTTATAATTGCTCTTTTAAACGTAAAGAGCAGCGATTATTCCGAGCTAGTTGCAGATTAAAAATTAACAAATGTCAATTCCACTACCAAGATGAATTGGAATCCCTTATTAGTTCTCACCGCCCTTTCACACGCTGCAATTCAGTTAGTTAAAAACATAGGTTTCAGGTATGAAAATTAAAAAATTTTGTGAACTAATATACATAGAAATATTAAAGACCGAAGATAGGATAGTATCTTCGGTCAGCAATGAATCACTTCTCTTCAAGAGAGTGGCAGCGTAAGTGAAGAATAGACGTCACCAAGCTGATATTTTCAGAGAAGTCTTTTTTCTTTGGCCAATGATTATCACAACAAATGTTGCGAATTTGGTTGTGATAACCATTGCCTCAAAATAGACATAGGCAACTCCCTTTCGTTATAATGACAGTTTAACACCACAACAACAAGAAAACGCCGACCTCCCTTTGAGAAAATACGACTATCAAAGGTAAAAATATACACGACAGTCCACCTTTTTATGAATCTAAGTAAATGGAACGACGTTTAGCACTATTCAATACTTAAAATCTTATTTAAATTATTGTATAACCAAACCTCTACCACTATCTGATTACTGACTGGCATGCATAAAACAAAATCATACAAAAGCTACTAATCCTAACATAATAATAGCCCCTCGTAGTTTAATACAGCTTAATATAGCAATGATTTGGAAATGAATAGGCAGCCTAGATAAGCGTCACCTACCGCACAGACAATTTTAGTTCCTCCTGCTTCAATTCCGCCTATTAACACATGCTTTCCTCCCAACAACAAAAGCTCAGACAGAAATTGTGGTTCATACAATAAACGACCTGATTCACATTCGCGTGATACACTGCCGCATGACGACAACCGTTAATTTCTAATCAAATGTCTACGGATAACATAGTTGAAATAGGTTGCCATGGGGCCTAAATCCGGCTGATATTGCCGATAAGGCTGCCACATGAATACGATTCCTTCATAAAAAAATTCATGATACAGCCCAATTTCCAGATTCCTTATGTAGTATTGAAACCTCAGTTCATTCTGCTTGAAAAATACTTCAAACGATATTTTGTTTTTGATCATCTTCGTATCTCCCCCCGACCAAACAGGCCGATTTTTTTTATCACTATCACCTGAATGCTTGTACAGTGGCATGATAATTTCAAACCACCTTCTGGGAAGTAATTTTGCGCCGATAGTATAGTTATATATTAGGTCTAAAGCCCCTTTTTGTAAAGCGTTTTCACAGAATATTTTTCCAATTGACCAAGTTATAGCTTAAGGCGTTTATTTCGTTGCATCTATTTAGGAATATTATGCAAGTATCAGTATTCTATCAGCACCCCTCACCGAAACACAATTGTTTTATTATCCGTCACAATCACCCTGTCCTCCAGATGCCATTTCACCGCGCGGGCAAGCACACGCCTCTCCACTTTGCGGCCAATTTTTTTCAGATCCTCAACATGGTCTCTGTGATCGACGCGTTCGATGTCCTGCTCAATAATTGGGCCTTCATCCAACTCATTGGTAACGTAATGTGATGTGGCACCAATCAGTTTGACACCGCGGTTATATGCCCGCTCATAGGGTTTTGCACCGACAAATGCAGGCAGGAACGAATGATGAATATTAATAATCTGGTCCTGAAAACGTTCAACGAAAGCCGGTGTCAAAATCTGCATGTAGCGTGCCAGAACAAGCAAATCGACATCATATTCCTCCATCAACCGGATTTGTTCAGCTTCCGCTTGCTCCCGGATATCCTTGTTTGCCGGAATATGGTGAAATGGAATCCCCTGTGACTCAACAATCCCGCGGGCATTATCGTGATTGCTGATCACACAGACGATATCCGTTTCCATATCATCGCTCTGCCATTCCCAGAGCAGCTCCATCAGACAATGCGGATCTTTTGAGACGAAAATCGCCGTTCGTTTGGTATCACGATGATAGGAAAAGCGATAACCCATGGAAAATTGATCAGCTAATTTAGCAAAGTCACTCTCCAGCTTGGACCGTTTTTCAGTAAGATCCTTGCAATGAAATTCAATCCGCATAAAAAATGTTCCATGATCCGGATCGCTTGTGTATTGATGTGATTCGATAATATTCGCACCATGTTCGAGCAAAAATGTTGAAATGGCAGATACGATTCCCGGGCCGTCCGGGCATTGTACGAGTAATCTGCCAGAATCGTTTTTCGTGGGTGTTGTCATCGCTATTTCCCCTCTCTGTTGTTTATCATCGTATGTCATTGTTTAATGGTCGATAAATGGATTTGCTTGGTTCATGTCACAGACGCTTGTTTTTGTTATACCGGTAGCAATCATGGGCATATGGTCCCTCGTTGTTCATCGGCGAATGATACACGCCTTTACCGAATCGTTTGCCATCCATAAAGAAGCTGTAAAGATGATCATCATTAAATGCGAAAGCTTCCTGAATCAACGAATGCAATTCCTGCAATATAGCGAAACTCGGCAACCGTCATGCCCTGCTGTGATATCCGGCCTTATAGCAACGTGTCATCGTGCTTTTAAAATATGGTTTACTCTCGTTAAGTCAAAAGAAGTATACAATTGACTTCGAGCCCATTGCTTCATATCGTCATGCTCCGGGTGATTCGGGTCGTCCATGATCTCCAGGAATTTCAGATACCCTCCCTCACCGCCGACGTCCTCCGGTGGTGCGTCGCCTTCTCCATCCAGGCAAACAGGATAGTTGGAAGTGTAATTTTCAATCACATCCGTCACTTCAATCCGGTGGCGCCAATCATCACCCAAATCGTATACGTAAATTAACTGTTTGGCTTCAGGAAGGTAATCTGTCAATTTGGTGCCAGTTTCCAGTTTCATCGGGATCTCATCAGAATAGTCAAACGCCTCTTCATTGTCGACGAGATTGACAATCGCTTTCGTGCCATCAGCCATCAAACCCGGATGATTGTTGGACAGACTAACGTTTGTTCCGTGATTATCAAACACAAAAAATTCATGCAGATGATAATCCCACCATCCAAAAGCCGTCTGTAATATCTTGTGCAATTGCCGGAAAGTCCGGTTCAAAGGGACAATTAACCGGCGCCGGACATGTTTCTCTTCCAGCATCAGCCGGACATTCATTTCCACTGCTCTCACACTGAAAATTTCCTCACCTGACAGCTGCCTCAAGTCTTCATATAACATCTCATTCGGGTGGGCATATTCACCTTTTCCCACACCGACCAAATGGCGGCTTGCAAGCAAACTCAACTCCGGCTGGATCAATTGTCCCGTGTTCAGTTCATCCTCAAAAAACGGAATGCTTTGGCAGGCTTGATTTAACCTGGCAACCAGGCTGCGGTTTTTCGTTTTTGCGAATTGTATCTCCCCTGCTTGCTTGAGGTAATCATCAATCACATTCTCCTTCATGCCCTCTGCGCTCCAAACCATTCGGAGTGCTTGTTCAAATAATGAATCCATCCGGGAAAAGTCCTTTGCACGCACCCCATATAACACAATCACGTATTGGCTTTTGTCATTCATGAAAACAACCGACTGCTTGCGATTCAGCCGGATTACGTTGGCATGCCAGGAAAAAGACGCATTCCCATCCGTCTGTTCTGTCGCAATTTCAGGCTTTACCTTCAAGTGGTCAAGCATCTTTTTAGTTGAGTGTATAAACATGCGCGAACCCCTTTTCAGTCTGATTATTGGTTGAAATTGGATGCTTAGCTCACGACCAAACCAGAATCTTTTTTTAATTATAACACGTTTCCAGGTCGTGGGTAGATAAGAACAACCACACTTAATTAACTTTATAATCCAAATCCGTGATTGAAAACTGCTGCGCTTGCTGTGATTGGTATTGTTTAAAAAAGTTTGATTCTATACCAGTCAAGTTTGTCAAATAGCCAATATCAACTTCCATTGAGTCTACTAACTCTTCTAAGGATAAATATTTCTTTTCAAACAGTAATTGGAGTATACTCTTTATTTTTCCAGGCCGAGGCACCTGTAACTCCCGATCAAGCGGTTCGATTTCTTTATATTTAAGTCGATTCAGCATAATATTAAAATACCGGTATTGTTGATAAGAAATCAATTGCAGGGAGTGCGCCCGAAACGCCATGGCTTGAATAGATACCATCCATTTCCGCTTTAACTCAAGATACGAATCTGGATGCGAAACCTTTGAAATAAGTTGAAAATCCCCAATGAATTCCTGTTCAGGCAATAAAAAAGCTCCAGCAAATAAATTGGCTTCATGTTCGCATTCCCTAAGATGTTTCTTATCATGTAACGCAAACTCCACCTTGTAATGTAACAGTAAATGACCTAGTTCATGAGCTAAATCAAAATTTCGTCTTGCAGCTGATTTCTTTAAATTGCCTAACATCATGTATGGCTTTTCATCAATGGACCATAAACTATAAGCATCTATTTTATCACCTATCGCTTTTTCAAAAATAAATGCACCATTTTTCTCAAGCAGAAACAACAGATTGTGGTTATTTTTATTACTCAGGCCCAAAAAATCTCTGGCGTACGCTGCCGCTCTTTTGATTCCCTCTTCTCTGCTGTCTGAATAAGCTATCATTTCGATTACATAATTGCGCAATTTTATCAGTCTATTCTCAGGCAGCAGCAATTTTCTATTGATGAAATCAAGAAAAGCAATTAAATTTTCGATATGAGCCGCTTCAAATTGCGTTTTCTGCACACTATTTATGAGTGACGACCTGAAGGCTATATGATTATAATTAACATTATCCTTTTTGTATTTCCTTAAAAAATTTCCTTGATAAAAATATTTACTTTTAACGTTAAAAATTTCCTTGAGATTGTTTATAACTGTCATTTTAGGTGAAACGTATCCATTCTCGTATTGCCACACTGCTTGCTCAGTGATTCCCAGGCTGGCTGCCAACTGTTTTCTGGTGAACCCATGGAGAATACGGATATTGGTTAAGTTGGTGCCAACAAACATCACTAATCCCTCCTCTTCGAAGAGAGATAGAGATCATTTCTCTTCTCCCTTTTTATCGTCATCAAATAATTCTTCTTGCAGTACAATATCATATTCAGTTGCTGCGGGTGTGTCTGGTACATCAAAGCCATCTTCAGCCAGCGCCTCATAATCATTTTCATCAAAGGTAACTGTAGAAGTGCCTATAAACTTTGAAAGGTTTTCAACCTCGTATGCCTTATCGTTATCTGGATTCGGCATCAGCATTCTAATGTTTGAAATAGCAAACGATTCATCTATCTCGTAGGTGATGATGTAGAATTGATTGAACTTATACTCAAGTTCACGAGCTTGAGGATCTTCCAATTCTTTTAACGTCTCATCACCAAAAATACTCATGATCTTATTTTCCTTTTCTTCCGGGAAAAGTGTCGGTTCTTCAGGAAAGTCAACATTACTGTTAATCCGGGATAATCTTTTAAGATAAGTTTCCTTGTCTGACGCTTTATGCTTTTGACCACGTACGTCTTTCCTATGTGGAAAATCATCTTCATCAAAGTATTTGGCATTTTTTATAATGAACATTCTTTTGTCGTTATCAATGTTGAATTGAAGGTAGCCCCAAGTATATCCAGCTTTTGCTTTCGTAAAACTTATTCCTGATTCTTTACATTCTTCAGCGGTCTGATCATCAATATGATTCCCTTTAACCCACGCATAAGCAGTACTGATGTGCATCTCTTCTTTTTTGGCTTTTCTTTCTTCAATATAGTTCTTATAACCTTGAAGAATACCATTAACAACCGACTGATTCATGGTGGAACCCATCCTATACTTTTCCATCAAACCCCTCTCCCTATCATCTATTGGTGCTTCTTATTATATACTGCAATAAATTATTTTTAAAGAAAAAATGATATAAGTGTCATTTTATTTAAGTATTAAGCGGTATCCCATAATTCATGCTATTGTTCCCATTACCTTGTTCTATTTATCGCTTTGAGAAAAAATCAAGATAAGCCTTTCCTTTTTTGCAAATTTCATCTTGACACCCCACTAAAATAACTGTATCGTATATAACTATAATAATTGAATAATTCAATTTCTTATCCAGAGAGGTGGAGGGACTGGCCCATCGAAGCCTCAGCACCAGACATTTGTACTGTGCTAATTCCAGTAGCTTAACGCTAGAAGATAAGAAGAGTATTGTAAGCGAACCCTCTTCTTATTTTAAGAAGGGGGTTTTTCATGTTGGTCATAACACAGACCATTCAAGAGATATTTTAACCATTTAGAAGTAAACCAGATAAAAATAAAGGGAGGACAACACAATGAAGCGTAGTTTGGAAGAACGATTGCAGGAAGGAACAGTGATTGCAGGAGAAGGCTATTTATTTGAGCTGGAACGAAGAGGCTATTTGCAGGCCGGCTCATTCGTTCCGGAAGTGGCACTGGATAACCCCGGGGCATTGAAACAGGCATACAGGGATTATATGAATGCAGGTTCAGATGTCGTATTAGCTTTTACCTATAATGCCCATCGTGAAAAAATGCGCATTATCGGCAAAGAAGAACTGCTGGAGCCATTAAACCGAAATGCTATTTGTCTGGCAAAAGAAGTCGCCAAAGAGCATCCGACCGAGGAAGCATTGGTAGCCGGTAATATTTCCAATACAAATCTATTTGATCCGGAAGATGCCGAATCAAAGGAACACGTGAGAACGATCTTTGCCGAAATGGTGAAATGGTGCAAGGAAGAAGGCGTTGACTTCGTAAATGGAGAAACATTCTATTATCATGAAGAAGCACAGATCGCGCTTGAAGAAATCCGTAAACAGAACCTGCCTGCTGTCATTACAATGGGGCTGATGGGCGAAAACATTCTACGGGACGGCTATACGGTTGAACAATCTTGTAAACAACTGTCTGAACAAGGCGCATTGGTTGTTGGCATGAACTGTTTCCGCGGTCCTGACACCATGCAGCCATATCTCGCTGAAATACGGAACAATGTGAGCGGCTATGTCGGCGGTTTGCCAATTCCTTACCGGACAACCGACGAGCATCCGACATTTTTTAACCTGCCTGATGGCGGATGCAGCTGCCATTTGCCGTTGGAAACAACATTCCCGACGGCACTTGACCCGCTGTATCATAATCGCTATGAACTAGCTGAGTGGGCAAAAGAAGCTAAAGATATCGGGGTTAACTACATCGGTTTATGCTGCGGGGCATCACCGGCTATGCTGCGTGCCGTCGCTGAAGCAGCAGGTGTGGAGACGATCAACTCGAAGTACTCCCCTAACATGGAGAAACACTTTTTGTTCGGAAAAGATGAAACACTTAAAGAACATAACCGGAATTACCGACAGAAAGCATAATCTGAAATTTGCTTAAGGCCTTCTTGTTTCATAGAGAAGGCCTTTTGTTAAATCACGCTGCATAGCATCATGGAAAGTTCTTCTATCGTTATAACATGAATAATTTCGATTAACCATCTTATCAACAAAGCACTCGGACCCTAACAATTACATTAATAAAAAGCAATTAAAGTGGAAATCCCCAATCCATTTCACACACCGTATAATCAGATTTATGCCACTCCATTCAATACTACTATCAACGTATTGCAGTAAAATATCGGGACGACAGGATTCGAACCTGCGACCCCTAGCACCCCATGCTAGTGCTCTACCAAGCTGAGCTACGTCCCGTTCAATGAAGCTTTTTATATTTTATATTATAGAAAAAAATCAAGGTGAAAACAATAGAAATGCTGTATGAGGGAATTCGCGCACAAACGTTTTTACAGGCGCGGTTCTACCATACCGATAAGGCTATCCATCCAATATTGTCCATCCCACTACAGCATCTCCAATCAAACATTCATTTTTTATGTAACAATTTATCCGTTTCAGATGATGATTAAAAAGCCCATCAGTATTTTTGTGTGCCAAATAATACCGATCCAATGCGATTTTTTATCGTTTTCGTGATACTCCCGCTCGATTTGGCGCAGCTCCCGCTCGTTTCACACTTATTGTCGCTTGTTTTTCGAACGTGCTCGCTCGTTTTAACCGGATTCCCGCTCGATTCAGCCGGTGCCTCGCTCGATTCAAGCCCCCCGCTCGAAAAGGGGACAAGGCTTCTGGCATCTTGGCGCGGCTCCCGCCAATTATCGATTTTCCTTTCTTTCATTTTTGTTGTGATAAAGGATTAATCAAGAGCTGTCTTAACTATCATGACTTTTTTCTTTACGAGAAATGACAGCTCTCCGCATCTACTCATACTTTCCCTTCAACCTGACAAAGGCCACGTCTTCCAATACGGAAAATGTCACGTCTCCATTGTCATCTTTTTCAACCATTTGTAATTCCTGCTGAAAGTTATTCCCGACAGGTATGATCATTCTGCCGCCTGCATCCAGCTGGTCCAGCAATTCATCCGGAACACGGCTCACCGAAGCGGTCACTATAATCCGATCATACGGCTGGTGTTCCGGCCAGCCCAGGCTTCCGTCACCATGCTTGAAATGAATATTCGTGAAGCCTTTTGCATCCAGCCGCTTTTTTGCTTTATCGTATAATGGTTCAAGCCGTTCCACGGTATATACCTCATAGCTAAATGCCCCGAGCAAAGCCGTCTGGTACCCTGAACCTGTTCCAATTTCCAGAACACGTGAATCAGGCTCGAGATCCAGCTTAAGGGTCATGTTCAGCACCAGTGTCGGCTGGGATATTGTTTGACCAAAGCCAATCGACACAGGACAGTCAGCTGCTCCATATATCGTATTCGACTCCATGAAATAGCCGCGATCCAGCTGGTGGAAGTAAGCAACAATTTCTTCTCTCTGATTATACATGATAGGCACTCCCGTTTCGAATGGGGACAGACCCCCTATCCCTTTGCCAAAAACCAGCCATTCTTCAAGTTTTCCCGGTTATAATAAAACCGCTCGTTATCCTCATACCGCACTACACTGCCGCCTGCCGCTTCCACAATGGCCTGACCGGCACCGGTGTCCCATTCCATTGTTGGAGCATAACGCGGATAGTAGTCGGCTTTGCCTTCTGCAACAAGACAGAACTTCAGGGAGCTTCCGGCCGAGACAACATCCACCTCTCGATTACTGCCGCGCAAATCTTCAATGAATTCCTCGGTCTCAGCAGACATATGCGAACGGCTCGCCACCACGTTGACGACGTCGCTCTCTTCAGCAAGCGGCAGCCGCACACTCGCCTCGACAAGCCTGCGCTCATCAGCTACATCTGCCTGTGATGCACCTTCCAGCTTAAACGCACCCAGACCGGTACGGCCAAAGTAGAACGTATCGAGTGCCGGTGCATAAATCACGCCGAGAGCGGGGTACTGCCCTTCAATCAAGGCAATATTGACCGTGAACTCGCCGTTTTTCTTAATAAATTCTTTCGTGCCGTCCAGCGGATCAACCAGGAGAAATGCCTCCCAATCTTTCCGGTCCGCGTACGCCACATCGCTGCCTTCTTCACTCAAGACAGGAACGTCCCGATACGCTTCCTGCAAGCCGCTTACGATCGTCTGATGTGCACGCTGGTCAGCTTCAGTCAGTGGTGAATCATCGTCTTTCGTCTCCACTGAGATATCCTTCTCATACACATCCAAAATTTCCCGTCCGGCTTCCAATGAAATCTCAAGTAACTTCGCTAAACTCACATCAGCCATTATTCCAAGTATCCTTTCTCATTCAAGTACTTAACAATCGTTTGAACCGATTCCTCAAGGCTCTGTTTATCCGTATCAACCGTAACTTCCGGGCTCTCAGGCGCTTCATACGGAGCATCAATTCCGGTAAAGCCTTTAATCTCACCGGCGCGCGCTTTCTTATAAAGACCTTTTGGATCGCGGGATTCGCACGTTTCCACACTGGCATCTACAAACACCTCGATGAATTCACCGTCTTCCATCAGTTCGCGCACTTCATCACGGTCTTCGCGATACGGTGAAATGAATGCGGATAATGTAAACAAGCCCGCTTCCACCATCAGTTTGGAAACTTCCCCGATGCGGCGGATGTTTTCTTTGCGGTCTTCCGGGCTGAAGCCGAGGTTCTTATTCAAGCCGTGACGGATATTATCGCCGTCCAAGCGATACGTCCGCACACCTTGGTTGTACAGTTCCTTCTCAAGCTCAACCGAAATAGTCGATTTGCCGGATCCGGAAAGACCGGTAAACCAAATAACCGCACTCTTATGGTTGTTCAGCTCCTGCCGGTTTTCTTTCGTTACTTTCGAATCATGCCATACGATATTTTCTGATTTAGCCATCAACAATCCCTCCTATATTTAGGGGGTCTGACCCCCCATTTAAAACCATACATTATAAATAATTAAAACAGCTGTTAGCATCACTAATATGCTCAGCGGGAGGCCCACTTTAACATAGTCGGTGAATTTATAGCCACCGGGCCCATACACGATCAAGTTCGTCTGGTACCCGATTGGCGTGATAAAACTCGCTGATGCGGCAATAGCGATGACCACCGCAAACCCCATCGGATCGTAGCCGAGTGTCTGTGCCATCTCAAGACCGATTGGCAGCATCAACACAGCTGCTGCACTGTTGGTGATCAGCTCGGTAAACACATTGGTTAAAATATAAAGTATAAACAGAATCGCCACAAGTCCCAATGGCTCACCAAATTCCAAGAGAACTTCCGCTATCCATTCGGCAAGCCCCGTCTTCCGCATGGCAACACCGACCCCTAAGGCACTTGCGATCAAGAGCAGCACATTGAAATGGACATATTGCTTCGCTTCCTGCGGTGTAATGATTTTTGTCCCAAGAAAAACCACAACCGCGAGTGCCATGGCTTTAAACATGCTCAGCCAACCGAGTGTCACCGTCAGAATCAGCGCGAGCAGCACAATGATGGAGAACCAGCCTTTGACAGGGTTCTGTTTCAAAGCAGCCGGTGTATCCAATGACGAGACGACAAAAAAGTCATTCGACTGCTGATATTTTTCAACAAAATCGGCGCCTGCCAACAGCAAGAGCGAATCACCCGGTTTCAACACAATATCGCCGACTTTGCTCTGGATTCGTTCGTTATTCCGGTGCACGGCAATGACCCCAGCATCATATTTGGAACGGAACTGCGACTGCTTAATCGATCGCGTCAAAAGCGATGACTGATCTGACACAACAGCTTCCACAAGACTTGTCGTGCCGTTTTTCAAATCATCGAGATCAATATTCGTTCCTGTTTCCAGCCGCAACCCTTTTTTCCTTTGCAAATCAGCGATGGTAGAAATCAATCCGGTGAAAATCAGCCGGTCACCGTTTTGAATAACTGTCGTCGAGCGGACCGGTGAAATCCGTTCAGTATCGCGAATGATCTCAATCAGATACAGCCCCTTCAGGTCACGCAACCCGGCATCTTTAACACTTTTATCAAGATGATCAAAATCAGGTGTCACCTGCATCTCGGCAATGTATTCTTTGGAGTCTTCCTTAATCTGCTGGCTGAAGCCTTTATTGTCCGGCAGCAGTTTATAGCCAATCGTGAATAAATAAATGAGTCCAACCACAGCAGCCGGCACGCCGACAACAGCAAGCGTGAATAGTGAAAAACCTTCCATGCCAAAATCAAGCAGCAAGCCGTGAACGACAAGGTTCGTGGATGTTCCCATCAAGGTAATCGTGCCGCCCAAAATCGTGGCATAGGACAAGGGAATCAAGAACTTGGACGGGGCAATCCCGTGCTTTTCGCACCAATTTTTAATGATCGGTGTGAACGTGACAACAATCGGTGTATTGTTCAAAAAAGCAGAAAAAGCCGATGTCGGCACAAAAAAGCGCAGCATCGTACCTGTCTGAGTGCGGCTGTTCTCGAGCCATTTCGCCATCATTTGATCAATCAGTCCGCTTTTCTGTACGGCGCCTGCCACAATGAACAATAACGCAACAGTCAGCATCCCCTCGTTGGAAAAGCCGCTCAACGCCTCATCAACTGTCAAAATATCTGTCAGCAGCAATATCACCAATACTGAAAAAATAACCATGTCAGGCCGGGCGACTTCAAAAATCAGCCCGGCAAGCATGGCCGCTATCAGAATTAGCACAACTATCATTTCAAACGACATGGGATATCTATCCCCTTTATAATCCGGGTGCAAAAAACGCCGCACCGCAAGGCTACTGGAACCTTTTAAGTGCGTGTTCAAAAAGGAGGATAACAAGGACCGAGAATTTCAAGGCGGCGCAGTTTCGAGCAGCGGAATGTATGACTTTATATACATGAGCAGCGGAGAAACAAGCCAACGAAGAAATTCGATGTGTCATTGTTACCGGACTTTTTGAACAACCTTTCAACGCTTAGTTTTCTTTCATACCCTTAATCAAAACATCAGCAACTTCCGGACGCGAAAATTCCTTCGGCGGACGCTCCCCGTTACGAAGCAGTTCGCGCACCTTCGTACCACTCAGATGCACATGATTCTCTTTATCATGCGGGCATGTTTTCGCTGATGCCATATTCTCGCAAACCGTGCAGTAAAACGCATGCTCAAATTTGAAAATCTGAATGCCGAGCTCTTCTTCATACTGGGCAACCAGCTGCTGGGCATCATAGGTTCCATAATAGTCACCGACACCCGCATGGTCACGGCCGACGATGAAGTGCGTGCAGCCATAGTTCTTCCGCACAATCGCATGCAAAATCGCCTCACGCGGACCGGCATAGCGCATGGCTGCCGGATAAATCACAAGGCGCACGCGATCTTTCACATAATAGTTTTTAAGAATCGTTTCATAGCTTTCCATCCGGACATCCGCTGGAATATCATCGGATTTCGTTTCCCCGACAAGCGGATTCAAAAGCAAGCCATCAACAGCTTCCAAAGCCGTTTTCTGGATATGCTCATGCGCTCGGTGGACCGGATTGCGTGTCTGGAAACCAACAATCGTTTTCCAGCCGGCATCTTCAAACATCTGACGTGTCTCAGCCGGATCCATGTAATACGCTTCAAACTGGCTGTGGTCCGGACGGTTCAAGAGCGTAATCGCCCCGCCAAGATAGACATTGCCTTTCTCATAAACTTTCATGACACCGGGATGCGCATCGTCCGTTGTACCGTAAACATTTTGCGCTTCCTTTTTCTCGTCATATGTATACTTCTCTTCCAAATTAATCGTGCCATAAATCACGCCATCTTCGCCTTTTAGCGCGATCTGTTCACCAATATTGAATGGCTCTGCCTCATCTTCAGTCACCGGCAGTGTCATCGGGATGCTCCAGATGGTGCCATCCGCAAGACGTGTATTATCGACAACACTCTCATAGTCTTTCTGTCCCATAAACCCCGTCAGCGGGCTGAATCCGCCAATGCCAATCAATTCAATATCCGAAACAACCCAGGAGTTGACCGTCAGCGCCTGAAGTTTTTCAGCATTCTTGATCGCCTGTTCGCGTTCCTCTCCCGTTAACTCACGGCTGATTAATCTCCCGCCATGTGGCTGATTTACCATACTAAAACCTCCGAATTGTAGTTTTCATACACTTCAATAGTATACCACGGTTTTTCGTCATTTTCTAACATGTATCACATGTATCACAGGGATTCGGTGGAAATTGCGGTTAGGATTTTTAAATGCCGAAAAGTTCCGGGACACAAACGTTCTCATTTCGACTTCAAACAAGTAATTCTCGAGTGGTATAATCATATTTAATGTCATTATCTGTCCTTAGCAGGCTGCTTATCTTTTTCTAAAAATAGTGAGAGAAGCAAGCCCGTAATAGCAAACAGAAAAGCGACGAAAAAGGCCGTTTTCACGCCCACCAGGTATTCAGCGGGGTTAATGGTTTCAGTCGCACCCTCAGCGCCACTGATAAAGGAGATGATAAACGTTAAGCCAAGTGATCCCCCAAATTGGCGGGCTGTATTGATGACCGCCGTCCCATGCGGAATCAAATTATCAGGCAGCGAATTGATGCCGGCAGTCATAATCGGCATATTGATCAATCCCACCCCCCCATGGCAAACATGAATAAAACCATCGTCACAATAAATGGCGTCTCCAAACCAAGGATGAAATGAAAACCGATTGTGCTCAAAGAAAGCAACACAAAACCGGTAATCGCAATGATTTTACCACCGTATTTATCAAACAGGTTTCCGGCAAACAAAGACATGGCAGCGAGTGTCAAAGCCCCGGGCATCACAATCAGGCCGCCGAAAAATGCTGAATATTGCTGCGCGTTCTGCACATACATCGGCAAAATCGTTTCAGTCGATATGAGCAGGCTGAAAGAGAGAATCGAAATAAACGCAACAAGAGCAAAAAGAGGTACTTTAAGAACACGTATCTCCAAAATAGGTGCCTGAAGCCGCAGCTGCCGGTACACAAACAAACCCAAGGCCACAAAACCTGCCATCATACTCACAAGCGCTGCCGGATCACCTATTCCACTTTCCTCTATTTTATTGAAGGCATAAAGCACACCTCCAAAGCCCCCTGTTGACAATAAAATGGATAAAGGATCAATTTCCGTTTCCCGCTGTTCAGTCACATTGCGCATGTACAGAAAAGCCAAAAGCAAGATAAGTGCTGCAATCGGCAGTGTCAGCAAGAATAAAGCACGCCAGTCGAAATAGTTAACCAATACACCTGATATAGGCGGGCCAACTGCAGGCGCAACATTAATCACAAGTCCTGCCAATCCCATTGCATATCCTCTTTTTTCCCTCGGGTACATCAAAAACAAAATCGTCTGCATTAACGGTATCATAATGCCGGAGCCCATCCCTTGAAATATGCGTCCCACAAGTAGCATCGGGAATGTTGGTGCCACCAGACAAATCAATGTACCGATCAGAAACAAGAACATAGCACTCATCATTAAATGGCGCGTTTTAAACCGATCAATAAAATAAGCCGTTATCGGGATGAAAACGGCAATCGTTAACATATAGACAGTTGTCAGCCACTGAACATCAGTCGAATCGACCCCAAACTCCTGCATGATTTTTGGAAAAGCCGTAATGAGCAGAAATTGCGTCAATACAGATAAAAAAGATGCCGATAATGTAATCGCCACAATTAAACGTTTATGAAAACGTGATAGATTCATCGAAGTCACCTCACCTGCCCCTATATAATTAAATCTTGACTCAAAACGATTCAAATGTCCAGTCATGAAATGAAAAAAGGACATTACAGTATATCCGTATTGTCCCTGATATCAAACTGTTCGTTTTCAGGACACTTAAACCCGATTTCCCCATTCATTTGTGTGTGCTCTCGATCGATTCACACCGGCTCTCGCTCGATTTGATGTTGCTTCCGCTCGTTTAACTATGCTGTCGCTCGTATCGAACGGCTTCTTGCTCGATTCAACCTCATTCCCGCTCGTCCCCCGCGCTCTCTCGATCGAATCAAAAAAGGGCTTGTCCGAATCTATAACACAAAGAAAGTGCATACCGTCCAAACCAGAAAACAAGAAAAACTCAAGTAAACTAATTATTCATAATTTTTAATAATAAAGATGTAAAAACCACATATATGTTGTTTACTTTTTTGTCATAATCTGCTTTACCATAAAGTGAATCTTCAATCAGTGGGGGTTTCTTCCCCCACTGATTGTTAGATGAACGAATCGGACATTTACTGGCAGTTGATCCCCCACCTAATCTTCATCGTATACGCGAACATTTGAGATGGGGGTCTTACTGCCAGTTACATGCGGGATTAAGGACATTTCAAATAATGTCCCTTTTTAGAATTATCTTATGTCACTCCGGCAGTCATAATAGCCCTGAATCGTGACGATAGTAACATTAATGACTTTGGTTTTATGATTATGTAAAGTTTCCACAGAACCCAGTATGCCAAACACCTACGTATTTTCTTTTCCCTCTGCCTATGTTACCGTATACACAGTATAGCGTTTTCACTAGGGGTGCCTTTAAAAGGCTGAGATTAGAGTGGACTCTGAGACCCTTGAACCTGACCTGGTTAGTGCCAGCGGAGGAAAGTGGACGTCAGCGTCAAATAAGGCGGATGCATCAAGCATGAATATTGATTGAACCTTATCATGCTTGCGTGTGTAAATGACCTCCCTTTTCTCTTAGCCCAAGCCGGGTCAGCATTAATTAAGAAGGGGAGGATTTTTTAATGCGCTTTACTGAATCGCTGCGTCAGGCAACAAAGGGAAGCTGGGAACAGAGCTTGAACCACCCATTTGTCCAGGGGATTGTACGGGGAGATCTGCCGCTTGAAACGTTCAAGTTCTACATTCTTCAGGACATTTACTACTTGAAGCATTTTGGCAAGGTACATGCAATCGCCGCTTCGCAAGCAGACGATTTTCAAGTGGCCGGGATGCTTGCTGAAAAAGCCAAAATGACAGCCGAAGCGGAATTGACCGTGCACCGTGAGCATGCAGAATTGCTGAACATCACTAATGAGGAAATGAACCAATTCAAGCCTGCGCCAACTGCCTACGCCTACACATCGCATTTGTACCGGGCAGCGCTTTCCGGACAACTTGCTCAGACCGTTGCCGCGATGCTTCCATGCTACTGGTTGTACGCGGATATTGGAAAAACGAACCAGGATGCAAAACCCGGTCAGACCATCTATCAGAATTGGATAAGTATGTATGCTGACGATTGGTTTCAGACATCAACACAAGAGCAAATTGACTTGCTTAATCAACTCGCCGAAGAAGCAAGTGACAAGGAAAAGGGAAAAATTAAAGAACAATTTGTGATCGCGAAAGAATATGAACTTGCATTTTGGGAGATGGCCTATATGAAAGAAGAATGGCTATCGGCCAGAAGAAATACTGTTTGATTCCGGGAAAAAACGGCATCCTGATAGCTAGGGATGCCGTTCTCATCTCCAGTCATGCTCATTTATTAACGGGAAGACCAGAGAAATCAATACGAATCATCATACTCCGAAGAAAACTTGCAGCATCCGATTAACTCAACTCCATAACCTGCATTTTCAATGACGTCACGTTCCATCCATTAACAGGTGCCATATCTTGAGAACACGTTGCACAGGCAACAACCACTTCTTCCAATGCTTTTAGACGCACATAATCACCGGGTTTGGATAAAGGTTCATGAATCTCATAATCCCCTGCTTCGTCCAAAACATTGTTCATAAATAAGTTAATTGGATCCGGTACGGGTTTGTCGCCCAACCCATACACGGCCAGGGCATTTTTTAGATTATCGTGGCAGTTCGGGTGGTCATCTTGATCATAGTCTACTTTATAACGATAATAGTCACACGCCGGGAAAAAGAAATCATGCTTTCCGACTGTATCTTCAATAAACGTCATCAATGGACGGCGTTTATTGCTGTAGAGCGGATCTCCCACTTTTAACCGAATACTGCCAAGAGACGCTCGCATATGGACAGGTGATACGAACTCGCTTAAATCATTTCGATTAAAGCAGACAAAATCACCGACTTGTTTGCCATCAACATCAATTATAAACAGCTCATCACCAGGCTTTAACAGTACACTTCTCCCCTCATACGGCGGTATTGTTATTTCCTCTTTGATTTCCCCTTGTGTGTTAACCACATCTCACGCCCCCTAATTAATTACTTAAATCAATTATATAACCGAATAGCCTTCATATATAACGATAAATAATGATGGCACCTATCACTGTTACTGAAACCCGCAGTAAACAACTATCATTTTCAAAGATGGAATTCATCATTTTTAGTAATTTTACGTGATATTTAATTACCACTATCATATGAATTAAGATCAGACATAAGCACGGGACCTAAACTGAAAGAAGGGAAAAAATAAGAAGTTGGCTGCAAATCCGACAGCTGTGAAAGTGCTTTTCAACAAACGAATAATTATTAAAGGAGAGGTGTTTCATGAAATCACACTATGATGTGATTATAGTTGGAGCTGGGTCAATGGGGATGGCCGCCGGATATTATCTGGCTAAAGAAGGAACAAACACATTGCTCATTGATGCGTTTGATCCACCGCATTCAAACGGAAGCCACAGCGGTGATACACGCCTGATTCGCCATGCGTGTGGTGAAGGCTACGAGTATGTCCCGCTTGCCTTAAGGGCGCAGGAATTATGGGATGAACTGCAACAAAAAACATCGGAGACGATTTTCCGAAAAACGGGTGTGGTGACTTTCGGTCCTGAAGATTCAGACTTTGTTAATCAAGCAATCGCAGGCGGGAAAAAGTACTCCTTACCTATTGATACGTTTGATAATGGCGAAGAAATCAATGAGCGCTGGACGGGAATCACCGCCCCTGAAGCACATTTCGGGTGCTATGAACCAGAAGCAGGTGTTCTGTTCAGCGGAAATTGCATTCGCACCTTTCGTAAGTTGGCATTGCAAAGTGGCGCAGATTTATTAACGCATACACCTGTTGACAATCTTGACGTTACTGAACATGACGTCACTGTCCATACGAAAGAAGGTTCATATACCGCTGATAAACTGATTGTCAGCGCCGGGGCCTGGAACAAGAAACTTTTATCTGATCTCAACCTTAATTTAGCGCTGCAGCCAAGTCGCCAAACAATCGGCTGGTTTGATGCGGACGAGTCAATATATCAGGCTGATGGATTTCCGGGCTTTTTCGTGGACTTGCCAACTGGCATCTATTACGGGTTTCCAAGCATTGATGGCGCCGGTTTAAAGATTGGTCGTTACGATAACGGCGAAAAGATTGAGCCCGAATATATGAATCGTGAATTTGGCATTTTACCAAAAGACGAGGACGACGTTCGTGAATTTTTAAAAACGTTTATGCCACAGGCGGCAGGCAAATTAAATGTTGGCAAGACGTGTATGTTCACCAACACACCGGATGAAAATTTTATTATTGACTTGCATCCGGAACATTCCCATGTTGCCATTGCCGGCGGATTTTCCGGCCACGGCTATAAATTTTCAAGTGTGGTCGGCGAAATCTTAAGCCAACTGGCAACCAGCGGCACAACCAATCACGACATTTCCCTCTTTTCAGCAACACGTCCAAGCTTACAAACACAAGGATCAACAACGGTGTAAAACTAAATAACGCACCGGAATTCAAACGGACAGGGGAAGGTCAACGTCACCTTTTCCTGTCTAATTTTTCAAATAGGAGGTTAACCAAATGGCAAATGAAGCCGTTGAATTTCTGCAAGAGCTGATTCGAATTGACAGCACCAATCCCCCTGGCAGCGAAAACAACGTCACTAAGAAACTTGCCGAAAGATGTGACGAAACAGGTATCCCGTATAAAATGACCAACATTGAATCAAACCGAAGCAATTTTGAAATGTCCTTCAATAATGAAGCAAAGGAAAAGGTAATTTTCTGTGGTCATATGGACACGGTTTTAGTCGGTGAGCAGCCGTGGGAATATGCACCGTTTTCCGGCGAGCTGGTGGGAGAAAATCTGTACGGACGCGGCGCCTCAGATATGAAAAGCGGTCTTGCAGCGATGTTTCTTGCGGTTGAATCACTTTTTCAGGAAAAGAGAGAGTTGTCAAAGGAGATTGTTTTCTTGGCAACTGCCGGTGAAGAAGTGGATAGCTGCGGTGCGCGGCAGTACTTACAAGAAGATGACATGTCTAATGTCGAAGCCTTGGTGATTGGTGAGCCGACAAATGAAAAAGTCGCAGCAGGCCATAAAGGTGCTTTATGGGTTGAAGTGATCACCATCGGCCAAACAGCGCATGGGGCCATGCCGGACCAAGGAATTAATGCGGTCGAATGGATGGGCCGGGTGATTCTAATTGTTGAAGCGTTAAAATTAGATTGGAAGATTTCCAAGCCTCCCCTTGGTGAAAGCAGCGTTTCGGCCAATAAAATGGAAGGCGGCGTTCAAACAAACGTGATCCCTGACCGCTGTACGCTGAACATTGATATCAGAACCGTGGCGCCCCAGTCCCACGAGCAGTTGTTTGCTGAATTGAAGCAAAAATTAACGGATTTGTTTTCCGAAGAGGGTGCCCCGGCGTTTGAAATGAATGAATTATTGAACCGGCCATCGATTCTGACCGATCAATCAAGCCCGATTATAACAGAGGCGCTCCGAATTAAAGGACAAGATACCGATTCGGTCTATGGGGTTTCCTATTATACCGATGGCGCGGTTTTAAATCCCGAAAGCGCCATCCCGACACTGATTTATGGCCCCGGAAACGAAAAATTAGCACATCAGCCAAATGAATACGTCAATGTGGATGCTTACCTGCGTTCCATTGATTTTTATAAACAATTAATTCTTGAGTATGCAACGTGATCAACATACTCCGGGCACAAGATGCTTATTTCTTAATCCACACGTAAGATCCAAATCCAATTAACAATCCAAAAAGATAAGGGTAATCCTGAAACAGGATTACCCTTTATCACGTTCGCTGCTTCTTCTTACACAGAATTTGCTGTCACGTCCCGTTTCTGAATGGTGTCGATGCCTTTCAGGTAATTAATCACGGTATCGAGCGGATCCACATCACCAAATTTGGCGTCAATATCAAACAGGTTCCATTCCACTGCGCCGGGAACGCGGTCAGCAATCGTGCCTTCAGGGACTATGGTGCGGAATCCAAGTTCAGTTGAGTCCATGCATGTGTGGCGGACACAAGCACATGCTGTAGCACCGACTACAATAAGTGTATCGACACCGTGGGTTGTAAGCCAGTACTGCAGTGGCGTCCCGTTAAAGCAACTCGCCGTCTTTTTGACGAATACTACTTCTTCTTTCTGAGGATTCAGCCTTTCATCAATGTCTAACCAATCTTCCCCAAGCTTTAATTCGTCCAATGGAATTTTATCTGCCCATCGCCCAATATCCTGATAGCCATTCGGATTATACCCGGTTGTACTGTGGAAAATCGGTACATTCTTTTCCCGCGCTGCATCGAGCACACGACGTACATTCGGGATGACCTCTTCCATGTTTTCACAGGAGAAAGCATGCCCCGGTTTGGTCCATGCATTGGCCAAATCTACCGTGATGATGCCTGGTTTTTTCCCGTAACCGACTCGCTTCTGAAACCCTCGCTCCGTATGAATTTCTTTTGCTCTTTTAAACATTTTTTGTAATAACTCCAGATCAAAGATTTCTTCTGACATCTCTTCCACCCTTTCAAAAATTTGATTTTATAGTTGTGATGCACGTTCACATATCGTTAAAGCCTTCATCATTGGGTGAACAACGGCAACTTGCCTCTTTGCCGGCGAATTTCTTGTCGTTTTTCTTCTGTCCGCTCAATATTTAAGTTCCCATCTTCAATGACTACCCCATAATCATTCAGCGCTGTTTCTGCGGAGATGATTTCATCCAATATATCTTCATAAACTTGACTTGCTTGACGTTCCAATGGATCACCATAGCCACCGGATGACGGCACCATAATTTTCACCGACTCTCCTGCGTTAAAACGTTCGCCGTTTAATTTTGACGGGAGCTCTTCCGGTTTTGTATCCGCATTTTTAATTAATGCGGCTTCTGTTCCCGGCAGACCGCCATTGTATCCCCATGGTTTGACGGTATGTTTATCCCCTTCCATGGACATCAAGCCATCAGTCAGGAAACGGTTCCGGCGAATAATTCCAAGGCCTCCTCGGGTTTTACCTGCCCCACCGGTATCTTCTCTCAGTTCATACTGCTCGCAAATCATTGGGGTGTGCATATCAAGGTCTTCAATCGGATTATTTCGTGTATTCCATGAACTGAAGTCCATTGCGTCCATGCCATCCTTCTCCGGACGGCCGCCATACGAACCTTCATTGACTTCAATGTATACCCAGTAATTGTGGTCCTGATCCAGACCGGAATACGATGCAAACTGGATATTCGCCGCACTGCCTGCACACGTTTTATCAGGGATGACGGGCGTCAACGCCTTGATGATTAAATCAGCAGCAGTGTTCACTTGATTTGCCCGGCTAAAGGTAGCAGCAGGGCGGATTGGATTAAAGATGCTCCCCTTCCTTGCTGTTACAGTGACCGGACGAAATACGCCATGATTGGCCGGAACAAATTCTTCATGTGTATAGGTGTCAAGAAAGATGGAACGCACCACACTATATACAGCCACACATAGCGCGCCTGAATAAGCGGCATTAAAAGCTGACGCGACCTGATCAGCCGATTTGGAAAGATCTATCTCCAGTTCACTTCCTTTTTTAATGACATTCACATGAACCTTCAATTTTTCATTCAAGTTGATGCCATCATCATCAAGCCAGGATTCTGCCTCGTATTCACCATCAGGAATCTTGGCAATTTCTCTCTGCATCATGTGTTCCGAGTAATTCATCAATTCTTCCCCGGCCGCAAGCACCGTATCTTTTCCATACTTATCGATAAGCTCAATGTACCGTCTTGCCCCTAGTCGGCAGGCGGCTACTTGCGCTTCCAAATCACCAATCACCTGGGATGATGTGCGTACTTTCTGCCTGACGATTTCGAACAATGTTTCATTCGGTTTTCCTTTATCATATAACTTCACACCATTTAATACTAATCCCTCAGCATAGACATCAGGAGCATCCACAATCAAGCCTGGCTGTGCACCGCCGATGTCCAGATGGTGCGCCGTTGTGCCGGCATATCCGATTAATTCCCCTTCATAGAAAATCGGCTGACTAAGAGAGATATCAGGTGAGTGTGAGGCACCGGCATACGGGTCATTGTTCCAAATGATATCGTCAGGATGCTGGTCGTCTCCGAGCACCTCTTGAAACCCTTGAATATAACCCGGCAGACACCCCAGTTGCATAGGCGTTGAATCGGATTCAGCGAGCGTTTCACCAAATGTGGTGAACACACCGGCACCGAGATCCTCAGATTCCCGAATCAATGAGGAATAGGCCATCCGCTGTATCACGTGTGACATCTCCTTGGCAATGGTATCCAGTGCTCCGCCGATAACTTGCATCGTCACGGGATCAATTTTCTTACTCATCACTCATCACCGCCTCAGTAAATTGTTTTTCCGTATTGTGAGATTTATCGGCCTTTTCTTCGTTTTGTGTCGCATGCAGCGTGCCATGTGCTGACACCACCACTTCCCAGTTTGGCGGGACAATAGTTGTTGAATCACGCTGAATGATGGAAGCCGGTCCTGTAATGCGATCGTTTGCCGATAATTTTTCCCGCTGGTAGCGTGGTGTCGCCAGACTTTTAATCTCGCCATCTACCTCAAAATAGGTTTGCCGCTCATACATAAACGCTTCTGTCGGATTACTTCTTTCCATTTTTTCTAATTGAGGCAGCTTGAATGATGGTGTTTTCCCGGTCGCAACAATATCCAGCGAAATGAGTTCCACATCATTTTCCGGAAAATGGTGCCCGTATTCCTGCTGGTGCATCAGATGGAAACCTGAAATAATCTCTTTGACACTTTGTTCTGTCAACGTCCCCTCAGGAATAGGCACTCGTAACTCAAAGCCTTGTCCCATATAGCGGCATTCAGCAATCCGTTCATACTCAATATCACCTTCACTGACCCCATCCTGCATTAGCTGGCCTGCCGCTTGTCCTTCCAATTCCTTCAACTGTTTATCCAGTTTAAAGACAAGGTCCTCAGAAATCGTTTCTAACTTCTCAATACAGGAAGCATTAAAATGATATTTCAGGTCACTGATCAATAAACCGGCTGAAGCTGTAATCCCCGGATAGTTCGGGACCATGACGGTCTTAGAACCAATCGTTTCTGCCAAATCTATGGAATGAAGCGGTCCCGCCCCGCCTGCAGCCAATAATGCAAAGTTCCTCGGGTCAATCCCTTTGCGGACTGAGTTTTCCCGGATGGACAGCGCCATATTGTTATTGATAATTTTCAAAATGCCAAATGCTGCTTCCTCAACCGTCATGCTTAATTCGTCAGCTAATTTTTGAATAGCTTCGGTGCTTTTTTCCGGATGAAGCGGAATCTCCCCGCCTAAAAACTGTTCCGGATCCAACCTTCCTAAGGCAACATTTGCATCGGTTACACAAGGGTCCTCGCCGCCTTGGCCGTAACAGGCAGGTCCCGGAGTTGAGCCGGCACTCTTGGGTCCAACCCGAAATGCTCCGCCGGCATCGACATAAGCGATCGAACCGCCTCCAGCACCTATCGTATCCACCTCCAGCATCGGAGTAATCACAGGATAACTATTAACTTCAGCATCTCTTGGATTGACGACCCTCGGCGTTTTTTCCGGGATGATTGAAATGTCAGCTGATGTGCCTCCAATATCGACACTGATAACATCGTCTATCCCGTCCAATTCTCCCCACCATGAAGCTGCCAGAACGCCTCCTGCAGGTCCTGATTTCAATAGATTCATCGGGGTCATGGTAGCTTTTTCGGAAGATGCCATCCCGCCGGAAGACTGCATGATCTGCAGTTTCCCCTGTACGTTAGCTTCTTCAAGTGATGAAACCAGGTTATCAATATACTGATTCACTTTAGGCGCAACAAAAGCGTTCATGGCTGTCGTACTGAAGCGTTCATACTCGCGTATCCGGGGGGCCACTTCACTCGATGTAAAACATGTTACCTCCGGCCAGATCTCATTAACAATTTCTTTTGCTCTTTTCTCATGGACATCATTAAGAAAAGAAAAAAGAAAGCCAACAATAATAACATCGACATTCTCTGCTTTTAATTTTTTAACGTTATCCCGTACTTCCTGCTCCTCCATCGGGAAGCGGATACGTCCATCGGGTGCTTGAAGTTTTTCCGTTATTGGAAGACGGTGCCGTCGTTTCACGAGTGGATTGTCCTGCCATGGAAGACTTTGTTGTATAGAGAAGTTTTCGCTCTTTTTATGCCGGGCAATATGAAGAATATCCCTGTAATTTCGTGTTGTCAGCATCCCGACCTTTGCACCATTTCCTTCAATGGTGATATTGGTTGCCACTGTAGTGCCATGCAAAATGTCATCAATATCCTCGACAGCTACATCGCTTATGGCACATAGCTCTTTTACTCCTTTAATAACACCAACAGATTGGTCGTGCGTTGTGCTTGGAACTTTGTGTACATTAATTTGATTTGCTGATTCATCAACTAATATCAGATCAGTAAACGTACCGCCAACATCCACTCCAACTCGAACCATTCTTAGTCTCCTCTCATGTTTAGGGATAAAGTAAAACTTCATCATCTCTCGTTTCGCCCTTTTGAGATTTTGCATAAGTTAACATTCACCTTAAATGCGCCGGAAATGTTCTTGAATAAAAACCCCCTTGCCTAAATTTTTATAATGTAGATAGTTATAAGTAAGATTATATAACGAAAGCGTTTTCACGTATAATGATTTGAAATGATGGTTTCTATCATTAAGACTAATACCGGACATTTTCACGATTTAAATCACTCCTCCAATAATGAATATATCAAGCCCCACACGGATAGTTTTACTATTCATACAGTTGGAACCTTGTTAAATATTTAAAATTATTATAAAATTAAATAACCATCATGTACAATGTTAAAAAAAGATGGCATCTATCACGATTACTGATGGCTGAACGTTAATTGGCTTATTGGAGGAGTGCAAATGGAAATAAAAGATTTGCTTATTTTTCAAAGTGTTGCTCACCATGGAAGCATCAGTAAAGCTGCTGATGAACTATGTTATGTACAATCACACGTGACGGCCAGAATAAAATTTCTCGAAGCAAGTTTACAAACGGAATTATTTCATCGGCACAGCCGGGGAACAACGCTCAATTCTGAAGGAAAGAAACTGCTTAACTACTCAGAAAAAATTCTCTACATGTTTGATGAAATGAAAAAAGTGTTTCACGATTCCGACAATCCCTCAGGAACACTGGAAATTGGCACAGTCGAAACGGTTATTAAACTGCCGGCCATTTTATCGTCCTACCACAGAACCTACCCTAATGTTGATTTATCACTTATCACCGATGTTACTGACGAATTAATTAATCAAATTTTGAACCGGAAACTTGATGGTGCATTTGTGACGGGTTTCGGCTATCATCCGGAACTCAAACAAATTGAAGTATTCCAGGAAAAGTTAGTATTAATATCAAATAATGAAACGATTTCCTTTGACGATTTAAAAAGAGAACCACTGCTCGTTTTTAGTGAAGGATGCAGTTATCGGGCAAATCTGGAAAATTGGCTTTATGAAGAAGGTATTATAAAGGCAAACGTCATGGAATTTGGCACATTGGAAACCATTTTAGGCAGTGTCAGGTCAGGTCTTGGAATCAGTCTTGTCCCGCAATCCACGGTTCATCAATTAGAACTGGATGGCACTATTCATTGCCATGATATTCCTGAGCAATACAGCAACATATCAACTGTTTTTATTTGGCATGCTGAATCATACGTAACAAATACGATGGCGAAATTCATCGAAACAATTCAGGATTTTACGGATGTCGCCTATCCGCCGTTGATTAATGAGATTTAGAATATCCGGCTGCATAAAAGCACGAGCTGAGCGGCTACTGTAAACATTGAAATAGGCTGGGACAAAAGGATTTAAAGTACATGAAAAGACGAACTATTATTAGGAGGGAAGCGGGATACACCGCTGCGGAAATATGCTTCGCTTACGGATCGCTTTATTCGTCTTTCCCAACACTCGTTTCAGTTTTGTCCCAGCCACTTTCGCTTTGTTATAAATCGGCACAAAAGCAGTACCAACAAGGTTGCAGCCCCGTCAATCCCATGTGGGCGGAAGATCCTGCCGCTCAAGTTCAGGAGACTCTCGCTCAAGTTCGAGACGCTCTCACTCAAGCTACACTACGTCATTTCAATAGGAGCCCGAGCTCGTGAATCCTACTCGGGCTGATGCATCCCCTTCAACCCGGGATACATTCGCAAAAACTGCTGATACCGACTCCGGTACATAGCTACCGTATGCTGATTGGGGTTATATATTTTTGATCCGGGCACTTTTATAAACCTTTCTGCAAAATCGTCATAATCTGCTGCCCAGCCAAGCCGGATAAATGCAGGTGATGCGCCCCCGATGGCTGCCATATACGCATTTTCCGGCGTGATACGGACCGGCCGTTCCAACACATCAGCCAATGTCTGACACCAGGCAGCACTTTTCGTCCCGCCGCCAACCACAGTCAATACGTCATCTGATGCCAGTTTCTGAACATCCATCACTTGCCTTAACGACAAGCAGATTCCCTCGATAACGGCTCTGGCCAAATCACATTTCTTTGTATCGGGACCGATTCCCCAAAAGGCCCCTTTCGCCTTGGAATCATTCACAGGATTTCGCTCGCCCTGTAAATATGGCAAAAATAATACGCCATTGCTGCCGGGCTCAGCTTGCCTGATTAGCGTCTCAAAATCACTGAAACGGTCATCTGATGCCTCACTCGCAAACGTATCGGCACCCCATTGATAGACATTACCGGCATTCAGGAGCGGTGCAACCGAAATGATCACATCGGCTGGCAAATGCGCTAAATGGAAGTGGCCATGCGCAGCAGCATCCGGCTTAACCGCTTCTTGAATCCCGGCAATCCACCCCGTGGTACCGATATAGCAATAGCTGTCACCGGATGTGACGGCACCTGCCCCGATAGCGGAAGCAGCCGCATCACCACTTCCGCATAGAACAGGTGTCGCTTGCGATAAACCGGTGTCCTGTGCTGCCTGCTCATCGACATAACCGGCAACATCAGCAGCGTCGAGAATCGTTGGCAATTTGTCGGCATCCAATCCTGCCAGTGAAACATGGCCCGTCTCCCATTGGCGCGTCCTGACATTCATCATACCGGTTGTCGCCGCCGTCGTTGGGTCCGTTGCTATAGCTCCTGTCAGCCGGAAAATCACATAATCCTTTGAACTAAACACAAAGCACTGCACGTCTTCATAGGTGGTTGGCTTGTGTTTCTTCATGTGGACCAGTTTTGCCAGCGGTGTGGTCGCACTGATGGGATTGCCTGTCTGCTGAACGATTTCCGGAAATTGCTGCTTAAGCCACTCTGCTTCCGCCCCTGCTCGCGTATCAGCATATAATAAGGCGCGTTCGGCTGTCTGATGCTGTGTTATGGGAATCACATCTTCCATTTGCCCTGTAAACGTAATCATGACGACTTGGTCAGGGTCAATTCCGTCTTCCACCCACCACTGCCGTGTAATTAATTTAACCGCCTCCCACCAGTCATGTGGGTTCTGCTCAACGATGCCGTTTGATTCATAATCTGTTTCCAGCTGGACAGTGCGTTCACATAAAAACGATCCATTTTTTCCGGCCAAAGCCCCTTTGACAGCCGTCGTACCAATATCGAAAACAGCTGCATACGTAGGCATACCTGTCCCTTCTTTCTCAACGGAGGCAAAGGGGTAACTCTGCTTATTGAAAAGCAAGAGAATCACCCCTTGCTTCCGTGTTATTTTAAGTTCAGTTCTTCCCTGTCAAAACCGGCTATCTTCTTATATCCGCCGGTGATGTCTTCAAGTTCTGCCCTGGAGATAATGTCATATAACGATTTAAAACCGTCCGGGGCGCGTTCTTCCACAATCTGCATAACGTGTTCAGGTCCGTTCTTTCGGTTGCTTTTGACAATATTGGCAGTCGGCTCCAGCCGCTCTGCTTCATAGCCCTTTAAAGCTGTCTTGCCGCTTACGTGTTTCATGAGTGCGCGCCCCAGAGCATCTGCGTCTAATATGGCCTGTGAAGCACCATTGGACCCAATCGGATACATCGGGTGTGCCGCGTCCCCGAGAAGTGTCACGTTTCCAAACGTCCACCGATCAACCGGATCCCGGTCGACCATGGGGAATTCATAGACAGCATCCGTATCTTCTATAAGACGCGGGACATTCAGCCAGCCGAAATCCCATTCTGAAAAGTAAGGCGCAAATTTTTGCTTATCGATCTTTTGGTTCCAATCAGCACGTGACGGCACATCCCCTTCGATTGTACGCTCCGCAATCCAGTTAACAAGTGAACGTCCACCTGTATATTCCGGATCTACCGGATAAGCAACGAATTTCTGGTCCTGATAGCCGGCCATAATCATGGATTTGCCGGTCAGAAAAGCAGGCGCTTCAGTAAGCCCGCGCCACAAGATACGTCCGCTGAAGACAGGGTCCCCTTCATTTGGATAAAAACTTTTGCGTACAACGGAGTGAATACCATCGGCGGCAATCATGATATCCGCCTGATAAGTCCCAAGCGATTCGCCTGTTTTTTTATTTATAAAATGCGCTTTGACACCATCATCCGTTTGGTCAAAGGAATGCAGATGATGACCGGTTTTGACCGCATCCTCATCCAATCGTTCCTTTACGGCTTGTAACAAAAGCATCTGCAGTCGTCCGCGATGGATTGAATATTGCGGCCAGCGATAACCGGCATGACGCCCTCTTGGTTCCTGCCAAATTTGCTGGCCGAATTTGTTATAATAACTGAGCTCTAATGTCGGCAAACCTGTTTTCTCCAGCTCCTCGGTCAGACCTAATTCCGTCAAAATCCGAACCGCATGGGGAAGAAGATTAATACCGACGCCCAGTTCCCGAATCGTTTCCACACTTTCAAAAACACGGGCTTTCACACCATTTTCGTGAAGCTTGAGTGCTGTGACAAGTCCGCCGATTCCTCCACCTGCGATCATTGCTGTATTAACTGCTTTTACCATATGTAATCCCCCCTGATGATCTGCAAAACCGCCTCTCTCGGTATGCAAATATATAGTGAACGCCAGTTTTGTCTAAGTTTACATTATCACTAATTTTTTGGAAAGTGTTGATTAAATCGTTAAAGAATATGTAATGAAGAAAAGCTTACTGCAACCTGCAATATCCATGGTGTCAAAAGAGGGAAGAAAGTGCATACCGCCCAATACAGAAAACAAGAAACATCCAAATAAATGAAAAATAATTCATAATATTAGGAATATATTAATATACACAAAACCACATATATGTTGTTTACTTTTTTGTCATAATCTGCTTTAAGATAAAGTGAATCTTCAATCAGTGGGGATTTTTTCTTCCCCACTGATTGTTAGATGAACAAATCGGACATTTACTGGCAGCCATCCCCCACCTAATTTTCATCATATACGCGTACATTTGGGCTGGGGGTCGTACTGCCAGTTACATGCGGGATAAATTTTTGGCATACATAAAAAGGTTGGCTATTCTAAAGAACAGCCAACCTTAAAAATCCTATTGAATTGCTTTTTTAACTTTTTCCGCCACATCATCAGGAACCCATTCTGTCCAAATATCAGGATGTTCGTTCATCCACCATTCGGCAGCTTCCCTTGGTTCGGCATCATTATCATTCATATAAACAAGCGCCTCATTGGTCAGATCATTGCTTGTTTGATAGTTTTTTAGAAATTTGACAACATCCGGCGCCGTTTCCGTCAGCTTCGCATTAATGGCGATCGGAACATCCTGGTCCGGGAATCCTGTACCATAATTTTCATTCCAAGTCTCTTCATCATAAGCCGGTTCTTCAAGCATCGTCATATCGTATTTTCCTAACACCCAGCTTGGTGAATAGGCGTAACCGATCCAAGGCTCACCCGCTTCATAAGCTTTTGTCAGCGAGACATTCAAACCGGTGCCGGAACCGGGATCCACATATTCGTAAGTTTCGGACAGATTATAAGTCTCCATTTTTTGCTCAAATGCTTCAGCAGCTCCCCACATAGATGGCGCACCTACAATTTGCCCTTTACTCTTCCTGGAAGATTCTTTGAACACATCCTTGTACTGCGGTAAATCTTTGACGGATTTCAAATCAGGTGCCACGGGCTCAATACCACGTTCCTTATCGCCCTCAATCACATAAGTAGGGACAAAATAACCACGTTTGGTATCACCAAAATTAATGCCTACTTGTTCAATTTTACCATCATTAAGCGCCTCATCATAAGCGTCGCCCATTTTATCTCCCCATATTTCCATCGTCACATCAATATCACCATTTTGCAGTCCCTGTAAGCCAATAGACATCGATGCGGTGGTCACTTCCGTTTTGTAACCATAGCCTTCTTCCAATACTGTGGCTGCGACTTGATTATGGAAGCGAATACTGTTCCAGCCCAGATCAGAAAATACAATTTTTTCTTTTGTCGCTTCATTATCACTATTGTCATCATTTTCACTGGTAGCCTCTGTTGTTGAATCACAGGCTGCTAATAATAAAACACCGAAAACAGATATGTACAACAACACCGGTCGAAGCATTTTGATTAATTTTAACATTAAAAGACATCATCCTTTGTATGTTGGAGTTTGAAAATTATTATTTAATCTTAGAAAAATTGTTTTCTTTTTTTCGAAAGATACCTATCAGCCGACAGAAATGCAAAACTCTTCTATTATATCTTTACCTGCATACGCTGAATTTTTTTCAGTGCTATACTTTCATCTGCCAAAGCTTCCGGGGATATGGCGTTTTGCTGCTGGATCATTCGTCTCACAGGCAAGGCATTTTTCGGCTGGTTGGCGATGAACGCGGCCTTGACGACATCCTGATCATCCAGATAGAAAACCGTGAAAGCATGCGATTCGGTCGATCCCCTTATAATCGTTTTGGACCATTCCTTGGCATGCCCGAAATACTGAAACCGGTTGCTATATTGATTAGACCAAAAGTACGGTGTATACGTATAAGGGTCCGATTGCGGATGCACCATGTTTTTGGCGACGGTTTTGGCATGGTTGACGGCATGATCCCAATGTTCCACATGAATGGGCACCCCATTGTATGGCCATGACGTACAGTCCCCCGCCGCATAAATGTCAGGAACCGATGTTTCGCCGAATTCATTCACAGCATAGCCTCTGTCAGTCTGTAATTGCGGGTGCGACACCGCCGTATTCGGACTTACGCCGACGCCTATTATGACCGCCTGGCACGGAATCCGCCTACCCGCGGCTGTCACCGCTTCTTCTACGTTCGTCTCACCATTAAACTGCCTGACAGAATCCTCCGTTATGACATCGACGCCGTTACGTCGATGCAAATCCAGGAAATACGCTGATGCTTGCCGTCCAACGATCGCCTCCATCGGGTAAGAGGACCTTTCCACAATCGTCACTTTAATGCCTAACTGATTCAGAGAAGCCGCCAGTTCGGCTCCAATAAACCCGGCACCTATAATAACGGCCTCTTTCACACCTTCCATATGGTGATTAATAGCTGTGGCATCAGCCATCCTTCTTAAGTAAAAAATACCTTGAAGGTCATCACCCCCGATCGATAGTGTGCGCAATTGTGATCCGGTCGCAAGCATCAGTTTTTCCCATTCATAGGAATGACCATCTTTTGTATCGATGGTCTTACGAAATGGATCTATGTTTGTCACTTCAACACCGAGCTGCAAGTCTACGTCCAAACGCTCATAGAACGCGGGATCCCGTAATAAAATACTTGCTTCGTCCGTCTCCCCGGTTATCCATTCCTTCGACAAAGGCGGGCGGTCATAAGGCATCTGACTGTCGCTGTCCAGCAGCACAATCCGGCCTTGATAACCTTCTTTCCGCAAGCTTTCGGCGGCATGAACACCCGCGATTCCCGCTCCGGCAATAACTGTTGTCTCTGCTCCAGACACCTTATTCACCTCCTTCATAGTTAATCCATACCGCTCCGTCAGCCTCGATAGCCTTATAGACTCGCAGCGGGGTTTCCGCCGGGCCTTCCAGCACGGAACCGTCACGAATATCGAAACAAGCGAAATGCAACGGACACGTCAGACATGTTCCGTCCAATTCACCGTCAACCAGCTCGGAATAGGCATGGGTGCATATCCCCTGGGCGGCATAAACCTTTCCTTCCCCGCGGCCGACAACAATCGTCTCTATCCCTATTTCACATTCGATGAGATCATCTTCATCAAGCTCTGAACTTGAGCAGGCATAAATATAAGAGTCGTATTCAGATCCTTCTGTATGTTGCATTACTATCACCCTCATGTTCATTCTTCATATCACTTACGCTTGTTTGCCAAAGAAACTTAAAACCAATTCACCGGTTCAGGCTTCAGATTTCGGAAAATATGCTTGGTTTCCTGATATTCTTCCAGGCCAGTTTTGCCGAGCTCACGGCCGATGCCGGATTGCTTATAGCCGCCCCATGGTGCCTGCGGGAAGTATAGGTTTACGTCGTTGATCCAGACGGTTCCCATCCGCATTTTCGCTACACAGCGCTCAGCCTTGGCAATATCATTTGTAAAGACACCGCCGGAAAGCCCATAAATGGAGTCGTTGGCAAGACGAACCGCTTCTTCTTCAGTCGTGAATTTTTCCACGGTAATCACCGGACCAAAGCCTTCGTCCTGCACAACGCCCATGTCAGTCGTACAGTCAGTCAACACTGTCGGCAGGTAGAAAAAGCCATTTTGCAGTTCCGGATCTTCCGGACGCCTGCCGCCGACAGCAACCGTTGCGCCTTCCTGCTTGCCGTTTTCAACATAATTGATCACTTTATTTAAATGGTCGCCTGAAATGAGCGGTCCCATTTGAGTTGATTCATCAAAACCGCTGCCGAGCTTTATTGTTTTCACACGATTGACTAGGGCCTCGACAAAATCATCGTGAATGCTTTCTTCCACAAGCAGACGGGTGCCCGCTGAACAAATTTGCCCGGCATGGAAAAACACCGCGTTCATCGCCTGGTCGACAGCTGTTTCGAAATCAGCATCGGCAAAAACGATATTCGGATTTTTACCGCCCAGTTCAAGCGCCAAATTTTTCACATTGGAACTGGCTGCCTGCATAATCCGCTTGCCTGTTTCAATGCCGCCTGTGAATGAAATCAGATCGACATCATCATTAACTGAAAGTTCCGCACCAACGGAATTGCCGGGACCGAGCACCAGATTGACAACCCCGGCCGGGACGCCGGCTTCTTCCATTAATTCAAAAACTTTTATAGACGTAAGCGGCGTAATTTCACTTGGCTTCATGACAAGTGTGTTGCCTGCTGCCAGTGCCGGTGCCAATTTCCATGACGCCTGCAGCAATGGGTAATTCCATGGCGTAATCTGACCGCAGACCCCGACCGGCTCATGGACCACTCTGCTGGTTGAATTCGGAATAGGCGATTCAATGATTTCGCCACCGTCTTTGTCAGCCATTTCAGCAAAATAACGGAAAACACCGGCGATATCGTCCATGTCTCCGCGGCTTTCTTCAACGGTTTTACCGGTATCGAGTGATTCAAGCTCAGCCAATTCTTCCCGGTCACGTTCGATTAAACGGGCAATTTCATGAACAACCTTACCGCGTTCAGCAGCGGGAATCGCAGCCCATTCCTTATTGTCAAAAGCCTCACGGGCAGCCGCAATCGCGTTTTTCGCATCCTGCTTATCGCCTTCCGAGACCGTGGCAATGACCGCTTGATTGTAAGGATTTATAATCTCTCGTGTGTCGCCGGAAGTGGCTTCAACCCATTCGCCGTTAATAAACATTTTTTTCATACTTTCACCTCAAGCATCCTCTGGCAGATTCAGATTCATTTATAGACAACCACATGGTCATCCTCAATCATGACGTCGAAACTGCGTAATTTTTTTTGTGGTTCAGCCAGCATGCAACCGTCATTTTTAATGTCATATTCCAAACCATGCCACGGACAACGGAGGATTTCGCCATCTTTAATATATTCATAGTTTCCGTGAATATCTGTTCGTTTAGTATCACCACATAAGACGCCTTCTGAGAGCGGCGCGCCCTGGTGCAGGCATCTATTCGCATATGCGTAAAATTCACCATCTTTTGTGCGACAAACAACAATTGGAATCATTCCCAATGAATCGCTTTTCATCTTGCCGGGCAAAATATCTTCCTTTTCACATACAACTTTCCTCATCGTTTCACACTCCAATCAATTGCGGCAATTTAGGATAGGATGCCCGCGCATTTTCCGAATAAATTTTTTCCTCCAACGCCTCGTCAAGTGCAGGCAGTGCCTGAAGTGGTGAATCATAATCCCAATGCGGATAATCCGTTGCAAAGCAGATCATATCCTCCGACCCCATTTGATCCACATACTGCATAAATTCCTTCTGGGTTAATTCCTCAACAGGTTGTGTGGTGAAACGCACGTGTTCCCGCATAATTTCACTTGGCATTCGTTTTACCCAAGGAATCTCATGACGAAGCTCTTTATACTGCTGATCCATCTTCTTCATCAAATGCGGAACATGTGTGAACCCGCCCTCGATCATGACAAGATGCAAGCCCGGAAATTTATCAAATACACCGTTGAACACCATATTGGAAACTTCAATCATGTGCGCTGTCGGCACCATGGTATGCCACTCGATGAAATAACGCGGCCAGCCTCCGAAATGGGTAGGCGGCTCATTATGATGCATACCGATTGATAAATTGTGACGCTCCGCTGCTTCATAAATCGGATGATAATACGGATCTCCCCAAGAACGCGTATCAATCGGCAGCAATATTTGCACCATTTTAGGATGCGGGCCGACCCGTTCAATCTCACGAACCGCTTGTTCCGGATCCTGTGCCGCAATATGCACGGAACCATATAAACGGTCATCCTTATCCAGCCAATTTTCGATTTGCCAATCATTATACGCACTTGCCAGAGCAGTCGCCATTTCATACCAGCCGTGCATTGACGACGGAGATGGGTCCAAAGCGCCGGTTAAAATACCGTATTCATGCCCCTCTGCATCAAGCAATTGTTCTTGCATAAACCCTAAATCAGTTCCTGCAGCTCCCCGTCCGGCGTGACAGCATCTGCCCGGTCGACACCGGCCACAGTTGGCTGCGTATACGGCATATGTTTTTCCTGCATCCAGTGGTTATCTTCTATATATCGCTTCCATGGATTATCTAAGTAAGGGATAAGCTCCGAATAAGTCACCCGTTCATGAATATCTGTATCAATGATTCGACGTTGGTTTTGTCCCTTTTTAGCAGATTTTTGCGGCATTTAATATGACTCCTTTTTTCATTGTAATATCCATGCGCATGAACTAATGACAGACTACAAAACCTTATGAGAACTGACAAATCCGATTTCATGAATTGAGTGAACTCAGTGAAGCTCAGTGAGCGTCAGTAAACTTCAGTGAGCTGATATCTCCAAAATTACGTGGTGTATAATGAAAAATATGCTTTCATAACCTTTCATCTGACTTGGGGTGGTTAAAATGAATCGATAATCAACTGGCCATCTGTTCCTCGGAAACCTGTTATTTAGCCATTCTTTTTCCATATGATAAGCTAATGAATGAAGTGTACAGAAATAAGGGGGACTCCACTTGAACATAGATACCTTTAAAATGTTTTGCTTAGTAGTGGATATGGGCAGTGTCAGCCAAGCAGCAAATTTATCGTTTGTCTCACAGCCGGCTGTTACGAAGCAAATTCAGCATTTGGAAAACACATACGGCACGCTGTTATTTGAGCGAAAAGATGGCAGATTGTCACTTACTGCAAACGGGGAAATTCTTTATCCTTACGCAAGATCCATTGTTAATGAATACAACCGATCGCAGGAATCTATTCAAGAAAAACTGGACGATGCCAATACTAGACTTACAGTAGGAGCTAGTTACACGATTGGAGAATACTTGCTGCCAAGCCTAATGGGAAAATTTAAAAAGAAACATCCCGGACTTCAATTATCATTAATTATTAATAACACCCCCAAAATATTAGATGAATTAGCAAATGATGTATTGGACCTTGCATTAGTTGAGGGTGTTGTTCAGAATGATAACCTATTAGCAGAAAGTTTTGCAGATGACGAACTAGTTTTAATTCATCCACCCGACCACCCCTGGAATAACCGCGAGGAAATTGCCATTGAAGAAATAACGCAGGAAAGAATGCTCTGGCGGGAAACGACTTCCGGTACCAGATTAATTATCGAAAAAACTCTGAAGGACCATAATGTATTGGATAAAATTAACAATTACATGGTGCTGGGGACAACACAAGCCATTAAAAGTGCTGTTGAGGCAGGACTTGGCGTAAGTATTGTTTCCCGATTAACTGTGGCTCAGGAACTTAAACAAGGATTGCTTAAAGAGGTTTCGATACGCAACACAAACTTAAAACGCAATTTGTGGTTAATTCGTAAAAATGAGAAATTCAACAAAAATAACGTGGCTTCATTTGTTAACTTTATCCGCCATTAGCTATTCCTATTCGTTATAGCCTATGATTTTATTGAAATATGCGCATTCGGAGTTGTTTTGTTAAAGTAAAATAACAATAACAAAATGTGGAGAGAGATAAATGACTATAACGACATCAGTGGCTCTGCTTATAACAGGTATTCTGGCAGGATCTTATGGAACAGTTGTTGGAGCGGGCGGCGGTTTTATATTTGTCCCCGCCCTTTTATTATTTTTTAACATGGAACCTGCAATGGCTGCAGGATCAGGATTAGTCATTGTATTGATTAATGCTTTATCAGGTGTGACAGGGTATGCCAAACAAAACAGAATAAATTATAAAGCAGGCATACAAGTCGGAACGGGGGCTATTCCCGGTTCCATCATTGGTGTGTTGCTATTAAAATTTCAATCATCCGAATCCGCGGCCTTCTTTTGGATTTTTGCAACTGCCCTTGTATCGTTAGGAATATTTTTGTTTATAAAGAATTTCACATCCGACAACAACAGTGAAATTGCTGCTGAACATGAACAGAATGATGTCAATTCCATTTTAAGTCATAAATGGTTTCTGCCAATCGGGGTTTTTCTGGGGATACTTTCAAGCTACTTAGGAATTGGCGGAGGATGGCTGCTTGTACCCATTTTAATTTATATATTTCGTTTTCCGACACATATCGCAACAGCCACATCGATTTTTTCATTATGTCTTTATACGTCAACGGGGGTCTTATTTCAAATCCTCTATGATCATGTGGATTGGCTGACAGTGTTATGGGGAGGGTTGGGTATTATAGCAGGTGCTTACTTAGGTGTAAGTCTATCCAAGAAAATCTCTGGTAAAGTTATCAACCAAATGCTTTCCATTTTATTAATTCTTATGGGGGTTCGTTTGTATTTTGGTTAACTTTTAAAGTTGCTTGCAATTCATTCTCCTTTCGTTAATGGAATCAGAAAATTAAAGACTGCGATATGGCAGAGCCGCTGCGAGTAACCTGGAAGTGACAGCGTACCCAAGGCTAATCCCCGGGGGTTCACTTGTCCCCGGGAAGGCTAATGGGGGCATTGCAGCCTATACAACCCAGTTACATGCGGGATAAACGCGGGTGCCATATTTGCCCATATCAGTCCACTCTTGCATAGGCTTCCTTAACCATGGGGTACTGCGTTTCCACGTAACGCAACTGCTGCGCTTTTCCTCCAATAAGGAGAGAATGGGTTGTTTGATGTTCGTGATCGGATTCAATACCTCTTAAAAAAGGATTATTTGTTATGCCCGTTGCGATTAACATACAATGGTCGGATTTTACCAAGTCTTCATGATTTAGTGTCTTTTCGGGAATTGTTAATCCCATGTCCTTGCAGCGTTCTGTTTCCTGGTTATTTCTGGGCTTAAGCTTTGCCTGCATTTCGCCACCAAGGCCTTTTACGCCGATGGCTCCTAACACACCTTCAGGCGCTCCTCCAATTCCAAGAAACAGGTCCATATCGACACGCTTAATACACGTTGAAATGGCGTAAATAACGTCGCCATCTTTAAATAAATGGACCTTGGCACCGGATTGCCTAATTTCATCTATCGTTTCTTTGTGACGAGGTCTGTCTTGAATGAGAACATTTAATTCATCAACCGTTTTGCCTTTTGCTTTAGCAACAGCCTGGAGGTTTTCAATTATTGAGGCGCCAATGTTTATTTTCCCTTTGGCATCAGCCCCCACAGCCATTTTTTCCATATACATATCAGGAGCATGAAGTAAGTTTCCTTTAGGAGCAGCCGCAATCACGGTCATCGCATTATCTTGTCCATTGGCTGTAGGAGTTGTTCCTTCGATTGGATCGACCGCAATATCCAATTCGGGATCTTCCCCGAAACCAAGCACCTCCCCGATGTGAAGCATGGGGGCATCATCAATTTCCCCTTCCCCAATGACAATTTCACCCTTCATATTGATACGGTTTAAATGTTTGCGCATTGTTTTGGTAGCGATTTCATCCGCGGCAATTTTATCTCCTCTGCCAACCCATTGTCTCGCTGCAAGTGCAGCAGATTCTGTTACCTTTAAAAAGTCTAATAATAATGGTTCCATTTGAAACTCAGCCCCTTTGATTTGACGAAATGAATGATTGACACTCAGGTATTTACTTATTGCCGGCAAATTCTTTTTCTTTATTAGTAATTTTATCCACTTTACGTTTGGAACCTTCAGCCCATTCAACATTTAAATAGGCCTCAACTACTTTTGTCCCGACTTTTGCGCCGATAATTTGGGCTCCCATCGTGATTATTTGCGCGTTATTGCTTAATTGGGCTCTTTCACCGGCATACGTATCATGTGCAAGTGCAGCACGAATACCGGGATATTTATTAGCAGCAATCGAAACGCCAATACCAGTACCACATATCAATATTCCTCTATCTAACTCCCCTTCACTTATTGCCCGAGAGACATCAAATGCAACATCAGGATAGTCAACTGCGTCACAAGAGTAGCAGCCATAGTCTACAAGTTCATGATCGGTCATTTCTTCTACAGACGTTTTAATTTCCTCTTTAAATTCAAAGCCATTATGGTCACTGCCAATGCCTATTTTCATGAGTGATTCCTCCTTCAGGTTGTCGTATATTTTCATTTTATTATATTTTTTATTATAATTCAATTTATTACTTTCATTTTTTATCATATAGTATCATTTATTATTGTTTCATTAAAAAGGAACCAGAAATAGGATGTTATCTGATTCCTTTGTTCGTTATGAATGGATTTGAATTGTGATACAGGGTCAGCTGACCTCTGCTGAGTTGCTCTGAGCATAGTTTAAAAAAGCTGCTAAAATAAGATATGCCGACGTTGCACCCGGATCTTGAAAGCCAACCGACCGTTCACCTAATCTGCTTGAACGCCCCTTTTGGGAAACAAGACCTGTCGTTGATTCCATCCCTTTCTTAGCGATACTTAACGCATGGTCAAAAGCTGGGATGAATTCATTGGTTTCGTCAAACTTTGCTTCCAAAGCTTCCGCGAATGGCTCAAAAGTATCCATCATTGTCTTATCTCCTATACTCGCTTGACCGCGTTCTTTAACACCTTGTGTGAATACTAACCAATAGTCAACTAAATCCTGATCATTAAGAACGGTTTTCTTTTTAACTGTTTTTGCCCCTCTCATCAGTCCAGTTGCATATAACGGACCTACAGATGAACCCACTGCATTTAAAAACGTTTTTCCCACTTTCATACTGAGTTTCCCACAATCTTCCTCATCTTTAAGATCTTCATTTAAAATATCGTTTACAGCTTGCCATCCAATAGACATCGTAACACCATGATCACCATCACCAATTTTACGATCTAACGCGCAAAGATAATCTTTTTGTTCCTCAATCATCTCGATGACTGCTTTAAAATAATTTGTTAAGTCTGCCGCTGTGAACTCCATGATTGTAACCTCCCTCTATTTTTGAACAAACATTGGGCAATCAACTGCATGATCAACTGTTTTAGCCAGCTCGTCGTCCAGTTTCATTAACGTTATGGAACAGCCTCCCATTTCCAGTGATGTAATATAGTTGCCCACATATGAACGATAAATATTAATGCCGCGTTCTTTTAAAACCTGGCCGACTCGACGGTGAATAATATATAAATCCATTTTGGGGTGGAACCTAATCCATTTACAAGAACCGCTACGTCATCTCCTGCCGAAATGTTAATGTCATCTAAAATATCCCCTAATAATCTATCTGCCACACGATCAGCTGTTTCAAGTTTTCCCTTCTCTATACCGGGCTCACCATGATGGCCAAGACCAATTTCCATCTCGTCTTCATTGATTTGAAAACTTGGTTCGTTTGTTTGCGGAAGATAACAAGGCGTAAGCCCAACACCCATCGAGCGTGTATTGTCATTTGCCTTTTCGGCGATTCTCACAACGTCGTCTAAATTGTAGCCAAAATCCGCTGCAGCCCCGGCCGCTTTATAAATAAAAAACTCACCTGCTATGCCGCGACGTTTTTCTTTCTCTTGAACCGGCGCAGAGGCGACGTCATCGGATGCTAATGCCGCTCCAACTTCAATATCTTCTTCCATATCCGCCATCTCTGCAGCCATTCCGAAATTCATGACATCACCAGCGTAATTGCCATACAAGTAAACAACCCCGGACCCTTTATCAATAGCTTTGGTAACCTCTAAGATTGGTTCTGGCGAGGGTGAAGCAAAGATATTTCCAACAGCAACGCCATCTGCCATACCTTCACCGACATAACCCATAAATGCAGGTTCATGTCCGGATCCGCCGCCGATTAATATGCCAACTTTGTCTTTGTTTGTTTCCCGCACCGATACTAACGATCGGTTATTATCCGGCAATTGCTTTATGTAGCCCGGATGTGCATTCACATAACCCTCTACCATTTCTTCTACCACGTTGTTAGGATCATTTATTAATTTCTTCATAAGACAATACTCCCTTCTATTAAAATACAATCTTCCTTTCAGGACAAAACAGAGAAATAGCCCTCAGGTTATGAGAGCTATTAGTTTTTTAAACCACAGACTGTGCACCGTCTTTAGAGGATCTATCTTTTTTGCTTTCTTCCGGAAGTTTAAGCAAGCTCGTCAGAATCGCAGCTATAAAGTAAAGACCACCCAGAATCCACATCATGCCTTGTGTGCCAACCAAGTCATAAAATAGTGTTACGAGGGCAGGTCCAACAAACACGCAAAGACCAGCACCTAAATTTAATATAGACATGGCCGCGCCTTTATCACCATCACCAACTAAGGACGGTGTAAGAGCGGAAAGCGGTACAAAACCTGCTAAACACGCACCCCAAAGAAAACCAATCGTAGCAACGACAAACACATTTCCAGTAAATACTTGCGGCAGGTAAAACAACATCAGCGTAAAAATCCCGCAGCCAAAAGCGCCAAACCACTTAACTGTATTTCGCCAGCCTATTTTATCCCCAAGGTAACCGAAGATGAGGTTAAAGGCAATATTGGCAATAAATATTGTTCCCCAAATATTGAGCCATACAGTTGTGCTGACACCTTGATCAGCCAAATAAATTGGGAGAAACAACGGAAACGCGTATTGTGCGGCCTGATTGACAACGCGTACAAATCCTGCAATACCAACCTTTGGCTTTCTTTTCACAATTGTAATACCGTTTAATAGTTCTTTGGATTTGGGGGAATTATCAGATTTCTTATCCGGCAGTTCAAATTTATCCTTGTTAACAACAAGTGCAAAAAACGCCCCAATAAGCACCCATAAAATAGCTGTCCACAGGGTTGGAATATGCCCAAAGAAATTAATAGAGAAACTAGAGTAATATGCACCTAAAACACTTAATCCCCCCGTGAAGACAAACCAGAACCACCCCACCGCTTTACCGAGCTGGTGCTGGGGTGTGCGATAAGTTATCCACACCAGAAACGCATAGGCAAACAACGGATAGCCAAAGCCTCTAATGGCATACGTTGGTATCATTAAGCCGTAATTAAGCGCAGGAATCGCCAATCCAACAAAAAGGATATGGCCGATCAGGTATAAAATCAAACCCGACAACATTGTTTTCCTGGGTCCAATTGCTTCAACCAAAACCCCGGATAACCACGCTGAAATGGCAATTGTGACGCCATAACAAGTTGTTAAGAAAGAAGCCTGTTGAACCGTTAATCCTTGATCTACCAGATAAGGGCTTATCCAAGCAAGCTCTAAACCGTCCCCCATCATAAAAATGAGTACACCAAAGTAACCCCATGCCAAATGAGAGGGAATTCCCATTCGATCTAAAAATGACTCTGTCTGCGTTAAATCTCTCATCCTATCATTCTCTCCCCCTTCGTTTAGATCATGCTCTTTCCCCTTCATTTAATAAATTATGGTTGTAAAACAATTTTTATAGAATTTTCACCTTTTTTCATTAGATCGAAACCTTTCTCGAATTCTTCCATCTTTAATGTATGCGTGACAACATTTTCTGTTGGTAAATCGCCATTGGATATATCCTCGATTACCAGTGGATAGCAATATGGTCCCAAATGTGAACCTAGTACGTCCAATTCTTTACGATCGCTAATAATGCTCCAATCAACGGTAACCGGCTCTCCAAATACACTGAACTCAACGAAACGCCCCAATTTCCTAATCGCATGAAGTCCTTGTTCGACTGACTTTGGATGCCCCGTGGCTTCAATGTACGTGTCGCAGCCATAACCCTCTGTCATATCTTTGATTTCTTTGACGACATCCACTTCACTTGGATTAAGAACAACATCTGCCCCAAATTGTTTCGCCAGCTCCAATCGATCTTCCTTCAAATCCAGGACGACTAGTTTTGAAGCGCCTGATTTTTTAATGGCACCAAGCATTCCAAGTCCCAATGTCCCGGCACCTGACAGAACAACCACGTCACCAATTTGAACTTGAGCGCGCTGGACTGCGTGTAAACTGCATGCATAAGGTTCTATTAGGACAGCCTTTTCAATTGGCAAATCTTCAGGCACTTTATAGTTAATCGCTTCCTTTGTAAACTTCATATATTCTGCCATGCCACCGTTTACATTATTTTGAAAGCCATATAGGTCGTGTTTTTCACACATCCAATATTGACCTCTGTTACAGAATCGGCAATCCCAACACGGAACAATTTGTTCGGATATCACACGGTCGCCAATATCAAAATCTGTTACAGCCTCTCCTTTTTGCACAATACGTGCAATAAATTCATGTCCCGGAATCATGGGTGCCTTTATATAGGCTGGCTGTTGTTCGTCCCCCCAGAAACTTGGCGCACCATCATATGCTTTGATATCCCCGGCACAAATGCCGCATGCTTCTACTTTCACAAGTATTTCTTTATCATTCTCCAGTTTCGGCGTCTTCACTTCTTCATATCTGTAGTCTTGCGGTCCATATGCGACAACGGCATTCATCGTTTCCGGAATGGCTTCTGAATATTCACGTTGTTTACCAAGTGTTTCGGTCATGTGAAATTCCCTCCTTAAATCTTTTGAAGACAATGAAAAAAACCAGAACAAACGAACTCCTTGAAAACGGTTTCATTCATTTGTTTTTCATGTTATCACTTTTTTTCGTTTTGTCAATATTATTTTTGAATCTTTTCAAATTATCAAATACAATTATTCAAACAATAATAATCAAGAATCATAGGTTAAAATATTGATAAATCTTAACAAATGAAATACCATAAAATTAACATAAAAATAAGGATGGAAAGCTTATGAAAATGTTTGTGAGTGAAAGAAGAAACAAAATCATGGAACGCCTATATGAAAAAAAACGCTTAACAGTGAAAGAATTGTCGCTGGAAATTGGGGTGTCAGAAGCAACTCTCAGAACAGATTTAAATAAGATGGAAGAAGAAGGCATGTTGATTCGAACTCATGGTGGTGCCATTCTCAACGATGAGACTGAAAGCGATACCAGTTTTTCTGCAAGAGAAAAGAAAAATAAAAAAGAAAAAATACAAATAGCTAAAGAAGCTTTCAAATTTATTGAAGAAAAGCAGTGTATTTTATTAGATGCCAGCTCTACAGCCTTGGAATTAGCACGATATCTTAAAAGCCAGCCGATTCGATTGACGGTTGTGACGAGTGGTCTCCATACAGCTCTTGAGTTGAAGGAAAACCCGGACCTCACTGTCATTTTAATCGGGGGAGTAGTTACAAATCGTTCCTCATCGATTGAAGGAACACTGGGGTTAAACATATTGGATTATGTTAATGTCGATATCATGTTTACGTCTGGTAATGGCTTTTCAGTGGAAAATGGTTTAACTGATTTTAACCTTTATGAAGTATCCTTAAAAAAAGAATTGGTTAAACGGGCAAGCACAATAATAGCTATTGTCGATGCTTCAAAAATCGATAAATCATCCAGCGCAGTATTTGCTGATCCGGAAACTATTAGCACACTGATCACAGATAAGCCTGTCACCCCGAATTTTCGGAAGGATTAAAACAAAAGAACATCGATGTAATCACTTCGAAGCTCACGAGTGAAGCGTCTCTATAAAGGTGAAGGGTCCGTAAAAGAAAAAGGATGGGGATGGAATTCAAAGGACGATAAAGTGAATCTTCAATCAGTGGGGTTTTCCTTCTCCCCATCATTATAGCGGGAGCAAGTGGTATTGGCAGAGCAATCGCAAGTATTTATTTGGAAAATTGCTCCAATAAAGCCATTTTGGTTTTATGATGTTGAGGATACTGCACAATACCATTTGAAAACACACTACTAAAAAGACCGAATGGTGCGCCAACACCAAACAATTGAGTGTAACAACCCTTCAAGGGGCGGCTCACAACAAGGAGAATAACCACCTAATTGCTTACCAGGGTTACAGGGTGGTTATTTTTTTGTGTTTGAATCCATTATACTAAAGGCGTAGTGCCTGGAATCGTATAAAGATATGCGCAGCACTTATTACCGATAAATATCCTTCCCGCTTCTATATAAGAATTTCGTTCGACATAAAACGACAATGTTCAGGAAGTGACCACAGGCCTCTAATCCGCTTCCTGTTCAGGAAAAACGTCCCGCAAATCAATTTTAAGATTTTCCAATACATGTACGGGAACAGCGTCTTCTTTGTCATAAACATTTGCCAATTCCAATGATTGGCCTTTTAATAGGTATACTTCAACAATTTGATTGGCAGGATCAATAATCCAATATTCATTCACGCCGGCTTGCTGGTATGCCAACCGCTTATCCATACGATCAATCTTTGCAGAAGAAGGCGATATAATCTCGATAACCAAATCCGGAGCACCTATGATTTTGTTTCGTTTAATCTTGTTCGGGTCACATACAACAATCAAATCCGGTATCAGCCAATTTCGGACACGATCATCCATCCACTCTTTATTGGCATCTTCAAATAGGTAGACATCAATTGGAGCAGCAAAAGCTTTACAATTCTTCCCTCGTACATACGATCCAAATTCGATGGATAATTGCATCGATATATCTTGATGTTCAGGGAGTGGGGAAGGTGCCATACTTATGATTTGACCCTCCAAAACTTCACAGCGCTCTCCATTATCCCATGTGACATATTCCTCATATGTCATATCATTTTGGTTTTCATTTGCAACCCCCATATAGGAAGCTCCTTTCCAGCACATTTCTTAAAAACCATTATACACCAAAATGTGACCTTATTTCATAAGGATTTAAAATTAATAGAGCCTCTCTGAAAATTATTACACTTTTGCCGAGGCAGCAGATGACGGCCCGTCCCACCCACTTCAGATTCTCAATGTCAATCTTCATCATCCAGCTATCTCAGTGAATAATACATATCTGCTAAAGAATCATGATAACCAAAATGACACGTCGAACAGAAGAACTTCTACTAAAACAGCCCACGCCCTGTGGAGCACTTATTACCGATATCCTCCGCGCTTCTATATAAGAATTCAAGACCCTACCGGCCAAGCTGTTTCTGCAAAAATTTGATTTCATTCTGTATACCGGGATAGTCCTCTATTTCAGGGATTCTTCTGGGTTCTGCCGAGCGCTTCCGATTGATGGCATTGGCCATTTTTTCGAAAGCAAACAGAAGCTGAGACAGTTTTTCATCCGAAAGACCATGCCGTTCATGGTCCTTTGAACAGCTCTCAAGCAAATACCCTAATTGTTCAACCGTAAAGACAACCGGCCAGTAATAATCCAGTGCTTTCTGGTCAACCGGTATCTCGCCTGACACTGTATTATATACTGTTTGTAAATTGACCATATTTGTGCGCATCTTCAGCTTTTCTCTGCTTCTTGTGGCATCGAAACCTTCTCCCTGATCAGAGAAAAGAACCATTATAAATTGCGCCTGGCTCCGGATCGTTTTGGCGATTAAATGCGGAAGACGACTGGATGCCGATTTCCTTCCTACCATCCATACACCAATCAGACCGATGGCACTGCCGATTAGAATATCGATTAATCTAGCTGATGTAAAATATGAAAAACTGAATGCCTGCTGCGTTGTGCTCTCAGCCATCAGAAGGGCATTCGGGGTGAAGAACAATGCAGCCAGTCCGTAATTTTTAACGATAAACAGTTCGGTTATCCCTGTCAAAAGCAGGATGAATAGTGCAATCATGAATCCGGACGGCTGCATGGCAAGGATGACACTCGCAATCAGAATGCCCACAATGGTGCCAATTGAGCGTTGAATGGCACGATGATACGTTGCGACAATGGTGGATCCTGACATAACCGCCACACAGGAGAGCGGCACCCAATAAGACCGCTCCAATTCAAACTCAAATGCTATAATCGCAGCAATGATGGTAAGGGCGCCAAACCGTAAAGATGACAGAAAAACGATTGAATTTTTGTCCAAGGCGCCAAAGAAAATCGTCCTGATTGACGGTTTGGAAATGCGAATGACACGATTGATTTTGGCGGGCGGCTCATTAAAAATGGCATCTGCATCGTAAATTTTACTGTAAAGCGCGGCAACAGCTTCATCACCGCTGTCTTGCCGGCTAATTTTCCCGAAGACACGGTTATTGTTGTTTTTCGTATCGATTGAATTGGCCAGCATACGAAAAGATTCCGCTGATTCCTTTGGCAATGCTGTTTCCCTATCCGCAAAATTTTCAATGATATACGTGAATATCACGTTCGCATGATCAGTCAGGATATATAACCGATTAAAAAGTTCAGTTGTCCGCCACGGACTATACCCGGCAGCCAGAGTTTCTTCTGCTTCTTTCAGGACAGACATGACGCGATGTTTTTCTTCATTGAAATTCTCTGTTCCGACTGAATCCAGCAGTGATGCCAACTCCAGATATGCCCTTTTGACGACCCCTGTCTCAGGACCATGCGGATCAAAGAACCAATCGATCATGGCAATCACCCAGGAAAGGGCCCCGCCGGAAAAGACAAGACCCGCCCTAATAAGAAACGCATCCTGATCGACCGGCATACCAGTAATCATGGCAAAAACCAGAACGAAGAAAATAGCATTTGGCCCGGATATCTTTAATGCTCCAAAAATAAAGACGGCGGCCGCCCCAATAATTCCCATCAATACGGCGACCATCAGCGGATAAGGGGCAGCAAGGGTCCCTAATGCAGCAATCAGTGTCATAGCAAGTACAACAAAGAATATCTTCTTAGCCCGCTGCGCATATGGAACATTGAAAACATAGAGATATGTAAATCCGCCCAATGCAGCAATCAAGCCGTACTGCAGGTTGCCAAGCAATAATCCGATCATAACCGGCAAACCTGCCGCCAGTCCTGCCCGGAAAGCCTTCAACCATGGAAATGGATTTCGGTTTACTTTTAACGCCTGTCTGATAAGTGAAGGCGACTTGCTGGATTCATGTGTGTTTTTTTTCATGGTTAACGCTTCTTTCTATGCTGCTTCGTATGGTTGGTTACGTTCATTTTCCAAAGGCATTTCGCTTTATTTTAACATATTTCAAGGAGAAATCGTGACAGACTGCGCTGCAGCATTTTTTTGGCAGCTTGCATATTCAACCGGGACGGGCAGGGTGTCGACCGGGATATTCACGCTCGAACAAAGTCCCTGACCCCATCATGGCATCGAATAAATCACCTCACTCATCGACAACATTTCACATTTTAATTGCCCGGGCAATAATTAAGGGAAAAATGTCATCTGAACAGGCGGCAGATAATTCTTATGACAGGATATTTTTATAATATTTGACTTTGGAAAAATCACTTCCATTATAAGCACATAAATGTTAAGAATTTTTGTTTTATTCTGTGGTACAATGGTAGTAACGATTTTTTTCCGCCTATAAATTAATGTAAGTATTGGGTTGTTCCCCTATTTTTGGGGAACAACTTGTAAAAGAAAAAAGAACCGATCAGCAGTGATCAGTCCTCTTGAGTATAGTTATTACGTACTGCTCAGGCGCGGTGAATAATACCTGCAAGTCATAAATAACATGTCGCTAAATGTTGATGTATGTTACGCTGAATATAATTAATATTTCACACTCAAGACCATATTAAATGTATATTGTTCCTTATAAAGTTCCCAGGCCAATTCTTTAAGCATACAAGGGTGGCAATCAATACCTGCGTAATATTTCGTACAGCATTTATCACACATCCAATAGCCGCGTTGTATTAAGGCATTTTCTCTTTGCGTGATATCTTCCTTACATTTGCGAGTCTCTCTTATCAACCAAACCACTTCCCACTAATCATTCATTTGTTTTTCGTCAATGATACACAATCTCTTTGAAAAATATGATGTAAAATGATTCGAGCCAAAATATATGGTTGGAAAGCACCCTTTATATTCTTCAAACGGTCAGATAATCCCTGAATTGAACAATGAAACTTGCAATCTAATAAGTCCACACTTTAACCTGCAGCTGTTGCACGCCAAATTGCAACGCATCGTCTAAGTCTTCTTTATAAATGTCGAGATGCCCATTTGTAATGGCGCTTCCACGATCTTCGCAAACATAAGTTTCATTCAATTTTGGAATATGTATTTTCGAGCCAAATGGAAGAGCCGGCGGACATGCAATTGTATCTCCCTCGTCTACAATTGAGCCGGAAGCTGTTATGCCATAACCGGGGTCACCTGGTCGCTTTCCAGTAGATTCATAACCCGCCGTATAAGCTGTAACAGTAAAAGAAGTCCCATTTTGATCCGGTATTTTTATCGTTTGTCCGGGCTTAATATAAGCCGGATTCGTAATGGAAGCATTCGCTGCAATTACAGCATTCACATCAACTTGATAATTTTGGGCTATACGGTATAAACTGTCACCCGATTGTACCCTGTAATTTTTTTCAGCAGAAACCGACCCCGTGAAAAACACGAAACCCATCATACATACGATAGTCATCAAAATATATTTGATAATAACACCTCCAACTAAAAATCTATATAACTACTATCTACCCTATTTTTTCTTATTTTTAAACCCGTTTTCTATGTTTGGAAATCAAGAACACTTGTAAAACCCCATACCATACCTGCTGCCATATGCATGTCAAGACACGTCACAGCACTGATAAAATCAAGCGTTTGTTTCTATAATCGTCTTCCATATAAAAAAAGTGTCATGTTGAATCTTTACATGACACTTTTTCTTTCCACGATTCGATTATGGGAGTGAACCAACTTTGAAGGGACTGACCCCCCCATAAAACAAAATTTCGGGACAGGGGGTCTTGCCTCTGCCGCGAATTCTATTAAATAAAAATACTAATAAGCAACGATACACCAAATCCGACAAGTGCAATGATTGTTTCCATGACTGTCCAGGATTTCAATGTATCTTTTTCTGACAGCCCCAAAAAGCGACTTACCATCCAAAATCCTGAGTCATTGACATGGGACGCAATCGTTGCGCCCGATGCGATAGTGATAACAAGTAAGGCCAGCATCGGCCCCTCAATTCCAAGGTTGCCAATAACCGGTGAAATCAGACTTGCTGCAGTAACCATTGCGACCGTTGCCGAACCTTGTGCAATACGGACGGCCGAAGCAACAAGAAACGCGAAGACGATAATCGGCATATTCAAATTCGTCATCGTATTAGCAATCACATCGCCTATACCGGTTGCAACCAATACCTCACCGAACACACCACCGGCACCGGTAATCAAAATGATAATACCCGCAGGCTCCAATCCTTTTGTAGCAATTTGCTGTAGATCCTCTTTTGAATAGCCACGGCGTGTACCCAAAAAGTAAATGGCTAACAAAGCTGTGATTGTCAATGCAACGCCCGGGTTACCAATAAAAGTTAAGATACTTCTCGCCGTACTGTCTTCACCAAATATTGCACTGGAAAACGTATTTAACAAAATCAGAAGTAAAGGCAGCAAAATCAACGATGCAATCATTTTAAAGCTGGGAAGTTCTTTATCATACTCTTTACCTCTGGCTTCTTCCGCCATATTCTCGAGCATCTCTTTTGGCACTTCAACATGCATTTTTTTGGAGATGAATGTTCCAAAAACTGGCCCGGCAAGAATTGCTGCAGGAATACCCGCTATCAGTCCGAACAGAATCACCCATCCAAGATTGGCATCCAATAACGAGGAAACAGCTATTGGCCCCGGAGTCGGCGGTACAAAGCTATGCGTTACAGCAAGACCCGCTAACAGCGGAATAGCGAAGAACAGCAATGATTTCTTCGTCTTTTGAGCAAGACTGTATAAAATAGGTATTAAAATGACAAATGCAACATCCAAAAACACTGGTATTGAAATGATAACACCCGTCAGCATCAATGCCCAGTTGACACGCTTTTCACCGAACTTATCCATTAATGTCATGGCCAGACGTTCAGCACCACCGGAGGCCTTCAATATTTCACCAAACATCGAACCAACACCAATAATGACGGCAACTTCAGCTACAGTTCCACCCATCCCGTCATTAACAGCCTGAAGAACTTCTGAAGGACTCATTCCGGATAAAAGCCCGATAATATAACTGACTACCAGCAATGCAAGAAATGCCTGCAGCTTTGTTTTGATAACCAAAAACAGAAGTAAAGCTACGCCAAAAGCGGCAAGTAAAATCAATCCTACAGTAGACATTTATAATTCCCCCTCCATTTATTTAAATTATTTGATCCTACAAAACTCTTATACTACCACTCAGCAAATGTGCCATCCTTATTACGCCAGACAGGATTTTTCCACTGATGACCTGTTTTCGCCGCTTCAATCACCCGTGCTTCATCGATTTCCACGCCAAGTCCTATCCCCTTAGGAACTTTTACAGACCCGTCGGCATATTCGAATATTTTCGGGTTCTTAAGATAATCCAAAAGATCGCTGCCCTGATTGTAATGAATGCCAAGGCTTTGCTCCTGAATGATACAGTTTGGTGTACAGGCATCCAGCTGCAAAGAAGCCGCCAGATTGATTGGACCAAGCGGTGCATGTGGTGCTACCGCCACATCAAACGTTTCGGCCATCGCAGCTATCTTTTTCGCCTCCAAAATGCCACCTGCATGAGACAAGTCCGGCTGAATAACATCCACCACACCATCGGTCAGCATTTGCTTGAATCCCCACCGTGTGTAGTTACGTTCTCCTGCTGCAATCGGTGTTGCCGTGTAATTCGCAACATCCCGAAATGCTTCCAGATTTTCAGCAAGCACCGGTTCCTCAATAAACATCGGCCGGTACGGCTCAAGTTCTTTCACTAAAATTTTCGCCATCGCCTTGTGCACACGTCCGTGAAAATCTATGCCAATACCAAAGTCATTACCAACAGTCTCGCGAATCGCAGCAACCCTGCTGACTGAAGCATCCACCTTTGAATAACTGTCGATATAATTCATCTCCTCAGTTCCGTTCATTTTGATGGCAGTAAATCCGGCGTCTGCTTTTTCCTTAGCAGCAGCACCAACATCCTGTGGCCGGTCGCCGCCAATCCATGAATAGACCTGAATGTCATCACGAACCGCTCCACCCAACATTTCATATACGGGCATATTGTAAAACTTGCCTTTAATATCCCAAAGCGCCTGTTCAATACCGGAGATAGCACTCATCAGAATCGGACCGCCGCGATAAAAACCGCCACGGTATAGAACCTGAAAATGATCTTCAATGTGGCGCGGATCTTTCCCGATAAGGTAGGCCATCAGTTCAGTAACACCAGCAGCGACCGTATGGGCTCGTCCTTCAACAATCGGTTCCCCCAACCACTGATGCCTTCATCCGTTTCGATTTTTAAAAATAGCCAGCGTGGTGGTATTTTATACAGTTTAAAATCCGTAATTTTCATCGTTACACACCTTCAATCGCATCAATAAATTGTTTCGCGTTTTCGGTTATCTTTTGCAAATAAGTATCTGTCAGCGGTGAACCAGTCTTCACAAGCGAACTGCCAAGTCCTGCTGCAAGGGCACCTTTTTCAAAATACTCCCGGACGTTTAACAAATTCACCCCCCGGTAGGCATTAATGGAATATATGGAAACGGTCCCCGGACATCTTTAACATAGCCTGGTCCCATCGCTTGTGCAGGAAATACTTTAACCAAATCGGCCCCGTGTTCATAGGCTGTCAAAATCTCTGTTGGTGTCATCGCACCCGGGATGCTGACTACGCCATACCGCTTCGTCATCTTAATCGTTTCGGTATTAACAGTCGGTGAAATAATGAACGTCGCACCTGCTTCAATCGCGGTTTTAGCTGACTCAGCATCCAAAACAGTTCCTGCACCGACAAGCATTTCGCCACTAAATGCATTATTTAGTTCACTGATGATCGTCTCAACACGCGGTGTGTCCATTGTGATTTCCATAAGGCGGATACCACCATCATAGAGCGCTTCAGCTATCGGCATCACATCATCAGGATCCGCACCACGCACAATCGCAACCAGCTTATGATCGGTCATTTTTTGCAATGTATTCAACATAAAAATATTCTCCTCATCGTTCGACATCTCCTCTTGTCCGATTATCCATAAAGTTAAGCAGCCGGTCTTTTTCCGGCAACCCCTCAACGTCACCGGCTGCCATGATGACCATGGCTCCAACGGCATTTCCGCGTTGCGCTGCATCCTTCACCGACAATCCATCAAGCAGACCGGATAGAACGCCGGCTGAAAATCCGTCACCGGCTCCAACCGGGTCGACGATTTCCGAAACCTGGAAACCGTGAACAAGCCCTTCAGCATCATCGTTCAGATAATACGCGCCTTTCTTTCCCAGTTTCATGATGACTGTGGAAGCGCCTTTTTCCCTAAACTTCCTTGAAAGTTCTTCCGGAGACCCGCTTCCGAATAAAAATTCGGCTTCTTCAATTCCCGGCAGCACGATATCAGCTTGTGTTACGAGCTCGGTCAATACTTTCCTGGCCTTATTATCCGGCCATAGTTTTCGCCTTAGATTCGGGTCAAAGACCACGGTTACATCATGCTTTTTCGCATAGTCAATGGCGGTTAAAACGGTTTCATAACAGCTCTCGCTCAAAGCTGGCGTAATGCCGGTCACATGTAAATATTTCGCTCCGGCAATATAGGATTCATCCACATCTCCCGGTTTCATCCTGCTTGCCGCTGAATCCTGACGATAATACTTCACCCGCCATTCACCGGGTGTCAATTTTTCCTTAAAAAAAAGACCGGTATCAGCTGTTTCATCAAAGACTGCCTGGCTCGTATCAACCCCTTCACCGCGAATAAACGAACGAATTTTTTTGCCGAATTCGTCATCGCCAAGACGACTCATCCATCCGGCCTGAACGCCAAGTCGTGCAAGACCGATCGCCACATTGGATTCGGCACCTGCCACACGGCTCGAAAACCGATCAGTATAACGCATCGGCCCGGCGTTTTCCGGGGTAAAAAGCACCATGGTCTCCCCGAGTGTCACAACATCCATCCACTTCACCTCTTTCAATGCTTAAACACAGTATCATTCCTGACCCAAATGTTTGCGCTGGAACGATGCGATACTTTCATATTCTTCAGTAAGCATCCGTGACAAGCGAATATAAATCGGCAGCAACTCCCGGTAGATTCTTGAGGTTTCTTCATCAGGGGAATGCGTATTGGTATTGCCGACCATTTCCGACACAACACTGAAATCATCAACTTCCCCTGTCGCATACATCCCCAGTACAACTGCTCCCAGACAGGAACTTTCAAAACTTTCCGGGACAATAACCGGTTTATCAAAAATATCCGCCATCATCTGACGCCATGTTTCGGACCTCGCAAAACCACCTGTTGCCTGGATACTTTTCGGCTCGCCGGTAAGTTCTTCAAGGGCCAGCAATACCGAATACAGGTTATACAGCGTTCCTTCAAGCACTGCACGTATCATGTGTTCTTTTTTATGATGGATGCTTAATCCGAAAAAAGACCCGCGGGCGTTGGCATCCCAGATTGGTGCACGTTCCCCTTTCAGGAACGGATGAAAAATCAGACCATCCGACCCCGCGTTAACACCTGATGCGATTTTTGTAAGTACATCATACGGATCAATCGATAATCTGTTGGCTGTTTCGACTTCTGCAGCAGCGAATTCATCACGGAGCCACCGTAAAATAATCCCGCCGTTATTAACCGGACCACCAATCACCCAATGGTTTTCTGTCAAGGCATAGCAGAAAAGCCGCCCCTTTGGATCAGTTTTGGGCTCATTATATACCGTCCGAATGGCACCACTTGTACCAATTGTTACGGCAATAACACCTTCATCGGTCGCATTAACCCCAAGGTTGGACAGAACTCCATCACTTGCTCCAATAACAAACGGAACATCGGGATCAATTCCCATATATGTGAGATGTTCCTCGTAGACCCCGTCCAACTGATGTGTCGTCGGGACAATTTCAGATAGCTGATCGCGTGAAATGCCTGCTAATTTTAGCGCTTCATCATCCCAATCCAGCGTCTCCAAATTAAACAAGCCAGTCGCAGATGCGATTGAATAATCGACAAGAAACTGTCCAAAAAGTTTATAAAAGACATAGCCTTTAATCGAAATAAATTTCTTCGCTTTATTAAATATCTCGGGCTTTTCCTCTTTCATCCAGACCAGTTTCGCTAATGGGGACATCGGATGAATTGGCGTTCCAGTCCGTAAATAAATGTCATGACCGTTATGTTCTTCTTTGATTTTCCGGGCGTAATCAGCAGCCCTTGTGTCAGCCCATGTAATGCTGTTTGTCAACAACTTCCCATCGCCATCCAAGGCAATCAAACTGTGCATTACAGAACTGAATGATACCAAGCGGAGTTGATCTTTCGAAATTTTACTCTTCCGCACGACTTCCTGAACAGCCATAAGGACGGCATTGAAAATTTCCTCGGGTTCCTGTTCAGCCACCAATGTATTTGGTGTATACAGTGGATAATTGATAGTATGATCCGCTTTCATTTCACCATTTTTTTGATAAAGTACCGCCTTTGTGCTGGTTGTACCGATATCAACTCCCAGATAATATCCTTGCTCCATCGTTCTTCCTCCTAATTTAAAAACTACCTATTCACGACATCGTGTCCGCCAAATTCGTTCCTTAGTGCTGCAACAACTTTGCCGGAAAACGTGTCATCTTCCTGTGAGCGATACCGCATCATAAGCGACAATGCTATAACTGGGGCGGCAGCTTGCAAGTCCAGTGCCGTTTCCACCGTCCATTTGCCTTCTCCGGATGAGTTCATGACACCCCGGATATCATCCAGATTGGCATCTTTGGAAAACGCACTTTCAACCAATTCCATCAGCCAGGAGCGGATAACAGATCCATTGTTGAATACCTTTGCAACCTGTTCATAGTCATAATCGAATTCACTTTTCTCCAGGATATCGAATCCTTCTCCTATTGCCTGCATCATCCCATATTCCATGCCATTATGAACCATTTTCAAAAAGTGTCCGCTTCCACATTTTCCGGTGTAAAGGTAACCATTATCGACTGAAACATCCTTAAACAATTGTTCAATTTCCTTAAATTTAGCTTCGTCTCCGCCAATCATCGTACAAGCGCCTGACCTGGCACCGTCTACACCACCACTCGTACCGCAATCAAAGAAATAAATTCCATGCTCTTTTAATTTTTCGGCATGCTTGAGTGTATCGTTATAATTCGAATTACCACCATCAATTAATATATCGCCATCATCCAGCAATGGGATCAGTTCATCGATAACTGCCGTGGTAACCTTACCTGCCGGAACCATCAGCCATATCTTTCTGGGTGAAGGCAGATTTTTAACAAGTTCACGTAAAGACTCAGCGAGCTGCAAACTTTCGCTGGCAACGCTTTCAATTGCTGCAGTATTTTTATCAAATCCCACGACTTTATGCTCGTGGTCCAATAAGTTCAAGGATAAGTTAAGACCCATTTTTCCGAGTCCAATCATTCCGATTTCCATAGTGCCCTCCTGTTATCGAGTAATTTTTTTTCATTTGAATAACATTATATCAAATTTTTTTCCGTATGCAATGTTTTATGAAAATGAATTTTCATATATACTATAAAGAGAGACTTCATTCAGCGGCATCTTCCCGCTGAATGTTAGTTAAGCAGAATCAGGCATTCACGGACAGTCAGTCAGCATTTTTTGACGGATTACTGCCCTTTATGCGGGGTAAATACAGTTTAGTGATAAGGGGAATAATTATGGTAAACAATAACCAGCACTGCCTAGCCAGCATTCGAAGCAATTATGGAAAATTCAGTGATAAGGAAAAAATAATTGCTGATTTTATTTTAGAGAATCCCCAGAAAATCATTCACCATACAATTAATCAAGTTTCAGAAAAACTGGGAATCGCTGAATCGACGGTTTTCCGTTTCTGTCAGCGAATTGGTTTCAAAGGATTTCAGGCAATGAAAATTGCACTTGCAGCTGAGGTCGTAACGCCAATAAAAGATATCCATGAAAAAATCAATGAAAAAGATAGCATTGGAACCATCACCGAAAAAATTTTCCGTTCCAATGTTAAAACGATTGAGGATACACTTCATATCCAGGATGAAGTAATGATCGGGGAGGCTGTTGAAGCCATTTTACAGGCAAGGAAAATTCAATTTTTCGGGAGCGGCGGATCTGCCCTTGTAGCACTGGATGCCTATCATAAGTTCATACGCAGCGGCATTGATGTCAGTGCCAACCTGGATTCACACATGCAGATTATGTCCGCATCCCAAATGACAAATGAAGACGTTGCCGTTCTCATTTCGCACAGTGGATCAACCAAAGACTTACTCGATATCTTGCAAGTTCTAAAAGAAAATGAAATACAAACCATAGCTGTCACAAATTTTGCTAAATCACCGCTGACTGAGAAAGCAGACATTTCATTATACACTGTCGCTGAAGAAACCGATTTCCGTTCAGAAGCGTTATCATCAAGAATTGCCCAGCTGTCTATCATTGACGCGCTTTACACGAATGTCATGATTGCAAATAACGAAGCTGGCCAGGAGGCATTACAAAAAATGAGAAAAGGCATAAGTCTGAAGCGTTTATAAAGCGAAGCCTCATTCACTGGGGCGTTTTTCTTGGCAAGCTAACAAAATACCACTGCGTTTAAACGCAAAATTAAAAAACAGTTGAAGAAAATGCTATTTTGACTAAGCGTTTAGTTTTTTCTATCAGTAAAAAAAGCCACCAGCTTTGGTCAAACCAGCAGCTTCTTTATAAGAATTTCATTCGACATTAAATGTTACAAAACAAGTGCTGCAATGACACCACAGATTAAGAGAGGAATGTTGAAGTGGATAAATGTCGGCACACATGTATCCCAAATATGATGGTGCTGCCCATCTACATTCAATCCGGATGTCGGGCCAAGTGTACTGTCTGATGCCGGTGAACCTGCATCCCCAATTGCGCCGGACGTACCAATTAAAGCAGCTGTCGCCAAAGGGCTAAACCCAATCGTTGCGCACAACGGAACAAAGATTGCCGCGAGAACCGGGATGGTTCCAAAAGATGTGCCGATGCCAATAGTAACCAGCAGACCAACGAGCATCATGACAACTGCCGCCAGCAGATAGCTGTCTCCCAGCCAGCCACTCGTTGACTCGACAAGTTCGGTAACTGCTCCTGTCTCCGTTAATACAGAGGCAAAACCGGACGCGACAAGCATGACAAACGCGATCGCTCCCATCATCTTGACGCCTTCTTCCACAACAACTTCACCATTTTTCCATGTTTCAGCCCGGAAGATAAAGATAGTCAATATGCCACCTAATGCGGCCAAAACCAATGAACCATAAACAAGTTGCAATACAAGCGTTACAGCCAGACCAAGCAATGTTACAAAATGCTTCATCTGCCACTTATCATTGGTCTCTTCTGTCGCTGCAGCAACCTCACCTGTGAATTCTGTTGGAATATCCTTATAGTCGCGCGGTTTCCGGTACGTAAATAATATGGCAATTGCTAATCCAACAACCATGCCGGCTGCTGGTATCGCCATCGCCAAAGGAATTTGCGACAAAGCAATTTCCATACCATTTGCTTTCATTTCATCAACGATAATCCCTTGGAAAATCAGTCCAAATCCGACCGGCACAAGAATATAAGGTGCCTTTAAGCCAAACGTTAAAGCTGTGGCAATCCCGCGACGGTCTACTTTCATCTTGTTAAAGACTGCTAACAATGGTGGAATAAGGATTGGAATAAAAGCAATATGGATTGGAATAACATTTTGGGATAAACTTGCAAGCCCGGCAAGTGAAAACAACACAATGCCGCGCCGTCCAGTCATAACCGGCAAAATGCGCCGAATTAAAAAACCGGTAATACCGGAACGCGCGATCATAACGGCCAATATACCCAGGAGAATATAGCTTAGTGCCGTTTCACCCTGTCCTCCCAAACCGCCAACCAGCGTGGTAATGGTTTCCTCCAGTGACAACCCTGCGGTAAGACCTCCCACAACGGTTGCAATCAGAAGGGCAATAATGACGTTGACGCGTGCAAGACTAAGGGCGACTAACACAATGACAGACAAAACAACCGGATTCAATAACATTTTCTCTTCTCCCCCTCAAAATTTTAATGAATGCGTTTCCGTCATACACTAACTCGGGCCTCCAAACATCCATGGTGTTAATCGATCCACCAGGTTATCTATATATAACAAGCCATATTTTCAAATCTGGTTTCAGACACCGGACTTAAAGCGTGATAAACCGCTTCAATATCGTCAGAGAAAACACGATCACTTGCAATAGTCGGTACAATATGTCGAAAGTCGTTCCACAGCTTTTGTAATTTTGGGGCGGATTTTTCATGGCCCTGGTACTCAATGGCCTGTAATGCACAAATACACTCAATTGCCAGAACACGACGGGCATTTTGGATAATAGATCCCGCATGGCGTGCAGCTATTGTGCCCATACTGACATGATCCTCCTGGTTGGCAGATGAAGGAATGGAATCAACACTGGCGGGGTGCGCCAACGTTTTATTTTCCGAAACCAGCGATGCAGCTGCATATTGCATAATCATGGCACCTGACTCCAACCCGGGTTTCGGGCTTAAAAATGGCGGCAAGTCATTTAATTGCGGGTTGACCAACCGTTCAATCCGGCGCTCCGAAATATTGGCCAGTTCGGCTACAGCGATTTTTAAAAAATCCATCGCTAAGGCAATTGGCTGCCCATGAAAATTCCCGCCGGATATCACAAGTTGACCGTCATCAAAAATAAGCGGATTATCGGTTACAGCGTTCATCTCAATCTCGAGTTTTTCTTTTACATAATCCAGTGTCTGCCATGTTGCCCCGTGCACTTGTGGAATGCAGCGGATCGAATAGGCATCCTGAACACGCTTTTCACCTTGACGTGTGACTAATCGACTGCCTTCCAGCCAATTGTTCATGCGTTCTGCTACATGTTCCTGCTGTTTAAAGCCCCTCGCTTTATGAATAGCCGGGTGAAACGCATCAATTATGCCGCCCAGCCCTTCCATTGTTAATGCGGCAATCCATTCACTGTCGTATGCCAGTTGCTCGGCTTCAATATAATTAAGGGCTCCCAAAGCTGTCATGGCCTGTGTCCCGTTAATCAGAGCCAGTCCTTCCTTCGCTTTCAGGGTAATTGGCTGAATTGATTTAGCAGTCAATATTTTCTTTCCCTCAACCGGCTGGCCATCGTCACTATAAACCTTGCCTTCTCCTGTCAAAACAAGCGCTAAGTGTGCTAAAGGCGCCAGATCACCGGAAGCGCCCAATGAACCCTGCTGCGGGATAACGGGGTGAACTTGTTTATTGACCAGTTCTTTCAAAAGCTCCACCACTTCTGGACGAACACCGGAAAATCCTTTTAGAAGAGCGTTCAACCGAAGAAGAAGCATCGCTCTTGAAACCACTTCAGGAAACAGCGCACCAACCCCGCAAGCGTGCGAACGAATCAGATTAAGCTGCAAATCTTCCACATCTTCTTCGTTAATGATAACGTCACTAAACTTCCCAAAACCTGTGTTAATACCATAAACGGTTTGATGATTGGATACGATATCCTCAACAGCCAAACGGCTTTTTCGGACATTGGCCATACTCGCTTCCGATATGGTAATGTCTTCCAAATCCAGACAAATTCGTTTAAATTCATCAATCGTTAATGAATACCCGGTTAATTCAATCATTTGCGACCCCTCCTGCTACTAGGTACAACTACGGGCTCCCCTTTCTTAATGACCGTATCAATATGGTTCATCCCGTAGTTGTACGACAGCATCAAATAGTTCGGGACGTCAAATATGGCAATATCTGCCTGTTTCCCCACTTCAAGACTGCCGATGCGATCAGCACAATCAATCGCATGCGCGGCATTGATTGTGGCTGCAATCATGACTTCTTCCGGGGTCATACCCATTTTCAAACAGCCCAGATTCATGACGAACTGTAGGGACAGTGTTGGCGATGAACCCGGATTAGCATCGGTCGACAGTGCAACAGGCACGCCGTTATCAATCATTTTCCGCGCATCAGCAAATTCCGCCATCAGAAAGAATGCCGTCCCGGGCAACAGGACCCCATTACATCGCTTTCTGCCATGTTGCGAATCCCTTCGTCAGATGCCTTCAGCAAATGATCAGCCGAGATAGCTTCAACCTCTGCTGCAAGCTCCGCACCACCATATGGCTCGATTTCATCAGCATGGATTTTCGGTATGAGTCCGTGCTCCTTGCCGGCTTTCAGAATACGCCGTGATTGATCCGGTGTAAAAACGCCGCGCTCGCAGAACACATCATTAAATTTAGCAAGCTTGCGCCGCGCCACTTCCGGGATCATCTCATCAATTACCCGGTTGACGAATGGTTCCGGATTATCCCGCTCACTCGTCGGAACAGCGTGAGCACCCATAAACGTGGACACAATATCCATCGGGTGGTCCTGATTCAGTTTGGCAGCAACCTCAAGCTGCTTCAGCTCATGTTCCAGTGATAAGCCATAGCCGCTTTTGGCTTCAACAGTTGTCACGCCATATTGGAAAAACGTATCGAGGCGCCGTATTGATTCGTCATAGAGCTGATTAAAGTCCGCCTCCCTAGTCGCTCGTGTTGTCGCATGAATGCCGCCCCCTGCATTCATGATCTCCATATACGACTGACCCTTCAGCCTCATCGCATATTCATTTTCCCGTGTGCCTGCATGGACCAGGTGGGTATGCGGATCGATCAGACCCGGTGTGACTGTTTTTCCGGTGGCGTCTATTACCTCTGCTTCGGCGAGATCCCCCCGGTATTGTTCTTCCATGTCTTTTTGTTTTCCAACTGCCTTGAGTAATCCATCCTTTACGAGAACACTACCATTTTCAATAATATTCAGTTCCTGCATCGCTTCCTGTTTTGCAGGTTTTCCCGTATGACCTGACATCGTGACGACTTGTGATGCGTTCTTAATCAAAAGTGTTTGTGCCATGTTATTCCTCCTCGTGGTTTGCCCTTCAATTGATTTGCACCGTGCTTTGATAATCTACAGCGTTTTTCTGCCAATCTACAGCGATTATCCGTATATCTATAGCGCTGCGCTGTAAAATAACGTCAATAAAAACCGCTAACGCTTGTTATTCAGCATTGGAATGTTGACACCTTTGTCACGGGCAGTCTCTTTCGCGGGCTCATAACCCGCATCAACATGCCGCGCAATGCCCATACCGGGATCTGTCGTCAACACCCGTTCAAGCCGTGCTTCCGCATCTTTCGTGCCGTCCGCAACAATCACCATACCCGCGTGCAGTGAATAGCCCATGCCAACTCCGCCGCCGTGATGAACACTTACCCAGCTTGCCCCGCCAACACTGTTGATGAGTGCATTTAAAATTGGCCAGTCACTAACCGCATCACTGCCGTCTTTCATGCCTTCTGTTTCGCGGTTCGGTGATGCAACCGAGCCTGAATCAAGATGATCACGCCCAATCACGATTGGCGCTTTGAGTTCACCGCTCGCCACCATATCATTAATGATTTTGCCAAAACGGGCACGCTCGCCATAACCGAGCCAGCAAATTCGTGACGGCAGCCCCTGGAAACTGATTTTCTCCCGTGCCATGCGTATCCAGGTGCAAAGTGATTCATTATCGCTGAATTCCTTTAAAATAACTTCATCTGTCTTATAAATATCTTCCGGATCACCGGACAGCGCCACCCAGCGGAATGGGCCCTTTCCCTCGCAAAATTGCGGACGGATATAGGCCGGTACAAAGCCCGGAAAATCAAATGCATTCCGCACCCCTTCATCCTTGGCAACCTGACGAATATTGTTGCCATAATCAAACACGATTGCACCTTTTCGCTGCATCGCAAGCATCGCTTCCACATGGCGGGCAATGCTTTTACAAGACAGATTCGTATAATGTGCCGGATTATAAGTGCGCATATCTGCCGCTTCATCAAGTGTCATATTAACCGGCACATAGCCATTTTTCGGATCGTGTGCTGACGTCTGATCGGTCAGAACATCCGGGATAAACGCTTTGGCAACCATATCCGACAACACGTCCGCGGCATTTCCGAGCAGCCCGATTGATAGTCCCTTACCTGCATCACGCGCTTTTCCGGCTAATTTCAGCGCATGGTCCAGATCGTCTGCCTGCGTATCGAGATACTTCGTTTCCAGGCGGCGGTCAATCCGTTGCTGATCGATTTCAATCGCAATACAAACGCCCTCATTCAAAGTCACCGCAAGCGGCTGTGCACCACCCATGCCTCCAAGCCCGGCCGTCAGCGTAATCGTCCCCTTCAGACTGCCGTCAAAATGCTGACGTGCGCATTCCGCAAACGTTTCATACGTCCCTTGTACAATGCCCTGGCTGCCGATATAAATCCAGCTCCCGGCTGTCATTTGCCCATACATCATTAAACCCTTCTGGTCGAGCTCATTGAAATGATCCCAATTCGCCCACGCCGGAACCAAATTCGAATTGGCCAGCAGTACTTTTGGTGCATCCTGGTGCGTGCGGAAAACTGCCACAGGCTTGCCGGACTGCACAAGAAGCGTTTCGTCATCTTCCAGCCGCTTCAATTCCCTGACAATCGCTTCATAGCTCTCCCAATTCCGTGCCGCTTTGCCAATTCCGCCATAGACAACCAATTCATCCGGATTTTCCGCGACGTCCGGATTCAGATTATTATTCAGCATCCTGAGCGCCGCTTCCTGAATCCACCCTTTTGTGCGCAATTCTGTTCCACGATACTGTGTGACCGGTGTGTTCGTATTTGCTGTCATACAGTCATTTCCCCCTCCACTGATTTAAAGCGCTTACAAAGTTTGTCTAATCATGAAAGCCATGCATCGTCTCAGCCACCAAATATGCAGCCAGTCTGACCGTTTTATTACTTTCATCCACCGGCGGATTCACTTCTGATATATCAAAACTTAATACATTCGTTTTCCCCGCAATGTAAGTCAAAAGTGTTTTCACTGTTTTCGGATCCAAACCAAACGGTGACGGTGCACTCACCCCCGGTGCCGCCGATGCCACAATCGAATCGGTGCACAACGTCAGAACTAAGTAATCATGTCGTTTCGAAAAGTCGTCGATGGCAGTAAATGTATCTTTAAAGTCATTCACCGCAAGATTTTTCGCCAAAATATACTGACAGCCCAACCGTTCAGCTGTCTGAAATAACGCCCGCGTGTTGCCTAATTCTTGAATGCCCAGGCACAAATAGCCAGCTTTGTCATCTTTTTCCAATATTTGTCTGAACATGGTACCAGATGATGGCTCCGGATCGTTTCTCATATCAAAATGTGCATCTATATTTACAATGCCAATCGTTTTATCATGACCAACAGATGCCCTTGCACCAAGATAATGACCATACAGTGTTTCATGGCCACCACCCAGAATAATTGGTGTCAAACCTTTCTTTAAAATGCCTGAGGCAAACTGTCCGAGTTCCGCCTGTGCTTCCGCCAGCTTATCCCCCTCACAATACACATTGCCGACATCAGCAATTTTACCTGACCCATCTAAATGATACGGCAGTGCAGCCAAGGACTGACGAATAGCATCCGGTGCCCGGGCAGCTCCTTGTCGCCCCTTGTTTCGCCTGACACCTTCATCACTGGCAAAACCGAGGATACCAAAGCCATTTTCACCTGAGGTTAGCTCATCGGTTCCGATTACCTGAACCAACTGATGGAACCGGAAACTCGCCGGATCTTCCCAATCATCAACCCTGCCATTCCAAAGCTTGTTATCCGTTTGAATGTAAATATTAAACCACCTCAATTCCGCCGTTATTTTTTGAAAATAGTTACTTTATTTAATATTATATTTTAACTATGCTATAATTACTAATACTTATTTGTTATATTTCCATAGTTTGTATCTATAGGAGTGTGTTCATAAGCCATGGATATCCGCCAATTAAACTATTTCATCACCCTTATCAATGAACAAACTTATACGAAAGCCGCCAGCATACTGCACATTTCTCAGCCTTCCTTAAGTGCCGCCATTAAAAAACTGGAAGAAGAAATCGGCCTGATTCTAATTGACCGCTCCGAACGTCAGTTGCAAATGACACAAGAAGGCCGGATTCTCTATCAGGAAGCGCAAAAGCTGCTTCATCACTTTGAACACGTTTCGTTTGAAATGGACAGGCTTAAGCGGCAAGGTCCCTTGAAACTCTCGGTTGGACTGATTGAATCCTCAATGTTTTTTGTGCCTGATATTTTAAACCGATTCAAACAGGAATACCGTGATGTACGCATCAGCCTGTTGGAAACCTTGAGCCTCAGTGATGTCAAAAACGCCTTGAATAACTTTGACATCGATCTCGCTATCACCAATCAGTACATTCATCAGGAAGACATCGAAACGATTCCAATTTATGAGGAAAATCTCGTGGCACTCATTCCACTTGGCCACGCATTGAGCAGAGAAGGACCGCTTCAGATTCATGATCTGGAAGGCGAGGATTTCATCGTCTGTAAGGAGGGTTTCCAGACGCGGGAGGACATTCTGAATGCCTTCAGCAAATCAGGCGTCAAACCGAATATCCAGTTCGAAATTGAGCGTTTCGAAACCGGCTGCACGCTTGTTGAGGACGGGCTCGGTATCACTGTTGTCCCGGAAAACTATGTCCGCTATTCCAACCAAACAAACTGTGTTATCAAAAAGGTTGACGATGCCAACATCTCACGCATTGTTTACCTTGCATATGATAGAAACCGTTTCCAGCCGCCAATTGTGCTGCGGTTTATCGAGCTGTTAAAGGCGTTTTTCACGTAAAGGGGGTCAGACCCCCATCACGTGCCAAACAATTTGATCAAGGCTTGTGTGCCGCTGTCATTTTCCCCTTTTTCCGCCAGTTCCTTATATAATTTAAGTGAAAGCTCCAGCCCTGGCGTTGAGAGTCCCATTTCCTGTGCGGAATCCAATGCAATGGTCATGTCTTTAATAAAATGCTTTACATAGAATCCCGGTTCATAGTCTCCCTCAAGCATGCGTGGTGCTAATTTGGATAGCGAGAAGCTGCCTGCAGCCCCGGTTGAAATGCTGTCGAGGACCTGTGTTGGATTCAATCCAGCTTTTTTTGCATAGGCAATTGCCTCACAAACGCCAATCATATTCGTTGCAATCGCTATTTGGTTCACCATTTTTGTATGCTGGCCGGCGCCTGCATCACCCTGTAAAATGATATTTTCACCCATGATTTCAAATAAAGGCATCACGTCATCAAATACGTCCTGCTCCCCGCCGACCATGATGGCAAGCGCCCCATTTTTCGCGCCAACATCACCTCCGGACACAGGTGCATCCATCGCGTGAATATTCCGTTCCGCTGCTTCACGGTCAATTTGTTTAGCCAGGGGCGGCTTTGATGTTGTCATATCAATAACATATGTACCTTCATTGGCATTTTCAATAATACCATCCTGTCCAAGGTAAACACGCTCCACATCTGATGGATAGCCAACCATGGTGACGATTACATCAGAGTCTTTCGCCAATTCGCTGACTGATTTCTTCCATGTGGCACCATTTTCCAGTAGCAGATGTGCTTTTTCTTTTGTCCTGGTGAACACATTGATTGAATAACCGCTCTTTTGCAAATTTCGAGCCATACTTTCGCCCATAACACCGGTACCGACAATTCCAATAACAGATTCCTTTGAAAGCATTCTGAATTACTCCTTTCGCATTATTGAGGCAATTTATTCCGCCTCGTTGCTGCAATTTTAACAATTATTGCTATACATTAATAATACCTGCTGGCGCGCTGATTTAAAAGTTTAACGAAGCGATTTTGAAGGCTTAAATGGACGGAAGTTCCGCAACCGTACGGGAGATATTCGTCGCTTTCTCCTCTAGTTGATTGCGAATATTTTCACTTGTGGAGTCCGTAATGAGCATGTCCGTAGTAATTAAGGACAAGAACACAACGAGACAAACCAGTAGCATGATAACTGTACTTAATTTAAAGCGTGGTTGCCGCACTGCGTCTCACCTCAAGCAAATTGTATGTTATTTTCACTTTGAACATCCTTCGTACTTCTTATAAAACATCCTTGTTAACTCATCCACAAAAGAAATCGAACAGGAGAGCCTTTGTATAGATTGTTACAACGAGATGATGTCAGCTGAATTGTTAATATGATTTTCGCATGTTGGCTGCCAGATCGATTACATAGGTTCATGGAATCATTCCTTTTAAATTATTTGTTTGAGCAAAAAAGAACTCTCCCCTAACCTATGACCTTATTCTGGCATAAACAAAAAAAGCCACCAGCTCTATTCGAACCAGCAGCTCATAGATAATATTATTCGACAAAAATCAGAAAGTGACCGCAGACACCTTAACCTTTTGATAATTTCATTCGACATAATATGCAAAATTCGGGTGGTGACAGGCACGCAAACTAAGGAAATATGCTATAATAATAGATACAAATAGGCTGGCTTCGCATGAGGGGTTAGGCTCACCGCTTCGTCGTTTTTTCGATTTGCCTTCCGGGACGCTTCCCAGGAAGGAGGTGTTGCCAATGGATGTGGGAGTGACGCTTACGCTGATGATTTCTTTTGGTATGCTGGTTGCGTTGATCATGTCCGATAAAAAATAACCCCTCATATGCTCTAGCAGGCTACTGAGGGATCATCTCTTTCAGGTGCCTAGCCCCTCTTGATGGGGTTCGGCCTTATTGTAACCGTTCCATGTGTCAGCATGGGGCGGTTTTTAATATTATATGTGTCTGTATAGTCATTATACCACATTTTTGAAATTTGTACACATCAGGTAAAGTCCCAAAAAAGTCCGCTCAATTTCTCGGGCCATAAACATCACCGACAGCCGTTAAAAAATCACCTCGCAGGGCTGAAACTGCTCCGCCCATATTTCAAACGCCGGCTCCACTTATCAGGAGCCGGCTTCCACTTGCCTCAGAACTTCATTCAGTTATTTTAATTCACACATCAAAGTTATAATCTTTCATCCTGTCATTTGCCTGTCTGCAAGCCCTTCTTTTCACTTGCGTCAACGACAACACTTGCAGCTGCGTCACCTGTAACATTGACAGATGTTCTGAGCATATCCAGTATACGATCAATTCCGCCGACTAATGCAATTCCGGCCAGCGGCAAATTAACTGCACTCAGTGCCATCGTCAACATGATAAGGCCCGCTCCGGGTACGCCGGCTGTCCCAATCGATGCGAGTGTGCCTATCAACACAACTGTCGCCATCTGTGAGAACGATAAATCCATACCAAAATATTGTGCAACAAACATTGAACAAAGGCCGACATATAATGCCGTTCCATCCATATTAATGGTAGCACCCAACGGCAAAACAAATGTACTCGTCTCTTTTGATACGCCAAGACTTTCCTGTGCACTCTTAATCGTTACCGGCAATGTTCCGGAACTGCTGCTTGTACTGAAAGCAACCGCAGTGGCTGGAAAAATGCCTTTAAAAAAGCGAATCGGGCTCATTTTACCAAACGATTTAATAATCAGCGCGTAAACCACGAAAAGTTGAATAATACATGCCGCCAGCATAGCCAGGATCAAATTGATTAATGGAAGCAATACCTCCATTCCATACTCCCCTACCACGGGAGCAAGCAAGCCAAATACACCTATTGGAACAATGGTCATGACCATGCCGGTTATTTTGTACATAACTTCCGCAAATCCATCGAAAAACTGCTGTACAGGTTTTGCCTTTTCTCCCACCAAGGTGATAGCGATTCCAATAGCCAATGCAAAAAAGATAATTTGCAGAATATTACCTGACGACAATGCTTCAAACGGGTTTGTCGGTACGATATTTAATATGGTCTGTACAACACCTTCTGTCTCATTAGGCTCAGGAGCTTCTTCTCCTTCCAGTGATACATCAATACCGCTCCCCGGCGAAAAAATTTTCCCTGCTATGATACCGAGCGTTATCGCGAGCATACTTGTAAATAGATAAAATGCTATGGTTTTCCCGCCCAGTCTTCCGAGTTTCTTCACATCACTTGTACTGGCTACCCCAACGACAAGTGTGGCAAGCACTAATGGAGCGATAATGAAATTGATTAATCGGAGAAACAAATCTCCAAGGGGTTGAACTACTTGCGCTTTTTCACCAAAAATGACACCGGTTAAAATCGCCAAAATAAATGCAGCAATCAACTGCCATATCAGACTTTTCTTCATATCAGACGCTCCTATCTTATATGTATCTGCCATTATTCGACATTTACTAAACTACCATATTTTAATAGAAACGTACAATTGATTGAATAGGGATGAGTGAGTCAAGCTGACAAAGAAAATTTGTATGATTACTGCAGTTTCCCTCTGCATAAAATTGGAATTTCATCCACAACTTCATCCCCGGAAACAAGATAAGCGTCATCATATAAATTACTGACCGGGCATATATGGTTTGGGATGATTTCCAGCTTTTCACCGATTACGACTTGATTCCTGAAACGTTCATTGTATATAATTGCGTGTTCATCAAAGACTTGGTCAATATGAACATGATCGGAATTTTTGATATAGCCTATTCCAACGGTTGCGCAAATCCCCTCACTTCTTGACTGCATGGTTAGCCCTTTCGCACCGACATCGGTAATGATGCGTTCATTGGTTGGTTTGCTGGTAACGGTCGACAGGACACTGGCAGCACAGCTGGAATAGGAATCAATTGCATTTCCTTGCGATACATCCATGAGAATATAGGTTCCGACACGGAGTTCAGTAACCCCCTCCATAACGCCAAAATCATGCAGCAACGGCGGGGTAGATCCAATGCTGACTGTATCAAGTTTCAAACCCTGTTCCTCAGCGAGATGCGCAAACATGAGGGTACGTTTTTGCGCTTCATTGTAAAGACGGCGGCAATCCTCGAGGTCCTTTGCTTTGTATGTATGACCGTCATGGGAGAAAACCCCTTTTAAACTCACATGAGAGCAATTTTTTATATAATCCACCAAACGAATGTAATCACTTTCTTCGATAACACCTGAACGGTTTTCGCCCACCTCAATTTCGATAAGAACTTGAGCCGGCTTTTGACTGTTACTAAATACATTTTCAATCATTTCGCATTGTTCGATGCTGTCAACGCCAAAGGAAATATCAATTGTTTCCGTAAGCTTCTTGATACGATTAAGCTTAACTTCGCCTACGATTTGGTTTGCTATAAAAATATCGTTTAATCCGTTTTCAGCCATTACCTCTGCTTCGCCAACTTTTGCTACAGTAATCCCATTTGCACCTGCTTTTTCCTGTAATTTGGCCAGCGCAGGCATCTTATGCGTTTTCGTATGTGGGCGGAGATGAACATTATATTTATCAGCATAATCTTGCATCCCGCGAACATTATCCATCATGATTTCTCTATCAATTACTAAACTCGGTGTATCCAATTCTTTCATTTTCATTATGGGCACGCCTCCTCAATTAAAATGCGCTATCTATTTTAATCACTCTTTATCCCGGCCCCGCATAAAGGAAATATGACCTGCTGTTCTTTTAATTCAGGGTATTTCTCGATATATCGCAAATATCCGGCGTAATTTACAGCCGATGTGATTTCAACATATATCCCTTTTAACGCAAGCGCATCTCTCGCATGGATAATACTTTCCTCCGTTACGCCGATGATATCACCGCCGCTCTCCCGAATCGCTTGTAAGATTTCTGTTCCTCTTGCCGGCGCTGCAATGGCAATGCCCTCTGCCAGCGTTCCGGCATTGTCAATCGGCTCCACTGTATTTCTTCCTGCAGCAAAAGCTTGCTCGATCGGTGCACAATTTTCTGCTTGCACAGCAAGAATTTTGGGCATTTTATCAATCTGCCCGCTTGCCATTAACTCCCGTAAGGCAATATAGGCTCCCATTAACAATGTTCCATTTCCGACTGGAATAATGAATGCGTCAGGCATTTTGCCATTCATTTGTTCAAAAACTTCATAAACAAATGTTTTCGTACCTTCCCGGAAGATCGGGTTATAAATATGACTTGCATAAAAGGCATTTGTTTTTTCTACCATGGCGATTGCCGCTTTTGCTGTATTCTCTCTCGTTCCGGGAACCTTATGAATCACTGCGCCATGTGCTTCAATCTGTTTCATTTTTTTATTTGAGGCAGAATCCGGCACGAAAATATCACATTGGATTCCTGCCCTTGCCCCGTATGCCGCAATTGCTGTACCGGCATTCCCGCTACTGTCGGCAATGACGCGATTTGCCTTGAGTTTTTTTGCCATGGCAATGAGGAGTACAGCACCCCGGTCTTTAAAGGAGAGCGTCGGCATATAGTATTCAGCTTTTGCATAGACATTCTCAGATATTTTAATGAGCGGCGTATCGCCTTCCCCTAATGTAATCTCCTGCCAGACATCTTCCTTTTCAAATGGCAGTGCATCGATATATTTCCATAGAGAATGTTGTCGTGACAAGAAAGTTTCGGAAAAATCCACTGCCTCTTTTTCATATTCAAGGCTCAGCAACCCGCCGCAATCACATTTCCATTGATGACTTTCTAATGGGTAGCTTGACTTACAGTTAATACAGATATAGTTCAACATCATTCCTCCTCGTCAATGTAAGCATTGCTTCAAGTTATTAATCTATGTATTTATCCCGCATGTAACTGGCAGTAAGACCCCCACCTCAGATGGTCGAGTATACGATGAAGAATAGGTGGGGGATCAACTGCCAGTAAATGTCCGATTCGTTCATCTAACAATCAGTGGGGGAAGAAACCCCCACTGATTGAAGATTCACTTTATTATGATGACAGAAAATAGTCAAACATGCATATAGATTGTACGTATAACCCCAAAGTCATCGGATACTATCTACAAAAGAAATATTGTCTAAATATTTGTTATATTCCCACTTTTAATGAATATAAATTTGAAGAAGGGGGATTACAAACATTTTAAAAAAAGAAATGCATAATCACAACCGGTTTCACCATCAATACCTCGTTTTTGATTGATAGGGAAACCACGTCCCTTTACGTCGACATTCGTTAAGCCTGTCCAACGGAAGTAACCCTAAGAATATTTATGAATCAATAGTCGCGAAAAATGATTCATCGGACAGACTTCCAGCTTGAGACTAATACTAAATTAAGGAGGGGGAGTTAACATGGCCAAAACTAGAAAAATAGGTTTATTAACACAAATTATGATTGCCTTTGCAGCGGCTATCATTGCCGGTATGATTTTTGGGACTGGCATTAGTTTTGTTCAGCCGTTCGGAGATCTATTTCTGCGTCTTATACAATTTATTATTATCCCTTTGGTTCTATCCACCCTTGTGGTCGGGGTAGCAAGTACCGGGAATTTAAAAACATTAGGAAGAATTGGTGGAAAAACGATTGTTTATTATATGGCGACCACTTTTGTTGCCGTCAGCATCGGTCTCATTGCCGGCATTCTGTTCACCCCGGGCGCGGGAGTCGACACTTCCATTGCCAATTCCGGTAATATACCTGAAACGACTGAAACAGGTGGTGTGATCAGTATTTTATTAAACATCATTCCGACGAATCCAGTGGCCGCATTAACAAATGGCAATATCTTGCAAATTATCTTCTTTGCAATGTTTCTAGGTATGGGCATTACGATGGTCGGGGAAAAAGCTGATCCTGTGTACCGCTTCTTTGATGGATTTGCAGAAGTCATGTATAAAATTACCTGGGTTGTCATGAGACTTGTTCCAATAGGCATTTTCGGATTATTGGCACCGATCATCGGAGAATACGGTTTATCCGTTTTACTTCCTTTAATTAAACTGATTTCGGTCGTCGCCATCGCCTGTATCATACATGTGGCGCTGACCTATTCCATCTCGGTCAAAATGCTTGGAAAAATGAACCCTCTAACGTTTTTCAAAGGAATTTCTCCGGCAAGCCTTTTGGCCTTCAGCACGCAAAGCAGTTCGGGAACTTTGCCGGTCACCATAAAATGTTCCGAAGATAATATAGGTGTATCGAAAAAGGTATCCAGCTTCGTCTTGCCGTTAGGCGCGACTATCAATATGGATGGAACATCGCTTTATATAGGTGTAGCAGCGCTTTTTGCCGCACAAGCGTACGGAATCGATTTGACTTTTGGACAAATCATGATGATTGTTTTAATCGCGACCTTAGGTTCAATCGGAACAGCCGGGGTGCCGGGAGCCGGGTTAATCATGTTAACACTCGCTCTAACAACGACCGGTTTACCTTTGGAAGCTATCGCGTTAATCGCAGGTGTCGACCGTTTCATGGATATGTTCCGAACCGCAACAAATATCACCGGCGACGCCACAGCAGCGCTTTATGTTAATAACTCTGAACATAATGACGATAAAAATTTGGATTCAGCATAATCACTTACAGGATGAAAAGATGTCTAAATAGTGTCTGCAGGCTAAACGGACCAAAATTTGAACGTATGAAGTTATTATTCTCCGCCTGTCACTTCCCTGACGACATGCTAAACTCGGGAAGTGACAGGCGTCCTTCAGCAGTGTTACCTGTTGTGTCGGTCATGTTGGGGGGATGACGCCCATGTTTCCTCGCTCCCGCCCATGTCTTGCTCGCTCCGGCCCATGTTGATGATTTCCCGGCGATGTTTCTGTGCTCCCGCCCATGTTGACGGATTTCAGCCCATGTTTCTTCCGTCCCGCCCATGTCGAACGATTTTTCACGCAACTTCATACGCCTACCGTTCGCATCAGATAAACCCTTGCCCAGCATGTTTCATTTCACGCTGAAAGTGAAACACTATGTACAAAGGTAAAAATGAAAGGATGAAATAGATGCTGGAAATAAAAGGTGAAACACAAGGTGAGATTTTGGAGGTAACGACTGAGGGTACAGCGACACAGGATGACTTACAGAAATTTGAAGAGGCTTTAAAGGCTAAAAAGCTTCAAGAGGATTCTGTCAATATCCTATTTATCTTCAAGAACATCGATGGCAACACGCCAAAAGCTATGTTGGAGGGATGGAAAATTATTCCTCACCTGAAAAGCATAAAGAAAAGTGCTATTGTCGCAGATGAATCGTTTGCGGGCCTTAACGAAAAAATAGAAAAACTTATACCGGGTGTTGAAATAAACCAGTATCCGATGGAAAAACTGGAAGCAGCAAGAGAATGGCTTCGTGAAGCTTAAAAAAGGAACATACTCATTGTCACGGCACGAACTTAGGTGGGACAACAAGCCATTCCTCTGTCCCACTGCCACCAAATCAACAGACACTTTATCGACATAATATGACAAAGCCCTGAGAATGCACCCTAACCTTTTCAGAAAAAAATGACCACCAATTTGATGGTCATGTCAGTTTGATTTTTTTGTTTTCAGAAATGTTAGACACCTGCAGAATCAGCCTGAGTTCCCTTCTTTGTTAAAGTTGTTTCCTGCTTTTCAGATAGTTATTGCGTGTCTCCTGCCTAGGCAATCCGGTCAATTTCCTCTTTCATACGTTTATTTGCATATTCCTTACCATACTTTGCCATTGATACTTTATACAGGACAAAGCCAAGTATAGCCCATACACCAATAATCACCCATTCATATGGCCAGACCAGTGCTGAGGGCATGCCCGGCAAATACAGAATGCCAATGCCAATTGACATAACGATGGCGATCCAGCCAATTGAAGTCCCGCCGGAAAGCCTGAACGGGCGCTTCATCTCCGGTTCTTTTTTACGGAGAATAATAAACGAGATGGCTACCATCATCCATGCGACAACAAGACCAAGTCCACCCGCATTGACGAACCACTCAAGTGCAGGACGACCCAGCAACGGGGCTGCAGTGGACAGAACGGCAATCAATAAAATAGCTTTATGTGGTGTATTATATTTTGGATGCAATTCCGCCAATGATTTGGGAAGCATACCAGCTCTGGCAAGGGCGTAAATGGCACGGCTGCCGCCGACATAAAAACCGAGCCAGCTCGTTAGTATACCTCCAATACCGCCCAGAACGAGAAAGTTCCCCATCAGCCGACTATCGCCAAACGCTTTCGCCATCGCATCTGCCGTTACCAGATTTGATTCGTTCAGTTCAGCCGGGCTCAACATCCGGGAGACTCCAAATATAACGGCAACATACCAAAGCACAGCAAGAAGTACTGACGCAATCAGCAACTGCCCGATTCGCTTTTGCGGCACATTGATTTCTTCTGCGGCTTGTGGAATAACATCAAAGCCAACAAACATAAACGGTGTCATAATAATGACTGACATAATCCCGGCAGCCCCAGTTGTAAAAAATGGCTGCATCGTTTCGACATTCCCGCTGACCGTGCCGCCGGTAATCAGCAAAATACCCGCAGCAAGGATTAGCCCGGTCAAAATAACCGTAATCGATGACGTTAGCTTAATACCTCGGTAATTGACCCATGCAACTATAATTGATCCAAGGATACCGATTCCTGCCCATGTAACTGTAACATCCCAGCCTGCCAACGTGTATAGATGCCCTTGACTGTAATTTGGTATCAAATATTCAAAAACTGTTGGCAGCGCAACTGCTTCAAATGCTATGACCGACACATAGCCGAGTATCACTGCCCATGTTGCGATAAACGAAGCTGTCCGTCCCATCGCCTTAAATGAATAAACAAGCTCACCGCCTGCAAGTGGCAAGGCCGAAGCCAATTCTGCATATGTCAGCCCAACCAAAACCACCAGCAAACCGCCGACAAGGAATGCCAGAATCGCGCCCAATGATCCAGCTTCAGTCACCCATAAACCAGCTGTGACAACCCAGCCCCAGCCAATCATTGCGCCAAAAGCAAGCGCGATAACATCTTTATTGCCCAAAATCCTCAACAGTTTCCGGTCACTCATTGGTTACCCTCCTTATCATTATCTCGTCATTTCGGTAAAATTTTATCGTAACCATTGATTAACTTGAAAAAGCGTTCGGTGATCTTTTTAAGCCAATTTCCTTTTCCACTGCCAGAACAGCGTCATAAACCTTTTCAACCATCGTATCAATCTGTTCTTCATTGATAATCAATGGCGGTGAGAAACAAATAATGTCCGTGCTGTCGAATGTTACAGGACGGCAGATGACGCCGCGGTCATATAGCGCATTAATCACCTTTCCGGCTACCTTCCATTCAGCAGGAAAGCGTTCATTTGTGGATGGATCTTTAACAAGTTCCACAGCCCCAAGGAGTCCGAGTGTCCGAACGTCACCCACCATATTCGTATCCTTTTTGATTCGTTCAAAACCTTGCAACAAGCGTTTACCCATCTTTTGTGAATTCGCCGCGAGATTTTCATTTTCCAGAATGTCAATGTTTTTTAACGCAACTGCGCTGGCGGTAGGATGTCCACTGTACGTAAATCCGTGGAACAGCGTGCCGGTGGATCTTTCTTTCATCATGTCATGAATCTCGTCTGAGACAACAACCCCGCCAAATGGGATATAGCCACTGGTGACGCCTTTAGCAAACGTCATTAAGTCAGGCTGGACATTCCAATGTTCCATGCCGAACATTTTTCCCGTACGCCCAAAACCGGTGATAATTTCATCGGCAATGAATAAAATGCCATATTCATCACAAAGCTTGCGAACTTCTTGAAAATAGTCATCAGGCGGAATGATTACGCCGCCGGCACCTTGTACAGGTTCAGCGATAAAAGCGGTAATCGTTTCCGGACCTTCTTGTTCAATCACCTGACGCACCGATTCGATTGCCTCCGTTGTTCCTTTTTCATATGGCGTTTCCGCGTGAACAAAATCCGGCATAAACGTTCCGGCCATGTCCCAAAATTGCGGAATGCCCGTTGCACTCGTTGAAGCGGCAGCCACGCCATGATAAGCCTTTTTGCGCGAAATAATTTTCCGGCGTTCCGGTTTACCTTTAAGCTTCCAATAGTGCCGTGCCAGTTTAAAGGCCGTATCATTCGACTCAGAGCCACCTGAGGTAAAAAACACGGCGTTTAATCCTTTTGGTGCGATAGAAGCTATTTTTTCCGCAAGCAGTATAGCAGGTTTGTGACTGAATGTTGAGAATGCAGAACTGAATGCGAGTTTTTCCATCTGTTCCTTAGCAACCTCCGCCAACTCGCTGCGCCCATGACCGAGGTTGACATTCCATAAAGAAGACATTGCGTCAATATAAGTTTCTCCCTTGTTATCGGTTAAATAAATACCGTCACCTTTTTCAAAAATGTAAGCCGGTCCATGTTCCTGCTGCTGTTGGATAGAGGATGTCGGATGAATGAAATGTTTCTGATCCAATTCATTTAAATTCTTTGACAATGGTATCTCCCCTTCAATAAGTAATCGCTTTCAAATTATCATATAAAATATCATCGTTACCTTAGTTAAAAAAGCCCTCCTTTTACCGTTTAATGTGAATTTATAGACTAGTATGATATTTTATTGGTATAATGAAAAGTACCAGAATTAAAAAAATTATGGCACCAGGTGATTGCAAATGATTAAATTTCATATCGACAATGGACAAAACTCAAATTATATTTATAAACAAATATATGAAACACTTAAGGGATTCATACTTGATCATAAAGTTTCTGCAGGCACTAAACTCCCATCCAAAAGAGAACTATCCAATGAATTGGGAGTGAGCATCAATTCAGTTGCAGCAGCTTATGAACAATTACTTGCTGAAGGGTACATTTATACAGTTGAACGGAGGGGATATTTCATTGAAAATATTGCGCATTTTGTTAACGTTCATTCCGCAAAAGAACCTGACTTGCCCGCACATTTGAAGGAAACTTTCAGTGATCAAAAGGGGTGGCTGTCTTTTTCTCATATTAAAACCGACAATTCCAAGTTCCCGTTTCATGAGTGGATGAAGAGCCAGCAAAAAGCGATTGCGCAGCATAAATCAGAGCTTGCCGAGATCGCCCATTTCCAAGGTCCTTTTACTGTCAGAAAGACCATTTCCGATATGATAGCCTTAACACGCGGCGTAACATGTGAGCCGGAGCAAATCATTATCGGAACCGGTATTCATCCATTAATTCATCAATTGATGGCTATGCAATCTTCAAACAGAAAAGTAGCTGTCGAAAATCCCGGGTATTCACGGATTTATCAATTATTAAAGAGCCAAAAACGTGACGTATCACCTATTGAATTAGACAAAGAAGGAATTGATATCAAAGGCATAGAAACAGCCAAACCTGATTTTTTGTTTATTACACCATCACACCAGTTTCCTACTGGAACAATCATGCCTATATCCAGAAGGGTTGAATTATTGAATTGGGCTGCCACGGGTGAAGACAGATATATTATAGAAGATGATTATGACAGCGAATTTAAGTATGGTACGGATAATATTCCCTCCCTGCAAAGCCTCGATCGGAATCAGCGTGTCATCTACTTCGGCACCTTTTCTAAAACGCTATTGCCAAGTTTTCGCATCAGTTATATGGTATTGCCGCCTAAGTTACTTGAATTGTATCAATATAACTATTCAGACCGGATACAAGGGTGCAGCTCGCTCCACTTATATGCGTTACATTATTTTATACAGAGTGGTGAATATGCCAAACACATTAAAAGAATGAATCAGCATTATAATAAAAAACGAAAACAATTAATAAAGGAACTCTATTTAAGATTTCAGAACAAGATAAAAATTAACGATGCACCGGCCGGTCTTCATTTTCTCGCAGAATTTAATACAGACAAAAGGTATGAAGAAATCGATGAAAAAGCGCAACGGGAAAAGCTCGAAATCTATACTATAAAGCGGTTCTTGCTGGGAAATAAGACTAGAGATTCACAAAACATTCAGCTCGTCATCGGTTTTGCCAGTATTAAACAAGAAGACATAGTTGAGGCGGTGGAACGGTTATATCGTGTTATTTACTGAGCGATTTGTGATGTCGGCAAAATTCATGTTGGTGGCTTTGTTGCTGCCGAGACATCAATTCTTACCTACCGAACCACAACTGGAGCAGACAGGGATGTGCGGAAGTTTGGAGGGTATTAAACCGTATAATATTCCCGTTACATGTTGCTTTGAACAAATGAATATATTCTTTCTCAATCACAAAAAGCCACCAGTTTTATCCAAACCAGGCCCATGTTTCTTCTGTCGCGCCCATGTTTCCACGCTCCCGCCCATATCATGATCGTTCCGGCCCATGTTGATGATTTCCCGCCGATGTTTCTGTGCTCCGGCCCATGTTGACGGATTCCAGCCCATGTTTCCGCGCTCCCGCCCATGTTGAACGATTTTTCACGCTACTTGATACACCTACCGCTCGCATCAAGATAAATCCCTGCCCAGCATGTTTCACGCTGAGAGTGACACTCTTTTTCTTTTTATTAGTTTCTCAGTCTTGTCGGCCGCTCCGTGACAGGTACTCAAACCTAATAGTTCTTTCGCCACAACGTGACAATTGACACCTTCTATTTTTAAAAAATTCATTTATTTCCAATTTTTCTGTTGATTTGTTAGCGCTTTCTGACGTATGATGAAAAACATGCCTCTTAGATTTAAAAAATAAATGGAAAGGATTGATGCAATGAGTGAAGTAGAGACTATCAAGGCATACCCATTTTTGTTAAACGGAGAGTGGCAAAACACCACTTCGGAAAGGACAATTGAGATCGAATCCCCATCCGGCGCTGAAACCCCGGGGGCAGTGCAGGCGATGACGGAAAGTGAAGTCAATGCTGCCATATCAGGGGCGAACGAAGCCCAGAAGAATTGGGCCCGGAAATCTTTCGATGAACGTGCGCAGGTCCTTCATTCCTGGGCGGATCAGCTGCTTCTGATGAAAGATGAGATTGCAGAGGCGATCATGAAGGAAGCAGGAAAAGGGCTTTCCTCAGCAGAAAAGGAAGTTGTCCGAACAGCCGATTTCATCAAATATACAGCCGAAGAAGGAAAAAGACTGCACGGTGAATTAATTAACGGCGGCAGCTTCAACGCAGGGAGTGCCAATAAGTTTGCACTGGTGAATCGGAATCCTATTGGCGTCGTTCTCGCCATTTCACCGTTCAATTATCCCGTCAATTTGTCGGCAGCGAAAATTGCACCGGCGCTGATCGGCGGAAATGCGGTCGTTTTCAAGCCTGCGACACAAGGGGCGATCAGCGGAACACTTATGATTGAAGCACTCGACAAGGCAGGGCTTCCATCAGGTCTCGTCAATCTTGTGACAGGAAAAGGGGCGGAAATAGGTGACCACTTAATTACACACCCCCTGATTGATCTGATTAATTTTACAGGCGGTTCCCAAACCGGTAAATCCATTTCTCAAAAGGCGTCAATGGTTCCTCTCATTCTTGAGCTCGGCGGCAAAGATCCGGCCATAGTTCTTGAAGATGCTGATCTTGACAAAGCAGCAGCCGATATCGCAAGCGGCGGATTCTCCTATTCCGGTCAACGCTGTACAGCGATTAAACGTGTCCTTGTCCAGGATGAAAAGGCAGATGAGCTTGTTGCAAAAATTAAGGAAAAGATGAACGGTTTGAAAGTTGGCGCTCCTGAAGATAGTGCCGATGTTACGCCGCTGATCAACAGCAAAGCGGCCGATTATGTTACCGGATTAATCGACGATGCGGTTGAAAAAGGAGCCGAAGTGGCAAGCGGCAATCAACGCGAAGGAAACTTGATTTATCCGACATTGCTTGATAGCGTTACAAAGGATATGCAGATTGCCTGGGAGGAACCGTTCGGACCGGTGATTCCGGTGATACGCGTGGAGAGCGTGGATGAAGCAATCAACATCGCAAACGAATCGGAGTACGGACTTCAAGCAAGCATTTTCACAAAAAATATGGAACAGGCGATCCAGATTGGCAATGAATTGGAAGTTGGATCCGTGCAAATTAACGGTAAAACTGAGCGCGGCCCTGATCATTTTCCATTTCTTGGTGTTAAAAGTTCAGGAGTTGGGGGGCAAGGCATTCGCAAGAGCATTGAATCGATGACACGTGAGAAAGTAACCGTCTTGAACATGACCCAGGGGTAAAAAGGAATAAAGCGAAGCCATTGTTATCTAAAAAAGGATAGCACGTTTTATTTGATTAATCGGGACGAAATTGTCCCTCATGAAGAAAAATGCGTCCCGGCAAGGACAAGAATGGGTCAGTCCCTCATCACGGTAATACGTTACAGATGAGGGACTGATTTACTAAGCGGGGACAGACCCCCCTAACGTTTAATCCCGATCACACGGCCGGCTTCTTTCGGCTTTTCTGCCGGTGTATGATTTTCAGCAAGCGCTTGTACTTTTGCGAACACGTCTTCCGGGAATGGTGCCGCCCGTCCACTTTTCTGATCGACACCCATCAGCATTTGTTCACTTGTTGCAGCACGTTTGCCGTTATCACCGAACAGCTCATAGAATACATGGGTGCGCTTGGCATCATAATCAATCATCTGCATGTGGACTTCAAACGGTTCACCCAGTTTCATTTCATCCAGATAACAAACATGAGCTTCCATTGTATAAATGGTATACCTATGTTGTTCGCGAAATTCATCTGTCATGCCGATCAAATTCATGAAGTAGTCAACACCCCAGCTGAAAGCACGGAAATATTCGGCATCATTCATATGTCCATTATAATCAATCCATTCCTCAGGCACCTCATGCTGAATAATTACTTTAGCATTGCTCATTGGAGTCCTCCTTTCGCTCACTATCTGATTAAACTTACATACTTCCTGATAAATTGGCACTTGGCCAGTATTTTTCCAACAGCTGCTGGAGTTCAATTAAAAACGCATCCCGGCGTTCCTCCAGTTTTTCCATCTCCACATCACCGGTCTGCGCTTCAGAGCCGGTCACGATTTTTTCTGACAACTCATCAGTCAATTCCGGTGCTTCCAGCTTGGTCCATGGCAGTTTCAGAGCTGGACCAAATTGTTCCAGAAGATGGCGCATTCCTTGTTTTCCGCCGCCCATATGCAACGTCATAAATGGTCCCATCAGTGCCCAGCGCAGACCCGGTCCATACACGATTGAGGCGTCAACTTCCTCGGTTGTTGCTGCACCATCATTGACGATGTGCAGTGATTCGCGCCAGATTGCTTCCATGAGCCGGTCGGCAATATGTCCTTCAATTTCCTGGCGAACAACGAGCGGTTTCATATCCATTTGTTCGTAAAATTGTCTAGCCTTTTCCACAAAACGATCATCGGTATTCTCACCGCCCACAAGCTCCACAAGCGGCATGAGGTAAACAGGGTTAAACGGATGCGCTACGATCACGCGTTCCGGATGATGCGCACAATCCGCCTGCAATGTACTGGGCAGAATACCGGATGTACTGGAGCCAATCACCGCTTCTTTCGGGGCATATTTATCAATTGATGCAATCACACCGCGCTTTAGTTCCTCGCGTTCCGGAACATTTTCCTGGATGAAATCGGCTTCAGCCAGTGCTTTGGCCAGGTCTGGCTCAAACGAAAGATTATCCCGTGAAGCCCCTTCTTCCAATCCCATTTTTTCCATGGACGGCCACGCACGTTCTACCGCGTCACGTGTGCGTGCCTCAGCCTCCGGATCAGGGTCTGATGCAACCACACGGAAGCCATTGGCCAAAAATCGTGTGATCCAGCCGTTGCCGATGACACCTGTCCCGACAACGGTCACTTGGTTAATCGATGGTGCTGTCGTCATGTTAGTCTTCCTTTCCGTATGGGTTTAGTAAGTTCAATTCTTCCCGTGCTTCCGCTGGTGTCATAATATCGGATCCAAGGGTTTCAACAATACCGGCAGCCTTGTCAACGAGCTGTTCATTTGTTGCCAGCTGGCCTTTTTTCAAGTACATGTTGTCTTCAAGGCCGACACGGATATTACCGCCCTGAAGTATCGATTCGGCAACAATTGGCATTTGCATCCGGCCGATTCCAAAAGCTGCCCATCTGCCGTTTTCCGGGATACGACTCTTCAAATAAGACAGCGTTTCAGCATCAGCTGCCGCTCCCCACGGGATACCAAGACAGAATTGATACAGCGGGTCACCGTCAATCAAGCCTTCGTTAATCAATTGATTCGCAAAACGCACATGGCCTGTGTCAAAGCATTCCAATTCCGGTTTGACGCCGCTTTCCTGGACGAGCTTAGCCTGCCGGCGGAGCCAGTCTGTCGGGCTGACATACAGCATATTGCCAAAGTTGGTACTGCCGCAGTCCAACGTGCACATTTCCGGAAGAAGCTCTCCAACCGGCTCGTGACGCTCTTCCGGTGTCTGGATATCTGTTCCTTCACCGCCTCTTGTCGGATCGTCTTCACTCGGAACCCAGTCACCGCCGCCACCTGACGTGATATTAATAATGACATCTGTGTCTGATTCACGGATTCGCTCGACTGTCTCACGAAACAAATTGACATCATGGCTCAACCCGCCTGTCTCAGGGTCACGCACATGAATGTGGGCAATCGTAGCCCCGGCCTTCGCTGCCTTAATAGCCGAGTCTGCAATCTCTTTTGGCGTTACCGGAACATCCGGATTTTTGGATGTCGTATCTCCTGCGCCCGTCAACGCTGCTGAAAGAATTATCTTTTTACTCATTTAAATCTCCTCCTGTTCGTTTCTTAGGTACATGCTCAAATATTTCGCCGCTTTCAAAAAAGTGAGCTACACGGCGTATCCAATCATAATATTCCTTCCATTCATGAAGTTCTGCCAGCAAATTATTAATCGCTTGTTCATCCGCTTCCGTCAAATCCGGCTGATTTTGAAGCTCGTCCAGTTTCTTCTTCAGACGCTGTTCAAAGTGACGGCTCCGGTTAATGGCCTTTTGCCAAGTGGATGTAAAGAGTGAGATGAACGTCTGATAATAATCTTCTTCAACTTGGTACAGATCTTTCCGGACACCTTTTTTAAAAACACGTTCAGTGATATTCATCTCAATCATTTCCCGGACAACCTGACTCATCCGTGTTTTGCTCATCCCTGTTTCAACGGACAACTCATCCAGCGTCATCGGCTCCCGGTTCATATAAATGATTCCAAGAACAAGGCCGACACTTTTAGGAGCACCAAAGGCATTCATATTGTCTGTTATTTTCTCAATGAATTGCGTCCTGACTTCATCAATTCGTTCAGTATTATTTTCCATTCCGACCATCCTTTTCCAACCATCTTGACTGAAGCCTATCACACTATTTCCCAAAACCGAAACAGCCTGTGACTGTCTATAATCGAATAATCCGACGAAAACAGGCGTATATGACATATAATTCTTATCAAGTGAATCAGTGGGAGGTTCTTTCTTCCCCCACTGATTGCAGGGGAACAAAGGCTAAGTTCGCAACATAGTTTATGTTGTTTTTTGTTCATTCCGTTAGGCTTCTGGGACATAACTAAAACGATCAAATCTAAAGACGAACAATAAATTGCTTCAGCGGAGGAAATATACGAAGACTCCTACGGGAACAAAGGCATAGGTGAGACCCCGCAGAACGGAGTTCGAGGAGGCTCACCAGCCGCCCGTGGAAAGCGAAGTATATTTCCGGAGCGGGTTATATGCACTAACCTCAATTTTTTGTTAGTTCGGATTCTTCTTTAATAAATTGCTTTTGTCCCAAATTCCTGGGCTGCAGCAAACGCACTAATCGTTGTCGTTTTTGTCACTACCCTCGCAAAAAGATACAAGCTGCTCCCCCACTCTCGCCTGGGGCACCGTAGATTCAAAGTCATTCCAATCCGAAAATGTTAAGGTGTTTGCCATTCGCAACCCGACCACATGGCCGGGCATGAGCGTAACAAGATTGCCGCCATACCCCTTCATATTTGGCAGGTAAAGCTTACGTCCTTCACATGTTCGATAAGGCTCAATGTGCCAACTCATGGCATAATATTTAGGTCCAAACGCATTCTTCGCTCCCTTTGGAATGGCTAAATCAGACGGATTTTGTTTGGGCAATATGCTGTCCACCAACTGGCGATTTAATATCTGGGTGCCATTCCAGTTACCGCGCTTTTCATAAAGCAAAGCGATTTTAGCCAAGTCATCCAGTGTCGCGTGATAACCGAAATCCATTCTGGGGTGCCCGGATGAGCCGTTACCCTCGATGGTGTCATTTCCTGGTGCGTAGTAAATACCAATTGGTTCGTATACTTCTTTCTTAAGCATCTGCCCCAAAGTGGCGTCCTCCCCCTCCTTACTCTTGAGGTACGCTTCAAGCGCAACGCCAAGAAGGAATGCATCTTGATCACGATAGTTGTACATCGTTCCGGGCTCCCATACCCGTGGGTAGTCCAATGCTTCCGCAACCTTTTCATTCTTTGACGGCGCTAAATACCACCGGTGGTAATCACACAAATAGCATGTTGGATCATCAGTGGTGGCCCCGCGTCCTGAAGCCATGTTAGCCATATCCAGGTAAGTGACATCATCCCACTCTTTTTGTGATTCCGGGATTTGTATATAGTCAGCGATCTTCTCATCAAGCAAGCCACGCCCGTACTTCTCAGCTAAACGTAACATCGCAACGTTCATCTTCGCACTTTTAGTCACTGACCAAACACCATAACGAATGTCATCGCCATATGGAAATGAACCGGCAGCGAACTGGCAAGGCGATCGATAGAGCACTCCCTCATAGAGTAGACCGGTCTGGAGAACGTTTTCTTCCTCCGCTTTGTTTGTTGCCCCATTAAATGCCGCTAAATGATTGTCCCCGACCTTTTGTTTTAATTCATTGAGCGGTGCGGTTGGAAAGCGGTTTTCGAGATGAAGACGATAAACATTTTTATGATTCTCCAGGTTATCAATTCCACCCGGCTTATATGATGCCTTCGTAACCCCCCAGGCGTTGAAATAGCCCGATACATCGAAGGGACCTGTCTGTGCAACGATTTGAAACCGGACATGTGACACGTTATCTTCTTTATAAAGAAACATAGCGATTCCAATATGCGTTTCTCCTTCAAAGCGATTGACGAGAGAAAATGGAAATGACGCACGATTCCAGCCGTTATCCTGGTCAACGTTACGCCAAACGCGCCCCGGTTGAACAATGATATCCCAGTAGCTTTTTGTTTTTTCCAACGTGCCATTTGGGATGACATCCTGCGTCACAGGAACCAGATGTTTGTCATCCACAGTAAAAAATTCTAAAGACACGTCCGGGAAAAAGGTAATATCTTTACCGCGTACGTTGTTCATGCCGGGCTCCGGGTTCATACCCATTTGTGTACCCTCAAGCTTCAAAGTACCTTCAAATTCCGTCGAAGGGTCTTGAGCGTTATCAGGAGCTGCGAACATATAATTCTGTGTTAAGCCACTGACTTCCGTTCCCTCGATGAGTTCTTGCCACATGATTGGATCGTTAGCTATTTTCATGATTTCATGGTCCTCTCTTGTCTGTGTCTAATCATAAAAGTTGATTATCAATAAAGATTCGTTCCATTACAGGGTCAAGAAACTGACGGTCAAGCAAAGCACTTGACCGTCATATCATGACCGAATGACGCAAATGGAAAATCTGATTAAACAAACTTAATTGCCGTTTTTCATTTCCTCAATTTTATCTTGATTGTTATCAATCCACTCTTGTGCGACTTCATCGGGATTCGCACCACCATCAATTTCAGCTATCATTTGTTCCATGTCTTCCATGGATATACTCCAGTTGCTTAAAAACTGGAATGCCTCTGGTGCTTTCTCTTCCAATCCTTTATTGGCAATCACATTAATAGTACTCGCATCAAACAGTCCTTTCTCCTCTGTTGCTTCTTTATTTGTCAGTATTTTTAAATCATATTTATCAAACATTGAATGCGGACGCCATCCATAAAACAAAACAGGGTTTTCCTCTTCCATTTCTGCTTCAGCAGCTGCCAGCATAGCTGCTTCTGAGGAATTGGTCATTTCAATATCCAAATTGTAAAAATCGATAACTTTTTTCATGTCCTGCATGGCCGGATCACCCGCGCCAATGGCAAACATTTCATTATTGACTAAATCTTCATTGCCTTTTAAATCTGAAACGTCGTTGATATCCTCCATATACTTAGGAACAACCATTCCGGAATTTGCATTGTCATAACTGACGCCAATACTTTCGATTGAATCAGAATACTCTTCAATATATTGTCTTTGTGCCGGAAACCACGAATCCATAAATATATCAATATCACCATTTGACATACCCGTATAAACACTGCCAGCATCGGCATTTGTTTCTTCTACTTTGTAACCCATGTTTTCTAAGATTTTGCCAGCTATTTTCGTTGGTGGAACGGTACTTGTCCAGTTTGTGACACCAAACGTTAATGTTGGTTTGTCCTCACTTCCTGTATCACCTGCATTATCTGTATCACCACTTGATGAGCAACCATACATGGCTATTGAAAATAAAATTGTGATTAGAATAAATAGTGTTTTCTTCATTTGTAATCTCCTAACATATAATTTATTGTCAGCCCGATCATGACTTCATGGCCGGATTTTTGAACAACCTCTTGTAAGGATGAGTTTTCCGATATATGCCTTCATCTTCTCCTCAATAAAGATAATGACTTTATAAATAATATCCCCATCCCTATTTCTTTCAGTCATGGAGAATATTATCCCAAAGCTCTTTTCATAATCCCATTTCACTTCCCCCTTGTTTATACATACTCTCGTTACTTAATCGATTATTAACAATGCAAATCTATTCCCATAGACATCAGAAAATCAATTTCAATCGATGTAAGAACGAATTCTAACAAGATCCTTTTAAAGAGTAATTCAAATGATAATAGAAATCAAACCTTTATATAATCCATGCAGCACGAAAAATCTATAAAGTTTTAATTGCATAGATTTTATCGCGTGCTTTTTCAAAATTTCTAGTTATTCCTCGAAAATGCTCGTTTATTAATTTTGAGTCAAGTATGTTACGGCAACATCCACTCGAACAGAGAGACATGTAACATACCCAGTCCGGTTGATATGGCTGTCAGTCTGGTCGATAATCCCGCTCGATTTGTGTTTGATCTCGCTCGAGTTGACTGGGCTGCCGCTCGAATGGAATGCCTCTGTCGCTCGCATCGAACAGCTCCCGCTCAGCATCCAAATCACGCGGTTCCCTTTCCTGCTTCTGCTTTCGTTTCACTTTAAGCTTTTGCTCTTTGAACCAGTACGGTACGACCTCCTCTTTTCCGATGGCATACGAAAATTTCCGCCCATAACCATGGCGGCTCCTGCAAAAAGCCGCTTCTTCTGCGCGTGCTGCTGTAATGCTGGTGATGCCCTTCTTCGCCCAGGCTTGCAGAATGCCTTTCACATACCTCCAGTTGCCCTTGCCGCACTCAAGTGCTCATTTCATGGCATCAAGAACGAGATCTTCACCGACATCATTGAACAAATGTTCGGTAATGTGAAGGGAAATATGAGGACTTTAAAAATACTTCGCCGTATGGGCGGGGCAAACTGAACGCTTCCTCCCATGTTGACTGTACTGCAACCCATGGTGTCTTGTTGCCGCCCATGTTGGATGTTTTCGCGCCCATGGTGTCTTGCTGCCGCCCATGTTGAATGACTTCGCGCCCATGTTGCTGTACTTGCCGCCCATATCACTCTCGCTCCCGCCCATGTCGAACGATTTCTCGCGCAACTTCACACTTCTACCACGCGTCCCCACCAGTTTCTTGCTCGCGTTGACTAATTCGGGAAGTGACAATCACCCAAACCAAAGGAGCTCCCACCCTGAACAAAATGAATACATTCTTTATTAACCACAAAAAAGCCACCAGCTCTATCCGAACCAGCGGCTCCTATACAATAAATCATTCGACATAAAGGATGGTAACAGGCATCCAGACCTAATTTTTCACTTTCACCAATCTTATCGGTTTTTTATTTTTCATTCTTTTATCTACCAAATCTTTAAAAACATCAGACTTTTCTACGCTTTTTTCTAGTTCTTTTGCATTTACATAAAGCATTTTTGTTACATCATGCAGTCGTTCGTTATCAAGATTTGGAAGATGGTGGGAAACGATGTTTTCTGTTTGTTCAAGATGCAAAAAAGGAGAAACTTGTTTCATTTTATTGGCGACCAGGAGTGACAATTCCGCTGTTTTAAGGCGGTAATCTGTACCACCATGGGAGAGATATTCGATTTGTTTTTCCAACCTTTTATAATAATCCTCATACAGTAAAAGCCTTGTACTTTTCACCATGATGGTCACCTCGCTTGTTCATTATTATTTATGTTTACACTTTATTATATACCCTTTTGAGAAAAATGTTATCTAACTCATGTATATTTATGTCTGAATCAATCTCATCCGTTATATCAAAAAATCTTTAAATGAAACTGAAAGCCTTCGTAACTCGTCATCATTTTTCCGACTTCTTCCCATGTGTAGGGCTTCCCATCGATTATAATAAGTGGAACATCCGGATCATTTTCGTTATATTCAATCCGTCCGACAAGTTCATCATCAACTATCGTCTGGTAAGCCTGATCATTCGGAAATATTCCCTGTTCTATATATTGTCGGGCGAGGCCGTCTTTAACTTTGTCAGCCAGTTCTTGGAATAATTGCTTTTGATCACAATCCAATTCCCCATGAATCGCAAACTGATATCCATATTCAATAGCTTCCTCAGCTTGCAGGCGAATACCCATGTGAAATAATTTTTGTTCGACCTTGAAATAACGCGTTATACCTTTAGGATCTTTCAACACAATTGATTCAGGCTGTTCTTCCAAATCAACACCTAGTTCAGTTGATACCATCTCGTTGGAGCAGTCTATACAAAGGCTTTCCTGTCCCGTTCCTTTTGTTAATAAGATTTTGGCATGTGCGCTGCCACATCGGTCACATATGTTCATGGAATCATTCCTTTAAGTTATTTATTTCGCAAATTCCGTGGAAGGATCGGCGAAAAAGAAATACCTTAACCTATGTGCTTATTCTGGCATAAACTAAGAAATATTTCACTTACTTTCTGGATGACCATTTCACCTGGAACAAAAAAGCCACCAGTTTATACTAACCAGTAGCTTCCACACAATAATTTTATTCGACATACAATGACAAAATTCGGGTGGTGACTAGGCACCTAGGACCAAAAGCTTATTATGGTGCCGTGCTCATGCAATCTTTCCATTTTTCCTGAATTGCTTTCCGACCTTTCTTCACATCTGGATGAAACTGAATATATGCATTATCCCGCGTCTGTTCCGTCAACTTTATAGCACGTCGTATTTCCTGTGTTAAACCGCTCACACCTGCATTTCCAGAAATGGTTAAACCGGCTATAACACCCTGTTTAATTGCAACTTTAGCACCTTCAATTCCTGTAATATTTCCTGCCACGTACAGGTTTTCAATTGGCGTTTCCATCTGTTCATTGTGTAATGGCACATAACCACCTAATTCTTCTACTAAATAAAACGGGCATCCGGCAACTGCTGCTAACTCAGTCAAGGGATATAAACCACCGGCAATACATATAAAATCACAGTCAATATGCTCTTCACTACCTTTTACAACTTCACCATTTGCAGATATTGTTGCGATTTTAACACCGGTTACAGCTTCTTCGCCACATATCTCGATGACTGCTTTACGAAGTTGAATCGGGATATCCCACATTTTAAAGCCCTGCTTCGGATAAAACGATACACCTATTTTTTTCATTACATCATTATTCATTAATTTACTGCCGAAACGAATAACCTTTGAAGGGGCCATATGGGATACATGAAGGAGAGAATCCAAAACTTCACCCGGCTGTGCTGCATCTTGAGTCACCTTATTCATTTTGGGCAATGTAAGACTGGCCACTTTCACTCCGGCAAGCTGCAGTTCCATAGCAATTGCTGCTGAAAGAACATTTACACCAATAATAACCCCGCGTTCTCCGGGTTTAATGCGATGAACATTGGTCATCACTTGGGCTGCGCCAACAGACATCACACCTGGAAGTGTCCATCCCGGTACTGGGATTGGTGATTCAGCAGCTCCTGTTGCCAGTAATAACTGCTCGGAATAAATTATCCCCGTCTCTGTGTATATAATCCAATAATTATTTTCTTTTTCTATATTGTGTACAGATGTATTTAACTGTATTTGTACATCTAATTCAATTGCCTCTTGATATAAACTTTCAGATTCCTTAATGCCGTTCCACCAAAATCCACTTGGCTCTTCATATAGCTGTCCTAATAGTCTTCCTCCTGGTTTTAGGTATTCATCAATTACCAATGAACTTAATCCATTTTTAGCACATGTAATCGCTGCTGATAAACCTGCTGGTCCAGCCCCGATAATAATTACATCATTCATTTTCAGCCCTCCAATCTCTAACAGGTGTCGGGAGCTTTCCGCCGCTTTCCACAACCATCCCTTCCTTAAGGGGGGTTAAACATGCACGCACACCAGATTTGCCATTAACTTTTACTCGGCATTCAAAACAATGCCCGATGTTACAGTAAACACCACGCGGTCTTCCAGTTTCCTCATGATGGCGTAAAGTTCTTATCCCGTTCGCCAGAAGTGCTGCAGCAAGTGATTCATCTTTTAACCCTTTATACTCTTCATCGTTAAAAGAAAACGTGACATATTCATTCTCTTTTAAAGCTCCGAGAACTGGGTGATCGTAAATACGTTCACTCATTCTTCCACCCTCCTAAATCTCTAAATTGTATAGGTCTTACCGGAGGTTGGTATTTCAAGGATACCTGTTCCCGATTTTTATCCTTCACATTCGAGACTGCCTTATCGACAATGTTCCGGCATGTCCTGCCTCCGCAGTATCCCATCGATGCTCTGGTACGAAGTTTTAATTCCCTTGCAGAGCATTTATATTTGGAAGCGGTGTCTATTAAATCCTGGTATGTCACTTCCTCACATCTGCAAATTATTGTATCTTTGTCAGCCAATCTCACCACTCCTTTTTTATCTCTATTTGACACATGCAAAAATAGTGCCAAAAATGAAATATACATCATTTTATAGCACTATCAGCGTGATTTTTTAATTAATTCCTAGTTTTTTTAACCGGTTATAAAGTGTTGCTCTTGTTATATGGAGATTTTCGGCACATACTGCTTTATTTCCGTCTGTCTTTTCCAATTCTTTTAAAATCACTTCCTTTTCGACTTCCTGGAGCTTTTCGTTTAACGATCGACCGTTACTTTCATGGAATATTGATAAATTGTTAGTTCGTTTTGCTGTATCTGTTTCAAACGGTAAATCGTCCATTTTTATTTCACCATTTTCCGAGAATACAACAAGCCGTTCCACAACATTTTTTAATTCCCGAATATTGCCCGGCCATTCATACTTAAGCATCACCTGCATAACTTTCTGTGAAATACCATGAATCGGTTGATTATACTTAATCGAAACCTCATGCAGGTAATAATGAGTTAATTCTATAATATCTTCAGGACGCTTCCGTAGTGGTGGCACTTCAATACTTACAACATTTAACCGATAATACAAATCCTCTCTGAACTTCCCTTCTTTGACCATTGACAGTAAATCCTGATTCGTTGCTGCGATTACTCTGAAATCACCTTCTTTTTCCTTTGTACCACCAACTGAATAAAATTTATTTTCCTGCAGCAGCCGCAACATTTTCACTTGCATATCCAGTGGCATTTCCCCGATTTCATCCAGAAGCAATGTGCCATTTTTTGCGAGTTCTACCTTTCCCTTCTTTCCTTTGGTATCAGCACCAGAAAAAGCACCTTTCTCATAACCGAAAATTTCACTCTCAAATAAAGCCTCCGGGATGGCGCCGCAGTTAATAGCTACAAACGGAGCATTTTCTGTCTCCCGTATGGAGTGTACCGCTTTTGCAAATAATTCTTTCCCAACACCGCTTTCACCGTCTATCAGGATATTCGCATCAGTGGATGCAGCTTTTTTAAACTTATTAATTGTTCTTTGCAACGGCTTACTGTTACCTCGTATTTTAATGAATGGATCGTTCGTCGACGTTAACTTACTTACTTCTTTTTCCAGGTTAAATAAACGTTCTGAAGCATTGTACAACTCTTTATTCAATTTGATCTGACTTGTTATATCCGTCTCCGATACCACTGCACCTATCATATCTTCATCACAATAAACCGGATTTGAATTAATTAACACCACTTGATTATCACGGGCTTTATGCTGGTTGTGATAAACAGAAGTCCCATCCTTTAAAGTGTTTAAAAGTTCCAAACGATCCATTCTAAAAAAGTCTGTAATCGGCTTTCCAATTATTTCTTCCCTTTTAACGGAAAAAACCTGTTCCGCCCCTTTTGTCCAAACCAAGACATTTTTATCACGATCAACAACAGTACAGGATTCATCAATTGTATCCAAAATCGTTTCAATATACGTGTGTAAATATTGATAAGACGTATACAGTTTTTTGGATAATTCCCGTGAGGTTAAGTAACCAATGGGTTGTCTATTGTTATCGCTTACAATTATGCACGGATAATCTTTCAGTTCTTCCAGTACATGAGATATCTCTGCATGATTTGAAATATTTTTACAAGACAAATAACGTATTCCTTCGCCTTCCCTTAAACGACTCAGTAATGAGATATTTTGATTACTCTGCAGAAAAACACATTTTGGATATTCCTTTTCTACAACAATTTCCAAATCATCTTCCGATAAACTGTTGTCATGTAACAAGACAAAGTCTTTATTAATCATCTGTTCGATATTTATAAAGTTTGGAAAAAACATAACGACATCTCCTTAAACTGTATAAATTCCTTTACACTTTTAAATTATTTTTACACAAATATGTATTAGTTGCAATATTATTTTAAATTATACAGCATTTTTATTATTGGCATAAAATTTGCATGTTTAACTTATGAAACCGCTTTAAAAGGAGGTAAGCAATCATGAGCGTTCAACATCGGGATATTGTTGTCATCGGCGGTGGTATTATAGGGGCGGCAATTTCCTATTATTGTTCCAAAGCTGGGTTAGACATTACAGTTCTGGAAAAACATGAACTGGCCAGTGGCACATCATCAAGATGTGATGGAAACATTTTGGCTATCGATAAAGATCCAGGGTTTGACAGTCAAATGTCACTTAAAAGCCAGCAACTGGTGCATGAACTACATACTGAATTAGAGATTGATTTCGAATACCGCAAACCGGGCAGTATTCTTGTCTGTGAAAATGATAAAGAAATGGAAGCTGCCCAAAAATGGGTCCAGCAGCAGCAAAATGCCGGTCTAGACTTCCAAATGCTGGATCGTGAGGATTTACGAAATGAATCCAAATTTTTTGCAGACGACTTATATGGCGGATTGGAGTGCGCAACAGACTCCACCGTGAATCCATATATGCTGACATACTCCATGTTTCATAGTGCAGCGAAACTAGGAGCAAAAATTCACACCTATACCGAAGTCCAAAATGTTGTGAAAGATACGACTGGTCAATTTGTGATTGAAACGACAAACGGCACGTTCACTGCCAATAAAGTTGTCAATGCCTGCGGTGTGTGGGCACCTAAGATTGGTGAAATGATCGGTGTGGATATTCCAATTAAACCTAGAAAAGGCCAATTAATTGTAGCGTCTAGAGAACAACCGGTTGGTCTGAGAAAAGTAATGGAGTTTGGCTATTTGATATCAAAATTCGGCGGTGAACGCACGGTTGATAACATGACGGATAAATATGGTGTTGCCCTTGTATTCGAACCGACCGAGAGTCAAAACTTTCTGATTGGAAGCAGTCGAGAATTTACTGGATTCGATACGAAAGTCTACCAGGAAGTTACCAAATATATTGCCAAAAGAGCCATGCGTTTCTATCCGAACATGGCAGATATGTCAGTTATACGAACCTATGCCGGATTGAGACCATGGACAGAAGATCATCTTCCGATTGTCTCGCGTATCGATGAGGTTCCCGGATTTTATGTAGCTGCAGGTCATGAAGGAGACGGCATTAGCTTAGCCGCCATCACCGGAAAAGTCATAGAGGAAATGATTTCAGAGAAAGAATTATCCGTACCAATTGAACCATTACATTTTAACCGCTTTACAGAAAGGGTGGTACACACATGAATCTAAATCGTCTCTTCACCACGATAGATACACATACCGGCGGCAACCCGACTAGAACTGTTCTAAGCGGTTTGCCTGAATTAAAAGGCGATACGATGTCCGACAAGATGCTATACATGAAAAAGCATTATGATTGGATTCGGAAGTTTTTAATGAATGAACCACGCGGACATGATGTGATGTCAGGCGCATTAATGGTGAACCCGTGCCATCCTGAGGCTGATGTTGGTGTTATCTATATCGAGACTGGTGGATATTTGCCAATGTGCGGACACGACACGATTGGTTTTTGTACTGCACTTGTGGAGGCAGGACTTATTGAGATTTATGAACCATATACAATCATTAATTTGGATACACCAGCCGGCCTAGTCAAAACAAAAGTCAAAGTAGAAAACAGTAAAGCAAAAGACGTTACATTCGCCAATGTCCCTTCATTCCTTCTAAAAACCGTGGACTTGGACATCGAAACAATCGGTTCCGTTCAGTGTGAGATTGCATACGGCGGCAACTTTTACGGTATTATTGATGCACGGAAACTGGGGTTGGACCTGACAACCGCTAATGCGTCAACTATTATTGATAAGGCAATTACAATACGAAATGTGATTAATAGCGAAGTAGAAATATCACACCCTGAGCAACCTTTTATTAAAGGATTAACACATATTGAATTTTACACTGACCCAACTCATCCAGATTCCGATTTAAAAAATACAGTTGTGGTACCACCAGGCGGAATTGATCGTTCTCCTTGTGGCACAGGCACTTCGGCAAAACTTGCGACGATGTTTATGAAAAATGAAATCCAAAAAAATGAACCGTTTGTTTATGAAAGTATTGTCGGTACACTCTTTAAAGCAAAGATTCTGGAAACTACAACCATTAGGGATTTTGAAGCCATAGTTCCTGAGGTAACCGGATCTGCATGGATTATGGGAATGCATCGTTTATTCTATAACGAAAAGGACCCATTGTCTGAAGGATACTTACTCATTCCACCGATGGAAGGTCACTAAAAAGGAGGTGATTAAATGAATGTTGAAAAGTTATTCTCTACCATAGACACACACGTAGCAGGAGAACCCTTTCGTATAATTATCAATTCCCCCATGACATTGGATGCAAATATTATGAATCTTAACCAAGAAGGAATAGAACAACGCTTTAAACGCGAAAAAAATTTATTACTGAACGAACCCAGGGGTTATCAAGGAATGAATGGATGTATTGTGCTTCCATCCAAAACCGCTGATTATGCGTGTCTTTTTGTGCACCATGACAACAATCCACCATTTACATATAGTGGCTTGGTTGCAACAGTGACTGCATTACTTGAAACCGGTAATCTTGCCAAAAAGGAAAGTAATCATTATGAAATTGAAACCGTTTACGGCGTGTACGCCATCTATGCCGCTTATGAACAGCAAGAAGTGCCTGTAACTCGCTTTGAAAGTAGTGAATGCAAGGTTATTGAAACAAATGAAGCATATAAAAATGTGCAAATTGACAATTCACGGAACTACCTGGTTTACAGTTTGCCAAAAACCATTCCGACTATTGCCATAGAAAATCTATCTGCGATTTCAAAATGGGGTCTGCAAACTACCTCGGAAATGAAGAATAACCTTGAATTTGACGGCGTTATTTTAATGGAACCTATATATATTCAGAGTCATATGGAAGTTCGTTCGGTCACCTTTAAAAAAGATGGAAGTATTCTGCGCTCTCCAGGCACAGATAGTACATTTGCGTTATTTAAATCCAAGCTGTATGAGAAATGCAATGTTACAACGTTAACGAATCATAGTATATTTGACAGTTCACTGACTGCATCTTTGGTTAAAGGAACTGATTACCGGTTTTCGATGGAAACAAGAGGATTTGTTACAGGTATACATCAGTTTATGTATGATCAGACAGATCCACTTCAATATGGATTTTTATTGAAATGATGATAAGGAGGGATAGATTTCATCACTTAGGCAGATTTTCACAGAAAATACCTACTAATTTTAATGAAGGAGAGTGAGAGAATGAATGCTGAAAAAAGGTTACCTACTTTGGGGGAAGTGATTTTTGTATTAGTTTCCTTCATTGTCATTATGTTTTTCTCGGTAGTACAACTTGGAATACCGATTCAATTAGCACTGCTGGCTACCTGGTTCATGATAATTTTAGTTGGACTTAAGATTGGCTACTCATACAAGGAACTGCAGGACGGTATTTTGAAAGGCATTTATGACGGTTTGGAAGCTGTCTTAATACTGATTTCAGTTGGTGCGTTAATTGGAACATGGATTTCCGGGGGGATTGTTCCAAGTATTATTTACTACGGACTTTCCATTATTGATCCGAGCATCTTCTTAATGGCAGCTTTTATCATTTGCGCTATAACTTCATTGGCAACTGGAACTTCATTTGGTTCAGCTGGAACTGCAGGTATTGCCATGATGGGAATCGGTGCAAGTTTCGGCTTCCCAGTTGCCTTAGTAGCAGGTGCGGTCATTTCAGGTTGCTATGTCGGTGATAAGCTTTCCCCACTGTCAGACACCACAGTCATGACTGCATCTTTATCAAAAGTGAATGTCATTCGCCACATTAAATCGATGCTATACGTAAGTGCGCCAGCATTTGTGATTGCAGCATTACTATTTTTGGGTATGGGATTATTCTTTAATAGCGGAAATGGAGATTTAAGTCAAGCAGAAGCTACAATGTCTGCATTAAATGATTACTTTAACATTTCGTGGTATATGGTTGTACCTGCAGTTGTTGTCATAATATTACTAGCATTAAAGATGCCCTCCATACCAGTAATATTATTTGGTGCTTTGCTAGGGTCTGTATGGGGATTTTTATTCCAAAACATGTCGATATTAAAAAGTATTAATATTTTGTATTCAGGAAATGATATCGAATCTGGCGTTGATTTTATTGACAATCTTTTAAATCGTGGCGGGATTGAATTTATGCTCAGTGTAATTGTACTGATTCTGTTTGCCCTTGGTGTTGGTGGATTAATGGAAAAGACAGGAATACTAAGAGCAATATGTAATTCCATGTTGTCCTGGGCAGATAATGCCGGAAAAACAACCTTATCAACCATACTATCTGGATTCTTTGGAAATTTCTTTGGTGGTGCAGCTTATGTATCCGTTATCACAGCCAGTAAAATAACAGAGGAAAACTATGATCGATTAAATATTGACCGTCGTGTGCTCTCACGAAGTACCGAGGCTGGAGGAACGTTAACCACCCCAATGGTTCCATGGTCTGATGGCGGTGTGTTTATGGCTACAACACTTGGTGTATCAACACTAACTTACCTGCCATTTCTGTGGTTTAACTTTCTAGCGATAATTATCACGCTTATCTATGGCTTTACCAATAAATTTATTTGGTATACAAAACCAGAGAAACACAGTGATGATGAACCAAAAGAAATAGCTAATTCTTAAATAACTGATTTTTAGCCTAAGGAGGAATTTACAATGAAACAATTAGAAGGAACATTTCCAGTGCTTGCTACACCCATGCATAATGATGAAACAGTGAATTACGAGGGGGTGAGACAAAATATAGAACATTATATCAGTTTAAATGTAGCCGGCCTTATCGTGAACGGAAGTACCGGTGAGTTTGTTAGCTTAACTACAGAAGAGAAATATAAGCTTATGGAAGTCGCTTCCGAGCAAGTAAATGGACGGGTTCCCCTGATCATTGGAACAGCTGCTGAGACAACTCAAGACGCAGTTGCGTATACACAAAAGGCAGAAACCGCCGGGGCAGATGGTGCACTACTAATAAACTCGTATTATGCACACCCAAAAGATCACGAAATCTATGAGCATTTTAAAACAGTTGCTGAATCCGTAAGCATTCCAATCATGATTTACAATAATCCGTTTACGTCCGGGATTAATATTGGAACGGAGACAATTCTGAAAGCTGGACGTGATGTTGAAAATATCACACACATCAAAGAGTCCAGTGGAGAAATCCAAAAGCTGCGAGATATCTCCAGACAAGGCAAAGATTATATTAAAACATTTTGCGGCTCCGATGACCTTGTCCTTGAATCCTTTTTAATGGGAGCAACTGGCTGGGTATCTGTTGCCGGAAATATTATACCTGAAATGGCTACCGATCTATTTAACAGTTTTAAAGAAGGTGATATGGACAAAGCATGGGACATCTATGACCGAATCCTGCCACTTTGCAACTTCCTGGAGGATTCCGGGAAATATGTGCAAATCGTTAAACGCGGTTTGGATTTACAAGGATTGGCTGGAGGACCTTCACGTAAACCAAGGTTGCCGTTAACTGAAGAAGAAGATAAAACATTACAAGGAATTTTAAGCCAACTGCAGATTGTTAAGTATTAATTTATGAGGAGGTTATGTTTCTATGTCTACTAAAGAAATTGTTTTAAAACCGAAAGTAGAAGAATTTTTACAAGGTGTTAAAGGACTTTGGCTATTCGCTATTTAGTGTTGAAAAGTTAGTATAATAGCACCACATAAATCTACCATTCCTTGTTTGCTGCCTGTATTGTCTTGGATGCTTTACAGGTCGTCAAGGAAAGCGCTTGACAACCTGTAAAGCATCCAAGGGAGAGTTGGCAAGCAAACGAAGGAAACACTATAGTCATGGCTCAACAATTAAATCAAGTTTGTTAACTGTCGCGTAGATCATGGCGATGAAATTGTCCGTAGAGCGGTAACCTCGAGCCTTTCTCTTGGCAGCTTGAACCAGGCCATTTATGCCTTCAAGCAGCCCATTGGTCAATTTGGTAATGAACCACCTTAAAATACCGTCCTTGTGCTTTTTCAGTGACTTTGCAGCCTTGATCATAGGTTCCAACTGTGAACGGATGGCCCAGTCATACCATGCATCAAAATAAATATCAGAGGATAGCGGTGATAGTTGCCACATCTTCTGGAGGGATAATTTTATGCGATAGGCACGCCCTGTTTTTAAGTCCATGTCCTTAAGTTTCTGGAATTTACTGTCCTGCTTTTTGGTTAGATTTTCTTGGTTTTTTAGCCACACGTAACGTGAATTTTTCAGTAATGGTTCGGTCGCTTGTTCATGTTTGCGAACCTTATCCAATGCTTCGTTCACCAGCTTCATGACATGAAATTTATCAAATGTGATCGATGCATCGGGGAAATTCGCTTCAATTCCTGCTATAAACGAAGGCGACATATCCGAACATATTTCCCTGATTTGGGAAGGGGAAACGCCTTTGCGTTCAAGGAACTGGCAAAAGTCCTGTAATACATCTGAACTTTTTCCTTCTGTGGCGAACAATAACCGTTTAGTATCCGTGTCGATAAACAGTGTCACGTATTTATGTCCTTTGGCACGGGATGTTTCATCAATGGCGACGCGTGTCACACTGGAGACATCAAGCTCCTTCATCGCTTGATGAACATAATACTTAAATACACGCCAGAGACGGGTATCATGTTCACCAACCTTACGAGCAACAGCTGCCACAGGCATTTCAGCCATTAAGGACATCACATGATAATCAAAGAATAATGAAAACCCGGCACCCGGCCGTGCCCAGTCTATCTTGACGGTACGTATTTTACCGCAGGATTCACAATTAACACGCGGCATTCTGGCATGAAGCAATGTTTGATATTGCCAAAAATCAAGGTGTCGCCATGTGCGATCCTGATCATAAATATCATGGACTTTACAGCCTGGATTTCCACAGTTAGGACATGTAAATTCAGCACCTGATCTGTATTCGATATAGATGTGTAAGGTCTTTTCATCTTTTGCCAGTTCATGATGAAAAACATACCAAGGTTCAGGTATTTCCAAGGCAGATTGAAACATATTATACTTTTCTTCAAAATTCTTCATAAAGCCAACACTCCCGGGTAATTTAATAGTTTTTACCCAGTATGGACAGCTATATGAAACATTAGACTAAACATTAAATAGCGAGGAAGCAGGACTTTATATTAACGGAGAATATGTTCAGTCCAAAAATAAAACAACTTTTGACGTTTTAAACCCTGCTACAGAAGAAGTTCTTGCAGAGGTGAATGAAGCACAAGAAACAGATATTGATGTTGCTGTGGAAGCAGCTAAAGAAGCTTTTGAAAAAGGTGAATGGACCAAAATGGAGGCCGCGGAACGCTCGCGCTTGATTTATAAATTTGCCGATCTGCTAGAAGAAAATCGTGAAGAACTTGCTCAGCTTGAAGCTTTAGATAATGGGAAACCATATGAAGTGGCACTTGAGGATGATATAGATGGAACAATTGAGCATTTCCGCTATTATGCTGGATGGGCAACGAAAATAACAGGAAAAACTGTTAATATGTCTCCTGATTATTTTAACTATATTGTTCATGAACCGGTTGGTGTCGTTGGTCAAATTATCCCATGGAATTTTCCGCTGGCCATGGCCGGCTGGAAGCTGGGTTCCGCGCTTGCTGTCGGCTGTACAGTGGTCATCAAGCCGGCTACAGAAACACCATTATCACTTCTCTATACAGCACAATTGTTCAAGGAAGCCGGGTTCCCTAATGGGGTTGTTAACGTTGTTCCCGGTGCCGGTCGTTTAGCCGGCGAAGCAATCATTACGCATAAAGATATTGCGAAGGTAGCATTTACAGGTTCTACAGCCGTTGGACAAAATGTCATGCAAAAAGCATCTGATGATATAAAAAGTGTGACGTTGGAACTTGGTGGTAAATCCCCTAGCATTATCTTTGAGGATGCAAATCTCGAAGAAGCCATCGAAGGTTCATTTGACGGCACGATGTATAATCATGGCCAAAACTGCAGTGCCTGCACTCGTCTCTATGTTCACCGCAGTCATTATGATGAAGTTGTCGAGAAAATAGCCGAGCGTGCTAAAGCTGTAAAACTCGGCCCAGGAATGGATGCTGAAACAGAAATGGGTCCGCTCATTTCAGAAAAACAACAGCAAACCGTTCTGGAATACATTGAAAAAGGAAAAGCGGAAGGCGCCCGTTTAGTTGCTGGCGGCAATAAATCTTTTGATAAAGGGTTTTTCGTCGAACCAACTGTCTTTGCTGATGTTGAAGATGATATGACCATTGCCAGAGAAGAAATCTTCGGGCCAGTTATTTCAATATTTCCATTTGATACAGAAGAAGAAGTAGTTAAACGAGCAAATGACAGTGAATATGGACTGGCAGCCAGTGTGTGGACAGAAAATATTCGCAAAGGTCACCGTGTTTCCGGAAAACTGCAAGCTGGAACTGTTTGGATTAATGACTTTGGGCTTGAACTTGAAACCATGCCATTTGGCGGTTATAAAAAGTCCGGTATTGGCCGAGAAATGGGCGGTGAATATGGATTAGCGAATTACACTGAGGTTAAAAGTGTTTTGGTTAAAATAAAAGATGCCTAAGAGCATAAAATCAATAAAATTACCACTCTGCTTCATTCGCAGGGTGGTACTTTTCAATCGTGGTATCTATAATCGTCTACCAAATAAAAAAGAGTCATGTTGCACCTGTACATAACACTTTTCGTTGTCAGATTCGATTATAGGAGTAAAACGCCTCAGAAGTTCGGGCCTCGAGCGAGGGCAGATCCCAAGTTTCTTTTTCAAATTTTCCCTCAATCAGCCTTTTATGACGCATTCATATGCGCGTGCAACCACGGTAATACACGTAGAAAGCCACTCTAAATAGAGTGGCTTTCTCTTTACGGCCGATCGACCGGCCAAGTAAAATTTTTAAGGCCGCACTACAGATTAAATATCTGTAAGGGCAATATTATTTTATTCATATTAGCTACTTTTATTCTAACCCTTTTTTATAAAAATATCAACACCTCGAAAGTGTGCTATTTTTTTGTGAAAAGGCGTCTTATTTTGTCGTCGATTAAATCTATTTGCTCAGACGCCAGCTTAAAAACCACATCTTTCTGTTTATCCGAACCAGCGGCTCCTATACAATCAATCATTCAACATAAAGGGTGGTAGCAGGCATCCAGACCTCATCGGGAAGTGACACAGGCACCCACCCAAAAATCCTTGTATTGCGTCGTAATTATGTTAAAATCATGATTGTTCATTTGGGTAGACGGTTTCGAATTCGCTTGCTAACAAACCATGAAACTTCACCTGCCTTTAAAGAAAGTTGTAACTAAGGAACTTCCATAAAAGACTTGTAAAAAATCACTACAAGTGAGCGTTGATTACATAGGAGGAAATTTTTTGCTTAAGAGAAATAGTGTTCTTGCCATTTCATTATCACTTAGTATTTTATTTGTAGTTATCGGTGTTGTCTTTAATAATTGGTTAGGCCAGAAAGCATCCGCTTTTCTGGACTTTGCGGTTACTCATTTTAACTGGTTTTACCTGCTTGTTGGTACTATTTTTGTAGTGGTTTGTCTGTATTTAATGTTTTCCAAATATGGAAACATCCGTTTAGGTAAGGATACGGACAAGCCCGCTCATAGCACATTTTCATGGATTACCATGTTGTTTAGTGCAGGAATGGGAGTGGGTTTGGTGTTTTGGGGAGTTGCTGAACCAGTCGGACACTATACAACACCACCATTTGGAGAAGGGTCAACTTCGGAATCCGCCAGCGCAGCAATGAAATTTACCTTTTTTCATTGGGGGCTGCACCCTTGGGCCTTATACGGGATAGTAGCTTTAGGATTGGCATTTTTCCATTTCCGCAAAGGTCTTCCATCTGCCATGAGTTCCATTTTTCACCCACTGTTGGGGGACCGGATTAATGGACCTGTTGGTAAAACGATTGATATTCTTGCCGTATTCATCACTGCTGTCGGTGTTGCCAGTACATTCGGATTAAGTACGTTGCAAATTGCCAGTGGCATGAATGCCCAGTGGGGAGTGCCCAATACATTAATTGTTCAATTGCTCATCATAGGATTAGGAACTTTATTATTTATCATTTCTTCTTGGTCGGGATTAAATCGGGGTATCAAATATTTATCGAACTTTAATATGCTGATCATGGTCTTAATCATACTCTTTGTGCTTGCAGCAGGCCCTACCAAACAAATCTTTGAAATGCTGATATCCACCACGGGAAGTTACTTTGGAAGTATCTTGCCGATGAGTCTTCGAATGGAACCATTTGATAGTGAAGCAAATAGTTGGATAGGTAACTGGACTGTATTCTACTGGGCCTGGTGGACCACGTGGGCTCCTTTTGTAGGCTCATTTGTTGCAAGGATCTCGAAAGGCAGAACCATTAGGGAATTTGTTTTGGGTGTTTTATTAATCCCTTCATTCATATCCTTTATCTGGTTCTCGGTTCTCGGAGGCAGCGCCGTTCATTTAATTCATAATTTAGGTAATAGCAATCTGGCGGAGAGTGTAAACGCGAATGTGGAAGGAGCTCTGTTTGCATTCTTAAGTCATATTCCGCTTGGCCCTTTGTTAAGTGTACTGGCTCTCGTTCTGATTTTCTCGTTTTTTATTACATCAGCCGACTCAGCTACATTTGTATTAGGGATGTTAAGTAGTAATGGAAACATTAATCCATTAAACAGAGTCAAAATAGCATGGGGATTTATTACTGCAGGATCGGCTACCGTTTTCCTATTAGCCGGTGGACTGGATGCAGTCAGAACGATATCGATTGTCGTTGCCAGTCCTTTTACGATCATATCTATTTTTATATGTTGGGCACTGCTGAAAGCATTAAAGAAAGAATTTAGAGAGGGAAGTACGGCACATGGGAAAAGCCTGAAATAAAACACCCGGCTAAATAATAGCTCAGGGTCCCGGGTCTCATTGGTAAATAAATGTACATAGGCTAAGCTTCTGCATTGTCCTGCAGTACGTTATTAAGCCGTACAGATCGTTTTACGTGTTTTAATGAGAAAGTATTTTTAAAAGGTCGTTCAAAAAGTCCGGGAAAAATGACACGTCGATAGAGGAGCTTCTGCTAAAACCGCCCACGTCCTGTGGTGGGCGCAGAAGTCACCACAACACGCGAGAAGCTCGCTGGCTTGCTTTTACGTTTCTTGGAAAAGGAAACCACTAATGCTCGCGTGCGATGCGGATTCAGGGAAGTATTCCTTATGCTCATTATCTGAAGACATACATTCCGCTCCTTGGAAAAGAAATACGCTTTTCCTTCGTGCGATGTAAATTCGGGGGAAGTTTTTCTGTGCTCGAAACGGCGCCGCCTCGAACTTCTCGGTCCTTTTTTCCCCGCATATAATGATCAGTAAACCGCCAAAAAACGGCGGCTAACTGACCATAAATGCCCGATTCTGTTCAACTAACATTCAACGGAGAAAATCATTCCGCTGAATGAAGTTTCACTTTATCCTCCCCTCAATAATTAAATGCCGTGCTGCCGCCCATGTCATTCGCTCTCCAGCCCATGTTGCCGCATTCCCGCCCATGATGAGCAGCTACCCGCCCATACCTCTCACTTTCCAGCCCATGAAGTTTTTAGTGATAATGGTAAATTGTTCTATAGAGAGTGGTAAAACCTTCCGCCATGCAATCATTGGTACAAATTACATGCGATAATCACTTTTGAATGATCTTTCATTTAAAACAAAAAAGCCGCCAGCTTTATTCAAGCCAGCAGCCTTCCAATCAATTCTTATTATGACAAAATCCGCATAATAACAGAGATCCAACTTTAATCACATATTAAAGCTCGTCTTTCACTTTTTCAGCGACGTCTTCAGGTACCCATTCAGTCCAGAGTGCTTCTTCTTCTTTCAGAAATTTCACAGCAGCATCTTCAGCTGATGCATCCTCATTCTGCATATAATCAAGTGCATCATTCGCTATCGCACTGGATGTTTGATAGTTTTCGAGAAATTCACTAACGTCAGGTGCTCTTTCGGGCAGACTTTTATGAGAAACAATCTCGACATCCTGTTCTGCAACAGCTGATAACGGTGTATCTTCCTTCTCAAGCAACGGTGTCATATCGTATTTTCCCATCACCCAGTTTGGTTCATAGTTGTAACCGACCCACGGTTCACCATTTTTATACGCATCGGCCAATGACGTATTAATCGCTGCTTCGGCACCCGGACGAAAATAATTGAATTGCTCGTCCAGACCATATTCTTTCAACGTTTCAGCGATCCGTTCACTCACTTCCCATCCTGGAATAGCCCCGATAATACGGCCTTTTTCTTTATCTTCCGGATCCTGAAATAAATCCTTATAATCGGCCAAATCTGTAATATATTTTAAGTCAGGCGCCATTGGTTCAATCCCTCTCTCAGGGTCTCCCTCAATAACATAGGTAGGCACATACAGGCCCTGATAGTTATCATCAAAGTTGACCGACAGTTTGACGAAATCACCGCTTTCAATACCCTCATCATAAGCTTCTTTATTATTTTGTTTCCACAGTTCCATATGTACATCAACATCACCTTCTCGGAGTCCCGTTAAGATGGCAGCCGCGGAACCTTTTCGTTGTTCTGTCTCGTAACCATATCCAGATTCAATGATAGTCCCGGCAACTTCATTATGGAAACGAAGGCTTGCCCAACTCTCATCCGCAAAAATAATGGGATCTTTTTCAGCATCGGCTGACTCACCGCTGCATCCGCTAAGAATCATCATCGTAATAAGTAATAAAATTCCGCCATATACTAATGATTTCTTTTTCAAGAAAAAACCTCCTTGTGTTTTTGGTTCTCGAGTTGCTGATAAAGTGAATCTTCAATCAGTGGGGGTCGTACTGCCAGTTACATGCGGGATAAGTCGATGCGATTGACAAACTCTTATACTACTAAAAATAGCTGAATCAAACAACTGCGTCATCACATACCATCCAGTCGTAAACACGAGAAAGGTTAAGTTATTCCCCAAAAAACGACAAAATACAACAAATATTCCATGAAATTAGAGTATTAGTATAACGATCCACGGCAAAACTGATTCCACTGAGAACTTAAAGCCCTAAATAATACGCTTCATCCAGCCAGTCCGGTTTCTTAAGGAAAAAAGACGTCTGTAACAAATTTTCCGTCACACAAAAAGCGCCTTCAGTCCAGCCTTGTTTTCCGGAATAAGCATCACCAATAATATGAACTGATTCATCAGCAATTGGCTGACGCATAAATGGTATAATGTCTTCAAATAAAGCAGACGTACGCCAATTGTGATAACCAGCGCCATAAGGATCGCGGGACCAGTCTTTCACCCGTACAATATATGGGTCAGGAACCGTTATCCCATGCAATTCGCTCAATTGATTTAAAGCTTCCTTAACGACATGTGCAGGGGCTTCTACACCGGGGAGCACTGTCGTCTCCTGAGCTGACAATAGCGACACTTGTTTCTCTCCGGGATCTGCTGAATCATTGCTTCTGTAGCCGCGTGCAGCTTCATCCTGAATAAGTGAATTCCAGAAATGGACAGTGCGGTAATCGTTGTAGCTTGCCAGCAGTAAAGAATGCGCGTTGTCAGGGTCTGTCCCAAAATAAACACACTGGCTCATCGGCAAGTCCGTTGAAGCTTTTCCTTCCTTAATGCCTAGATCGTTTTTCCACCATGGATCGTTAAAACCCATCAGCAGCTTAAATGATGGGATATCAAATATCGAATCCATATGCTGCTTTAAGGCGGGGTGTGTATTAGAATCAAAGAAAAAGTTCTGCTGATCGATCAGTTCCAGCGACCGCTTCGGCATTGCCAGAATAATAGAATCAGCGTAAACCTTCCAATATGCCTGGTCATACACATTATAAAACGTCAGACGGTACCGTCGTCCGGTGTCTTCACTTTTCTCAAATGTCACAAGACGGTTACCCATCCAAAGCTGTGATCCCTCACTCTCTGTAAAATGCCTTGCAAGTGCATAAGCAAGCTGATCAAAGCCATTTTCAATCGTTCGGTAATGGTCCCCTTCACCATCGTCACCAATCATGTACGAAACGGCAATCGCAGCATTCCAGTTCATCGTGTTCGAATAATAACCCTCGGCATCAGCAATGAACGCATAACCTTCCTGGCCAACCTGATCTTTTATAACATTCCAGAAACCGATATTGCGCATTTTCATACCGTCATACGGACTTCCCTGTTTGTAATAAGTCCAATTAATCCTGATGTCATCCCACTGCCCGCGGGTAATGTTAAATTCGTAGGCATAATGGCTGATTTTGTTAAGGCGGTCTGCATAATTCTCAGTAAACCATGGATCATTCCTCAGCATGTTATACACAATCTTTTGCAGAAGCTGATCGAACCGATACCCTTTGTCCACATCGCGCAATTGATAAGGTACCTCAAGCACTTCCCCCTGTCTTGTGCACGCGCCCATTCATCTCCTTTAAAATGCTTTCCTCGCAAGTAGTAGAGATAATCGTTTGGATCACCCGACGGAAAAGGCGTGTGATGAAGCTGAAAAATGTCCTCGATCAATGTCGTCGTAATGTTGTATGAGGTATCATAATGCATGCCCCCCATTTCCCCCGTTACGTTCATATCAGGTAATGTAATCGACTCCAGCCGGCCGCCTACCCGGGTGTCCATCTCAAAAATGTGCACTGAATCAGGACGATGCTTATCATTCATGAAATCGCCCGACAGCAAGCGATACCCGGCATATAAACCGGATACCCCCGCACCAATGATGGCTGTATCAATCGACAGACAATCCGCTTTACCTGTTTTGTGTGTGATGTGATCCATTTCAATTCTTGAATGTGTCATGGTTGTCCCCTCCAGTATTCGGTATCTAATAGCAACCAGCCTGAATGTCTCTTTAGTTTGGTTACTCGGAGAACCATCCGGAGCGTTCAACTTGCTGGCTGATATTGATTTGCTTTACTTCCTGGTATTCCTCCAGACCATAAGTACCGAGGCTGCGGCCGATCCCGCTCTGTTTATAGCCGCCCCAAGGCGAATCATTATACGTCGTATGGTAGGTGTTCACCCATGTGATGCCTGCACGAACCTTTTTAATGACCCTTAATGCTTTAGCGCTATCACTGGTAAAGACACTCCCGGCCAGTCCGTAATTGGTGTTATTTGCGAGCCGGACCGCGTCTTTCTCATCGCTGAAAGTCTGAAAAACAGCAACCGGACCAAAAATTTCTTCCTGGACAATAGTCATATCTTCCGTTGTGCCGGTAAACGCCGTTGGTTCAACAAAATAGCCATTTTTAAATGCGCCCGTTTCGATGCGGTTTCCGCCACATACAAGCCGTGCACCTTCATCTTTTCCGGCGGCGATGTAGTCAAGAACATTATTCATATGCGCTTCGCTGACAAGCGGCCCCATTTCCGACTGCGTATCGTCACCGGGACCAACTTTAATGTTTTTAGCCCGTTCAGCAAATCGCTCCACAAATTGATCGTGGATGCTATCTTCAACCAATATACGCGACCCTGACGAGCAAACCTGTCCAGCCCCAAAAAATATACCATACAAAGCATGGTCAACAGCCGTGTCTAAATCGGCATCGGCAAACACAATATTCGGTGATTTGCCCCCCAGCTCCAGCGATATCTTTTTCAGATTCCCGGCCGCTGCTTTCATAATCGTTCTGCCTGTTTTCGTTCCACCTGTAAATGAAATTTTATCAACATGATGACTTTCGGCCAGTTCATTGCCTGCAGTTGCGCCGCTTCCCAGTACAAGGTTTACAGTGCCTTTAGGCATTCCGGCAGCTTCAAAGATTTCGAAAAGCTTCACGGCCGTGACCGGGGTCACTTCTGATGGCTTAAGGATAACAGTGTTTCCCGCGGCTAGTGCGGGAGCAATTTTCCAAACGCTCATCAGCAACGGAAAATTCCACGGGACAATTAAACCGCACACACCAATCGGCTCATGCACGACCATTGTCTGGATATCGTCAGGCGCATCATATGCCTGACCCTCGGGTTTCCGAATCAGCCCTGCGTAATACCGGAAACAGTCTGCGGCATCACTGACATCATAACCGGCTTCAGCAAGTGTTTTACCATTATCCAATGTTTCAAGCCGCGTTAATTCATCATGATGTGAATCGATTTCAGCCGCAACCCTGTACAAAAATGCCGACCGCTCAGCTGGTGCCATATCCGGCCAATCACCCGCATCAAACGCCTTCCTGGCCGCTGTGATCGCTTTTTTAGCGTCTTCAGCCGTGCCTTCCGACGCCTTTGCGATGACCTCACCATTGGCAGGATTGAGGATGTCTCTTTGCTTATAATCTTTTGAATCGGTCCATTGACCATCAAAGAACATATTTAAATACTTCATTTTATTTACCCCCCGGATGTTCACTTACTCTATCAAACGATTATGTCAGATATTAGTCATCGTCTGACGAAACATTCTATCAATCGATTGCTTTTTGATAGAATGTTTTAACATCAATAAGCTTAACCTTTCACCTTCTAATCGTCAAATACTGACACATCAGTATTTAAGCAAAATTTGACAAGATATCTATTCATGGTAACATAAATAAATGTACTTTCTACCAGTCAGTCGAATGCAAAAAATCTAATATATAACAACTATTAAACCGAAACAAATGGAGGTAACAAGATGAACAGCACAGATCAAAAAACTTTCACAACAGCCGACGCCATTGTTGAACAGCTTGTCAAGGCTGGCGTTGAAGTCGTTTATGGCATTGTGAGCATTCATAACATGCCGATATACGACGCCATTGTACGCGAGGGGTCGATTCGGCTAGTGCCTGCCCGAGGAGAAAGCGGAGCGGTCAATATGGCAGATGGCTATGCCCGTGCAACAGGAAAGCTGGGTGTTGTCCTGACAAGCACAGGAGCAGGTGCGGGAAACGCTGCCGGAGCACTTACCGAATCGTGGAACCAGGGAACACCGCTCTTACATATTACAGGTGAAGTCGCGTCAAATTACATTGGAAAGAAAAAGCGCTACATCCACGAAGCAAAAGACCAGCTGTCGATGATGACGGGTGCCGGCAAAAAAGCACATTTATTGAAACAGGCTGAGCAAACCGGCGCATTGATTTCGCAATCGATTAATGAAGCATTTAAGCCACCTCTGGGGCCGATAACCGTATCCGTCCCGACTGATTTACAGACAATGATAATTCCTGAGACGACTGTCATAGATTTCAGCGGGCATGTCAAAAAAGCTGAACCGACTGACGATGAAAACATTATTCCGGAAGCATTAATTAAAAAAATTCTAGAAGCAAAAAGACCGATTGTCTGGGTCGGCGGCGGTGTTATTAAGGCAGATGCAACACAAGTACTCAAGCAGTTCACCGACAAGCTTCAGCCAGCAGTCGTCACCAGCGAATCAGGTAAGGGGGCGATTCCAGAAAACTATCCGCTCTGCATCGGCAATTTCGCTGCAGATCCGGCGGTTGAAGGGTTATTTGAAAAATCGGATCTGCTTATCAGCATCGGAACCCACTTCCGCGGTGACGAAACCAATGACTGGACAACGCCAATTCCCGCAGAACATATTGGGATTAATGCGGATCCGGAAGCCTTGAATCTAAACTATGAAACAACCTATGGACTTGTCGGTGACGCCAAACAAGTACTGAAACAACTTAACCGGCTGATTGGTGATCAAGCGTCGTCAACCGAGCCGACCTTTATAGAAAAAGTCAAATCTGTGCGCAATCAAGTGCGCACGGAATTACGTGAAGCTGTTGCCCCGTATGATGAATTTGCCGACAGTATGCGCAGACTCATGCCGGATAATGCTATTCTTGTCCGTGATGTCACAATACCCGCTTATCTGTGGGGAAACCGGCTGATTGATATTTATGAACCGCGGACATCCATTTTTGCTTCCGGAGGCGGTATCGGGCAAGGGCTGCCAACTGCCATCGGGGCACAAATAGCGGATGAAAATCGCCTTGTCGTATTGATGGCAGGTGACGGTGGTTTCATGGTCAATGCGGGTGAGCTTGCCACTGCTGCCCAGGAAAAATTGCCTCTGGTCATTGTTCTGTTTGACGATGGCGGCTACGGTATCCTGCGCTATCTGCAATCTGCCGCATACGGGCGGACTCATGCCGTCGACCTGGAATATCCGGATTATGTGAAAATGAGCGAATCGATGGGCTTTGAAGCCAAAAAAGTCACATCGGCTGATACATTTACAGCCGCACTGGAAACGGCCATCGCAAAACGGAAACCATCCATGATTGTCGTCGACATGGAAGCAGTCGGCCCAACAAACGAACCATACGAGGAAGCAGAATCATACATTAACACTTTCCGCCCTGGAAGCTAATGGGAGGAGCGGGGACAGTCCCCGCTCCCAGCCCATGTTGACTGTTCTGCCGCCCATGATGAATGACTTCCCGCCCATACTTCCGTTTTCGCGCCCATGTTGTCGCTTTCCCGCCCATATTACACACGCTCCGGCCCATGTTTCCATTTTCGCGCCCATATCACGCCCTCACCCGCCCATGTTGACCAATCTCCAGCCCATATCGAACGACCCCAAACCGCGCCCGAAGCAGTGGGGACAGTCCCCGCGTCTTAATAATTGTGTAAAACGATAACCTGCGCCAACCCCCGGCTGCCACGAAATAAGATCTGTAGATGGGTTTATTTTTTTAATCTTGTAATAGTACATTTTATCCAGTAAAATAGACCTAATTACATAAATGGAGGGTTTACATGAGTGCATTTATAGGTGCAATCGGATTCATAATTATTATAGTTGGTGCAGTCTTAATTTTAGCCTTGAAAAAGGGTGAAAAAAAGCCAGGAAAAGTTGTTTTAATGGTCGGTGTTGGTCTTTTTATTATAGGTTTAGCAATACCAACCGGTAATTCTGACATTGCTTCATCTGAAGCCGAGGAGGAGGAAGCCGATCAAGAAGTAGTAGAAGAAGATAATAATCCACCAGAAGAAAATACAGAAGCTGAACAAGTTGAAGAAGAGCCTCAAGAAACAGAAGAAAGTAATGAACCTGATCCTGTTGAAGAAACAAACACAGAAGACGATGTTCCAACCGAGCACACATCTGCATTAAATTCAGCAGAAAACTATTCAGATATGATGCACATGTCTAAAGCCGGGATTTTTGACCAGTTGACATCCGAATATGGTGACCAATTCCCGGATGACGCAGCTCAGTATGCAATTGACAATATTGAGGCTGATTGGAACGACAACGCATTGAAGTCAGCGGAAAATTACAGTGAGACTATGCATATGTCTAAAGCGGGTATATACGACCAATTGACATCGGAGCACGGAGAAAAATTTACAGATGAAGAAGCACAATACGCTGCGGATAATATAGAAGCAGATTGGAATGAGAACGCACTAGAATCTGCAAAAAGTTATCAAGAATCAATGGATATGTCGCTTGAAGCAATCAGGGATCAATTATCTTCAGATTACGGGGAAAAATTCACACAAGAAGAAGCAGATTACGCAGTGGAAAATTTAAATTAACAACTCGACTTTCGCAGACTGAAACAGGCAGGTGTACCTTGATATAATTGGGCAGATTCGCAATTAATTGTTGTAGTTGACTTTTGGTGAGTTGCTGCATTTTATTATTCGCCTTTTTGAGGGTATCTTCCGGGAAGCTTGATTAACTGCTGTAACGCCAGAGCCCAATCGGATCATAACTTTCATCACATAATTCATAAAACATACCGCCCAGTGTGCGATATCGGGCATTTGAAATCAATACCCTAAAGAAATTGATGATGCTGTGAATCGATTATCCGTTTTGAATAAGTATGGTATAGTTGGGATTTTAAATACGATACCTACCTTTATGCCCCAGTGATATTAAAGAATATCAGGGTGCAGAGTTTGATATCATGGAGCAAGTTGAATTAGTTTAAATACAGACAAATTAAAAAAACTGATAGGGAATGTAACTCATCCTTTCAGTTTTTCTTTTTTGATTGCGCATAAAACATGTAAGATACAATTACTCGGGATGTGATTGACGCCCGAGATTATTTACTAGAAAAACACTTGAGGAAAGAGAAATCAAGAGGGTTACAATTAAGTGATTATGAATGTTTTAATTTATATATATCTTTCTCCAATTGCTGAACTTTACTGGATAAGAATTTTAATTCATTAGAATGATTTTCAACAACAGCATTACTTGTTTGTTTCGTTAACAGGTCTAATTTTTCGTTTAAATTCTTTATTCCTTCTTGTGTTTCTTGCCTGAAATCATTCATTTTTGCCTTGAAATCTTGTTGTCCTTTTTCCAGTGTTTCTAACTTTTCAAGAATGCGATTTAGCAATGCTTCATTTTCCATTAATATCACCCACCTGCTTCTATTTTATATGATTTTGTTGCATTATTCCATCTTAAATCTATTTTTCATCGTCAGGCGATAATCTGCGACAAATCCCGGCTGCCACGAAATAAGTTCTGCAGCAGGTGCTCCCATTTTACAATGAAAACGGTTGTTTTTTATTAATTATCCATTTACTATACCAGGCGCCAAACTTGACCTAACTACTCATCAAATTATACGCCTCCACGTCAACACAATACCCTTCAATTTCATTTAGGCCAGCATTATCGTACACAGCTTTTTTCAGTCATTGATTAGGTTTATTAAGATAAGCGATATCCTTTCAAAAGTCAAGAACGGCAGCACGTTATATAAAGCAGTCAATAACCAATTAAAACTAATTGACCTTTCTGGTATGGCAGGTAATAATAATGAGTCTTTTGGTCTTACTGATGAAACTTCCTATGTAGTCAACGCTTTTCACAGTGAAACAGGTATTGAACTCTTTTTCAACGAAGAAAAACAGCAAGCCAATATGGACTTGATTAATAAAATTAGCCAGAAGAAAAGGTATTCCAATTTTGCAGAATGCCTTTTTTATTGGGACATCCTCTGCCACTTTATTTTTCTCTATACTAATGGAGTGGTGACAGGCACGTAATCTTCCTGTACTGTAGCCCATTATGCTGAGCTGCCGCCCATGATGAACTGCTTCCAGCCCATGTCACACACATTTGAGCCCATGTTCCCGTTTTCTGGCCCATGTTGTCTTGGTGCAGCCCATATCACGCTCGCACCCGCCCATGTCGACCGACCTCGAGCCCATGTAGTACCACGTATCAAACAATCTCGCGCAACTTCACACTTCACCTACTCTCCCCACCCGAGCATAAGCCAAAAAAAGAAACATTCTCACCCATTGTTAAGGCGAAAATGTTTCGATCGTGATTATAACGCAATCTTATTCAAATGTTCAGCTGCTTTGTGAATGTGTTTGGCAGGAAATAATGCTTTCTTTCGTTCGTTCCAGTTATGCACTTGAACCACTAACTCTTCGTTGTTAGCCGGCGTTTCATACTTTCTGATTCAATGAACGGTGGCAAGCAATTCCAGTCCATACGGTGTTTCAAAACCATTCATGATGTTGTTCACCCTGTTTAAACGTTCCACGGTTTCTGCTTTAGTTTCTAGAAATTCATAAGCCTTTTCCCCGGCTGAATTAATCAATTGAATATCCGATTGCCGGCTTCGATCACCATATCCCCGGATAAAGTGTCCTTCCAGCCGCTGCAGCACGTGATTTAAATTCTCGGCATAAGGACCATATTTATATTTCTTAAAATTCAATCTCAGCTGTTCGCCAGCTTCCTGAAGAAAATAAGCGATTTTTTGTATTTCCAACACCGTCAATTTATATCCAGGTCCTTTGTAATTGTTTATTGAAGCTAATAATAAAGCCCTTGCTTCTGTCATTTCAGGCTTTTTCGTTCTGACTTTCATCTTTCCGGGAGCCGGGCTTCCCATAGGTTCATAGACATGGACATTTACATTGGTTCCTTCAAATGCTTTTTCAATCAGTGTCTTAACCTGCGTCCATTCTAATCCGCCATTTCTGCATCCCAGCGGGGGAAGCGCAATTGATGAAAGACCCAGATCGTGCACAACTTTTACGAGGTTCTCTAAACCATCTTCAATATAATATTTTTTTGAGTTTTCCTTCCAATGCTTTTTTGTAGGAAAGTTAATGACATATCGGGGGCCTGCCGTTCCATCGATAGGCACAACATGCATTTTGCCAATTGTGATTTCATTTCTTTTACATGCTTTTTCATACTCTTGGAAAACTTCTGGAAATGCCTGCTTAAATTGCAGTGCTATACCCTTCCCCATCACGCCGACAGTGTTCACAGTATTTACGAGAGCTTCAGCAGAATCCTCTAAAAGATTCCCATGTTTGTATGTAATCATACGTTTCACCCCTTAATCGTAAAATTGCGGCCTAACCAAGAAGCAGCTATCTGTGAAAGTGACAGGCGCTCAAACAAATATCCCGTATCATCATTTAAGTTGATACGGGATATTTCCAAAAGTTATTTCACTTATATATGGGGGCTAAATCTTTAGCGTTTCTCTCATTTTGTTTTTATTTTCCCGGAACTTTCGGACACGTTTTTCAGCTTTCTCATATTCAGAGGCGTTGAATTTGCATGCATTTTCACGATATGGACCTCTTTTATCCATTTTTTTCGCAATCGCTCATTCATGTTCATATTCTTACCTCCCTTGTCTTTTATGTTATACCCCGAAGATTAAAAAAGCAATCATGCTAAATCGGATTTTCTTAAATATTCTGAATCCTAAACTACTTCTTCCTGCTGAGGATCTTTATAAGCGATAATATGTGGATTACTGTTATTGGAGTCACAGGCACTAAATACAATGGAAAGATAGATGATAGTGTGGTAATATAGGGTCAAAGGATTTAAAAACTTCTATTATTGGGTAGGCTAACATATATATTATAGTATGTGTATTTTATATAGGAGGCCTGTCCATGAAGAAGAAAAAGGATGATAAAGATATGAACAAAACAGGTATGAAGCCAAAAGCTGAAAGTCGCAAAAAAAGAATCCAGGCAAGTTACAAAAAAGCTGTCAAAGCAAATGGCAAGGCTTTGGAGAAGCTTAGCAAGAATTAATGAAGGTGGAATATCTTGAGCTTGAAGATGTAATCGAACTGCACGATCAAGCACTTAAAGATTTCGGTGGCATCCAGGGTAGAGAACCCGGCAAACTTGAGGCTAAATTAGCTTTACCTATGTCCGGCTATGGAGATTTTGAACGTTACCCATCAATTGAAGAAAAAGCATCCGTGTATCTGTACGAAATGGCAAGTGGCCATTGTTTTTCTGATGGTAATAAAAGGACATCATTTTTATCAACCTTTACTTTTTTAGACCTAAACGGATTTGATTTAGTAGTAGAAGATGAAGAAGTGTATCGATTTGTACTATCGGTGGCAAACGATAAAACGAGACCACCATTTGAAGAAGTAGTCCTTTGGATTAGAAAACATACTCACAAAAGATTTGACATACACGCGAATAAAGAATAGCTATCCGTTTGTTCCGGATAGTTATTTTATTAGGAATAACCTGCTGTCGGGCAAACACAACTTTCGGGTGATCACACAATCAACCTCCTTACCTCTTTATATGAAGAAGATTGATTGTCCTATTACAGATGAAGGTTATGCTAATCAGAAAAGGATATGGCACCATATATTAATTTTTATTTGACACTCACAGCATTCCTATCACCACATGAAAGTATCTCAAAAGACACCAAGCTATACAAAAAGAAAGCAGGAGAACCGTCCCCATGCTTCCTTGTCCTTGAACGAAAAGATCTTGGTCATGTTAAAAAGGGCCAAAGCAGTCCAAAATCGATTTTATTTTGGAAAATTTATCTTTAATATTTTACTTTCATAACCAAGTATCCCCGAATATTCTCTATTTAAGGGTTCCTTTTTGCCCTTTCGAACCCTGATACCTTCTTTATTTAGACGTCCGATGATTTCCGCCTGCTTTTTATTAAACTCATTATTATTTTTATATAACATTGGAACACCTCTTTTATTGTCTATGCCCAATCACTAGCGTTGCATTAATATAAATTGAATATTCTGTAATCAATTTAGCTCTATTTTTCGCCAAAAAGACAAACCTTAATGAAAAAGTGGCATTGTCCATTTGGTAAATTTATACATTTATTCCGGGAGAGACAGCGACAACACTTATAATTATGGTATGCCGCTAATGCGACGAAGCCAGTGACGGCAGTTCTTCCACAGTTTCGCTTTTAATAAACGGCTAATCTGCAATATGGTTTTCCTGGACTCTGTTTCTAGTTGAATGAGCACATGCAGGCAATAAACAATCAGCGCTAAAAAGATTTGGTTCATCACAGCTGTTTCACTATGGCCATAAAAATGTTTGATTTTAACGTGCTGTTTCAGCCATTTGAAAAATAATTCAATCGTCCAGCGTGAACGATACATGTCACTGATTTCACTGGCTTTTAGATCAAACCGATTTGTGATGAGACGCAGTCGATTGCCTTTTGTATCATCGACTTCAATTAAGCGAAATAGATTATCCATGCGCTTTGTTGGACCACCGACAGCTACCATTTGATCCGTAACGATCGTGGAACCCTGTTCCACCTCAAAGGACTTGATCGTCCGTGTAATCGAGTTTTTCTTCAACCGGGAGACGAAGAAATAACCGTCGTCCGTCATGCGGTCAAAACGCTCATAATCTATGTAACCACGATCAAATACGTAGGTTGCTTCCTTGTCGTCCACCAAAACTTCTAATTGGCTACGATCGTGTTCGTTGGCCGTCGTGATGTTGGCGTACTCCGGATAAGAAGAACCATTTTCCATGAACATTAACCGCAAGTGCAGTTTGACGCCGCCTTTCGTTTTACGGAAGGTAGCCCATGGATGATTCGTCAGGTTGAGTGGTATCGTGCTCGAATCAATGATTTTTACCGGCATAACTGTTCGACCCGGTTGAGAATGGCGTATCTGATCAACTAATTGATAAAAGATGACTGCCAACAAATTGGGATCCACAGTACGGTGTTTTCGCGACAATTGGGAAACGCTAATTGAACCCAGCCCCAATTCCTGTTGAACCTCGTCATCAAAAAGTGTATCACTCATCGCATGTAAGCTTTCCACCTCTTCCAGGTGGGACAATAATAACAGTTTGATGTAGGAATAAGTCGTAAACTTTTTCGTGTAGCGATCTTGCCCGGTCTGCGTAATTTGTTCTGTAAGTTTTTCAATATTAATGGGTGCAACCCATTTACCAAATGATGATAATAGTGTATGATTGTCCATATTCTGAGTTCCTTTATATTGGATTTGGACAACAACCACCAATTCCATTATAAAGGATTTTTTTATACCCGGAAACCTATATTTTGGATAATTAACAAGATTATCAATTTTCTTTTATTATTTATGCAACGCTAGTGGCATTATTCCTACTTTTTAACATATACAAACCACCCAATACCGCATAGGCAAAAGGATTGTCGGACAGCAATAATGTTTCCTCTTCCTGATCCAATATTTTATAAGTGTTGTAAGTATAGTTTAGTTCGGTTCCATGAAATTGATACGTATATTTGGCGGGTTTAAAGGAGTGGTCATCATCAGCAAAAAGGGCGATGGCGTATATCTTTTTATGGTACTTATCAAAAATTCGGTAAAAATACTGAAACATTCGTTCAGCAAAGTCATCTTCTTTGTACCCTTGAACTTCAATGTGAATGAGTACCCAGTGTTCTTCCCCATTTTTTAGATGGACCTTCATCAGCTTATCCGTATACTTAGTGCCTTTTTTAACCGGAAAAACACGATGGAATTCCTGTTCCAATGAATCAGCTTGTTTACTCCAATCTAATTTCTTATGGAGATCGGGTGCAAAGAAAAGAATAAATGGTTCAAACAACTCCGTGATTACCTTTTTCCAAAGGCCATCCTGATCAAGATACGGTGGTTTTTGTTCAAGAATTAGCGGAGTGGCTACTTTTTCCACTTTCCGATCACATCCTTTTTTAGAATGTCAGTTTTCGGTTGTGCCGATGAATTAATGAGGGTATAGAAGCGATATCTTACGTTTAATATAGCATATGTCGCGGAAAAAAGCGAAAATTTTGTGTCCTTGTTGGTGGCATGCTCTTATACGGGTTACTGCTTCAATTGCTGGATTTCCCCGTTAAGTATATGAGTTCTGTTCTCACTGATTAATGATTTTCCCGTAATATGGTACAATGATCACGTCCTTTTATCCCTCCTTTGCCCCCACAGCGGGAAATGGCACGGGACAGCCCCGTGTGGTATACTGGCATAAACGAATCGATTGGAGGTAAGGTGATGAGCGATAATAACAGGAATAACACCTATACTGAACTCATAAAAGAAACCAACCTCACCTATGATGACTATGCTTCAATTGATGACGGGAACCGCTATGAACTGGTTGAGGGGCAATTAGAATTGATGAGCCCAGCCCCATCTGTTACGCATCAGATGATTAGCTCTCAAATGCAAAAGAAAATTACTGAAAGCTGTGAATCAGACTTTTTTATTTTAAATGCGCCAATTGATGTCATATTGGCTGATAACGAGGTCAGGCAGCCGGATCTTGTCCTTATCCACCGCAAGCGTTTGAATATTTTAAGCAATCGCGGTGTCATAGGGCCCCCAGACCTTGTTGTCGAGATCCTTTCACCGTCTACATTAAAACGGGATAAAATAGATAAGTTAAATACGTATGCCAATTTCGGTATTCCCGAATATTGGATAGTGGAACCTAAGGTCGGCACTTTAGAACAATATTCCCTCCATGACGACCAGTACCGTCTGATTGATATTTTCCAGGACTCTGAACCGGTCACCTCCCCCGACATCCCGTGCATATCATTCACGATGGCCGGCATAATGGAACGTATCCCGAGCTTGGACTAAAAATTCACAAAACATTAATCATACCACTTGCTCTCTCCTTTTTGATATGATGGAACCAACCACAGCAACTTTGAATCAGGAGCTGATAACATGCTAAAAGCCGAACACACCCCAAACTATGCAGGAATCACGCTTTATGGTGATTTTCATGATTTTGAACAACTATACGAAGCGCTTCATGACATTGTGGGAGAGGAAGGCGAACACCCGCCCTATGAAGAAGTGCGTCTCTATATCTTGAGTTTCTGCTATTATCTGCGGCATGCTTTCATGGGCCATAGAGAGAGTGCATTCGTTGATAACGGCATGACGGAAGATACGATGAAATTTATGAACATTGCCGGTTCCACAAAAAATATCTATTTTTCATTCAACACCCTGTACCCTCAGATGCTATTTACCATCGGAGCTTTAAATGATTTTATTAGAATTCGAGGAAAAAAGCTTAAACACCCGGCGTTGGATCGAACCATCACCACACTCAGGCAACTTCAGGCAGCAGTCATCCAATCTCTGGAGGAAACACTTTCACAGCATGCATTCAAGATGATGATGAACAATATGAATCATTGGTTAGCGGATTTTGGCAATTATTATGTGCAGTACATCGACCAGCTTAACATCCGTTTTATCGAGTGGGATAAGGAAAAGCGCAAGAAAAATATTTCTGTTATGGCCAAACGGATTTTTGAAAAAGGAAAAGAATACCAGAGCATCAAGCAGGAAATCGATGAGGTTGCCCGCGAAGAAAATGTCCCGGTCAGCGAAATCCATTTCGCGGGAGAATACCCGGAGGAGATTGATTGGTGATATTATCAACGGAAAATGTTATGATGCTGCATAATACATATGAAGAAAGGATGCAATAAGATGTCACTGGAAAACGTCAAATCCCATTTTAAACAATGGAATCGTGAGCAGGACATAATGGAATTCGAGACCTTGAGCGCCACAGTCGAACAAGCAGCTGAAACACTCGGCGTCAGCCCAGCCCGAATTGCCAAAACACTGTGCTTCAAAGGTGAAGAAGACAAAGCCATTCTGATTGTCGCAGCCGGTGATGCGAAAATCGACAATAAAAAATTCCGTAATACGTTTCAACTCAAGGCACGCATGCTCTCCCCCGACGAAGTACTGAGCCAAACAGGACATGCCGTTGGCGGCGTATGCCCATTCGGATTGGCAAATGACCTCGATGTCTATTTGGACGTCTCCATGAAACGATTTGATAGCGTGTTCCCGGCATGCGGAAGTGAAAATTCGGCCATTGAATTAACGAATGATGAACTATTTAACTATTCATTCGCCAAACAATGGATCGATGTTTGTAAAGGATGGCAGAAAGAAGGGATAGAAGAGGCCGTCGCGATGAATGATGAGAAGGATTAGGACGTAAGGAGCGGCTTGGGAGTTGTGGTGTGCTCACGCTCGAGTTCGGGGTGTTCTCGCACGAGTTGAGGGCACTCTCGCACGAGTTTGAATGCTTCCCACACGACTTTCCGGGCTTCTCGCACGAGTTCGAGCACTTCCTGCACGAGTTGGGTCCACTCTCGCTCGAGTTCCACCGCCTCCCGCTCGTGTCGATCCCGCTCTCGCTTACCTTCCACCACCCGCCAGTGCACTCAATATTAAGTGGGACAGGGTGTCAGACACCCTGTCCCACCACTAGCTGGACACCCCTTTGCACTATTCCTTACAAATACTGTTTTTTCAATTTGGTGGATAATAATTCCAGTAAGATGGCGATGGCGAGTATGGCATAGGTGATAAAGCCTACTTCATTCAGGTCAAAGTAGAATCCTGATGCCATGAACAGCTCATAGCCGATTCCGCCGGCTCCGGCTGCGGCACCCATTGCGACCGCGACTGAAAAGTTGATCTCAAAACGCAGGAACGTCCAGGATAACAGATATGTAGAAGTCGATGGGATGACGGCGTGAATGACGACGTGCCACCAGCTGGAACCGGTCGAACGCAGGGCTTCTATGACCCCTTCATCAATTTCTTCAAATGACTCGGAAAACGCTTTGACCAAGTAAGCAATCGAGTGAAACAACATCCCGATGACAGCGGCTTCACTGCCCAGACCTGCTGCAATTGCAAAGATCAGCACCCATAATACCGTCGGGACAGCTCGTATGAAGGCAACAAACGTACGGATTGTTTTAGATACCCAGTTGTTTGATAAATTGTCAGCAGCGAGCAAGCCGAGAAAAAATGCAATGACTGCACCGATAACCGTTGCCAATGTGGCCAATCCCAGCGTAATCGCAACCTGATGGATGGCTTCCGGCAGGCCAACGCTGTTTAACTGCGGAGCGAGAAACATCGTTTTTAAGTTTGAAAGAGTTCCGAGAATGGCTGTTTTCCATTCCAAACCGGTATAATCAAAGACAAAAAAAGCGGTGATGGTCAATGCGAACAGGGCAGCGATGGTCATGCTCATGACACGGTCAGCATGGTTGCCTGCTTTAATCATGATACATCCATTGCGTTTTCGTTTGATAGATGTGACGGCTTCCATTACAAAATCACCTTCCGTACGTAATTTGAAATCAATTCGATGCAGATGACGGTAATAATGATGCTGTATGTCACCAGGGCCACCGTGTTATAATCCATCGTTTTGTAATACATATCAAAGACAAAACCGATGCCGGTTCCTGTTAATATGCCGACCAATGTGGCACTGCGGATATTCGTCTCAACCATGAACAATACCCAGCTGATTATTTGCGGCATGCTTTGCGGGAGAACGGCTTTATTAATGATATGCGGGTACATAGCTCCGGTCGCGCGCAACGCTTCAACGGCACTTTCATTTGCTTCATCAATCGTTTCAATGAAGGCGCGCGTTAAGAAGCCGACTGTCCCTGCAAACAAGGCCAGATAACCAGTCATGGAATTTTGCCCGAATGAGATGAGCAAAATTAACGCCCAGGCAACGACAGGAATGTTCCGTGTGAATGAAGCGATTAACCGTGCCAGGGAACTCAAAAATGGGTTGATCCGTGTCACTTTGGAACCCATGATTCCAAGAAAAATGGATACAACCGCTGCTGAAGTGGTTGCTGCAATCGACATGAAGATAGTCTCCAGCAGCCTGTTCATGATCATTGGAAATCGTTCCATTGCCTGTTCAGAAAGATACATGTTGGATAAAATCCATTGCAGTGCGCCGGGAATCGAAGCGATGCCATGGGCTGCATTGAAATCCGTGATGACAGACGATGCGATAGAAGCAAGGACAATCAGCAGCAATATCAATGACAGTTTCCATTTTTTCTTGCGCATAATAACCTCTGTCATGATGCAAAACTCCTTATCCGGTAATTAATTCGCGAAGTTCCGACCCATAAATCGTATTGATCCGATCCTCCGTGATACGGTAACTGCTTCCGTCAAATACAATGCGCCCATTGTTCAATCCGATCATGCGGTCTGAATAGCTTTTTGCCACATCGACTTGATGCAGGTTCACGATGCAGGTTATATTCATTTCGGATGCGATTGTTTTCAGATAGTCCATAATGACTTTGGATGTGTTCGGATCGAGTGAGGCAATCGGTTCGTCACACAAAATCAGTTTCGGATCCTGAATCAGCGCGCGGGCAATGCCGACGCGCTGCTGCTGGCCGCCGCTCAATTGATCACAGCGTCTGTACGCGTGATCGGCAATTCCCAGTTTCTGAAGCAGGGTGAAGGCCTTTGTTTTTTCTTCCTCTGTAAATTTTCCAAAAACACCTTGCAGGGCATTTTTATAGCCGAATCGTCCATGGAGCACATTTTCAATCACGGAAAGACGGGGGACAAGATTATAATGCTGGAAAATCATGCCGATATTTGTCCGCGTTTTGCGCAATTCCCGTTTGTTCAGACTGCCGATATCGGAACCGTCAAATGTGACGTTCCCTTCAGTGATGTCCACCATGCGGTTAATGCACCGCAATAACGTTGACTTTCCTGCACCGGACGGCCCGATGACTGCGACAAACTCCCCGGCCCCAACGTCAAAACTGATATCTTCCAGCACATTTGATTGGCCATTATAAGACTTTCCCAGATTGTTCACTTGCAAGAGCGGCATGGTAAAGACTCCCTTCGCTTTAATAGTTGATGCAGCGTATGCACATCAATCGCATGCATACACTGCACCTGTTGCCCGGTGTTTACTGCGATAATTCACGGATCGGGTCAAACCAGGAATCTTCAACAGGTGCGAATCGTTCATCACCTGATTTGAAGAATAAGCCTGTCTTGCCGGAATCCTCAGGGACAAAAATCTCCTCATTGCCTGCCACTTCATCTGATGTGAATGCCTCTTTCAGATTATTATAATCTTCTTCACCGAGCGACTCCACATTGGCAGCAAATGGCGCGTTCAATACCGGTGTTACACTCATCAGCGTGAAGTTGCTTCCTTTAACCGTATCAAATGGTTTGGCAGCGTCGTCCTTTACTTTGTAAACCGATCCAGCTTTATTTTCTTCGCCTTCGCTCACTTCAACATAATTGTCGACACACGTGTCACAGAAAGCTGCAACGTCAGCATTGCCTTGCAGAAGGTTAACGGCAGAACCCTGATGCGAGTTGCCGAAGAGCACCTGATCGAACAGTGTGCCGCCCTGCATTAGATCTTCGGATGTTAACTCGGCATACTTATCTGTGCTTGAAAAATGATCAACGATGGTGGCGCTTGGCACTTGAAAGCCTGATGTAGAACTGGTTGATACAAACGACATATTTTTTCCTTCAAGTGTGTCCAGTGAAAATTCACCATTCTTTTTGAATTTGTCTTCCGTCCCCTCCTGAACGGCCAGCCAGCTATGGTATTTGGCATCTTCCAGTGTGCCGGACGGGCCGGTTGCAACGGCAAGCGGCGTGATGGCATCATTTTTCGCTTTGGCTTCGATATAGCCTTGTGCGCCGAGAAAAGCAACATCGGCATTGTTATTCACCAGTGTTTCAATCGCAATCGCGTAATCCGTCGTTAAGTGATGCTTCACGTCTTTCCCTGTTGCATCAGCGATCACTTTTCCAATCGCATCACGTGAGGACTTCAGTTCCTTACCGGATTCATTCGGATACCAGACAACATCAATGGTGTCATCTGATGATGCATTTTGTGTCCCGGCGTTTCCAGTGGAACAAGCGAGCAATACGCCACTCATCAAGACAAGCAATACGGCCGTCATCAATCTGGTTAATTTCATTGGTTACGCTCCTTTTTCGTGAAAATTGTTTCCTTGGCATATTCATCAGACATTCATCAAGCTAAATGGATCCAATATCTACACTTTCAAGCGACGAAGGACTCACGAGGTCACCAACTTGAATGGGGACGCCGAATGTACCGTGATAATCCGTTCCACCGGTCATGTATAAATTGTACTCGCTTGCCAGAGCTTCAACTTTTTGATGGTCTTCTTCCGTATGATCCGGATGATTGCGTTCCACCCCATTTAGTCCGATCGGAATCAGCTCATGGATAATATCATAGGAATCAAGCTGGCCGGGGTGCGCGACAACTGCGATGCCGTCATCCGCGCGTATTGCCCGGACAGCATCGAATGCATCGATATACGCAATATCGCCGGAAGCAGGACCGTTTCCTTTGAACAGCTGCTGATATAACGTTTGATAGGCAGCGGCATGATAATCAGACGTGGTCAGATGCTTCATGATATGCTGCTTGTAAATAGTCCCGCCCGGGGATGCGCTTTTTCCAATTCCTTCGGGGTCGAGCGGATAGCCCGCCGAGCGGATTTGGTCAATCTGCCACAGGGAAAATGCATGTCTTTTCCTCAGCAGCGGCTGGCACAGTTCATGGATATGAATGGCGTCAGGACTGAAATGGTACCCCAATACGTGCACTTTGCGTTTCCGTTCATAGTCATAGGCCGAGATTTCAATACCGGGCACGACATCAATCCCGTATTGTTTGCCCGTTTCGATTTTTTCAAAGAGACCTTGTGTCGTGTCATGGTCAACAAAACTGATCCGGTTAACGCCGTTTTCGCTTGCTGCGCGCAACACCTCATCCACCGTGCCGGAACCATCCGAATAATGACTGTGAACGTGCAGGTCAGCTTTCATGTGCTATCGACATCCCTTCATAATGTGTCTGCATATCAAATACATAATCGGTCAGCCCATCCATAAATTCAATGTCATGAAAAATGCCGATCAGTGTTGTTCCGCTGGCTTTCAGTTTTTCAATCACTTCCCGCACTTTGCCTTTTGACTGCTGATCCAGACTTGCGGTGGGTTCATCAAGCAGTAACAGGCGCGGTTGTTTAACCGTGGCCATCGCAACATTCAGGCGCAGTTTCTCACCGCCTGAAAAGGTATTGGGATAGGTATCCCAAAGTTTCGGGTCCAGCTGAAAATGATTTAGTGTTTTCTCAGCTTCCCGATTAGCCGCGGCATTGTCCTCACCCATCTCCAAAAGCGCCTGCTTCACTAACTCACGTGCGGTTCTTCTCGGCATCACATTCAGAAACTGGGACACATAACCGATTTCGTGTTTGCGCAAATAGACAATCGTCCGCTCCGGCGCTTCTGATAAATTGATGCGGCCAAACCGTCCGGAATCGTAATAAATATACCCTTCATCCGGCAGGTACGTTCGGTATAAACTTTTTAAAATGGTGGATTTCCCGCTGCCGCTTTTACCCGTGATACCGACAAACTGGCCTTCCTCAACGGTGAAATTGATGTTCTTGACTGCTTGCATCGTCTTGTTCAGGTGATGAATCGAAAAATTTTTGCCAAAATCACACACCTCAATGATGGCCATTCAATACCCCTCCTTTAATCCGTGCGGTAGTTGGTTGTTGTCATAATCCTGCCATTGACAATCGTTTTCGTGATGATTGGAAAACCATCTTCCATCCGTTCGATGACTAATAAATCAGCCTTTTTGCCTGCCTGAATGCTGCCGATTGCATCATCCATATGAACGGCCTGTGCCGGGTTTTTGGTAACCATCATAAACATGTCATGCAGATTATTGCCATATGTCTCACCCAGTTCAAAAACAGCATGAAGCATTGCTGCCGGATAATAGTCGCTGCAAAGAATATCGGCTGCATCTGAGTTGACAGCGTCAGCGGCTGATAAATTACCGGAATGGGAGCCACCCATAAGAACATTCGGCGCACCGACAATCGTCTGCAGCCCCTCCTGTTTTGCTTTGGCTGCAATCGCAAGCGAGACGGGAAATTCGCTGATGGTGGTGCCGAACGATTTGACCAAATCAACCTTTGTTTCACGGTCATCATCGTGTGACGCCAGGGCAATGTTGTGCCGGAGGGCCAGTTCGCCAACTTCCTTCATTTTGTCAATGGTCATCCGCTCGACATCCTGCCGCTCTTTAATAATCACATTGACATCAGAATCAGATAGATCGCGGTAGCCTTTCAACGTTTTGCGATACATTTCCAGGTCCCGGTATTGCCCCTGCCCGGGGGTGTGATCCATAAATGAAAGCAAATGGACTTTTCCGGCTTGGATGTTATTTTCCAGGACAGGAATCTGATCCAGGTTATCGATTTCGAACCGGGCATGCAGGCGATGCCGGATCAAGTGCATATTATGATGGGTGTCCTCAATGGCATCCACCAGCTTCTGGACATTCTCCGGCGTGCGCATCGGTTTATGGTTGATGGCATCTTCACGGTAAAATGAGAGTGAATGAAACATCGTGGTAATACCGTTATCGATCAGTATTTTCTCCGCTTCCCTGAGCCCGAAATGCATATCCATCATGGTGGTCGGGCGCGGTGAAACGATGGTTTCTATATAATCCGAATGAATATCGATGAATCCGGGTGATACGTAGCCGCCATTGGCATTCATCAGGGCTGCTTCAGGATAGTTTCCGATGTCCGCTTCCGGAATGATGGTCTGAATGAAGTCACCCTCAATGACAACGGCTTTATTTTCTTCAATCGCTTCTTCAGTGATGACTTTTCCGTTATGAACAATAAGCAACTTGAGAACCTCCTAAATTAACGAGTACACGAGCTGTTGCGTATAGGCATGCTGCGGGTCTTCCAGAATTTGATCGGTTAAGCCCGTCTCAACAACCGACCCATCGAGCATTACCAGGGTCCGGTCAGCAAGCATCCGTATCACGGCGAGATCGTGCGAGACGACGATCATGCTGATTTGCCATTCACGCTGAATTTTTTTGATTAAATCCAATACATTGGCCTGCACAGACAAATCCAGACCTGTCGTGACCTCATCCAGAAACAGGATTGGCGGGTTGTTGGACAGTGCTTTGGCAATCTGCACACGCTGCTGCATGCCCCCGGAAAAGTTCTCAGGCATCTCTTTCATCCGGGACAGGGGAATTTGCACATGTTCCAGCAGTGTTTTTCCTTTTGCTTCCATATCCTGTACATTGCGGTTGCCGGCTGCAATTAATTTTTCGGCAATATTTCCTATTGAGGAAAAATTCATCTTCAGGCCCATCATAGGATTTTGATAAACCATGCCGTAAAGGTGATTGCGGATATAACGTTTCTGCTGTGATGACAGTTGAAACACATTTTTTAAAGCGACCTTTTCATCCTGAATGAAGGCTGTTCCGGACGTCGCCGCATCATCAAAATACAGGCATTTCATCAAGGTCGATTTGCCGCTGCCGCTTTCGCCGACGATCCCCAGAATTTCCCCGGGATATAAGTCTAATGAAACATCATCACAGGCATACACCGTGCCGCAGACGGGGCAGTAATTCCCCTCCAGCCCGCGGTTTTCCGGCCGGCTGCAATGCCCACAGCCGGGACCAAAATGTTTGTTAAAATGTCGGACTTGAAGAATTGGTTGCTCAGACATGAAGTTCGTCCACCTCCTGCTCTAAGTTGTTTAAGCGTTCCAGGCAATAACTTGTATCGTTGCACTGATGAACCGTCTCACCTGTATCGGGGTCGGTGAGCTCATCCAGGAATGTATCGGTTGCACCGCACAGCCTGCATGCACAGCCTTCGAACGATTCCACCGTGAACGGATAATCCTCAAACGCCAGCGGTTCAACATCGGTGTAGGGGGGACGGCATAAATTTTCTTTTCTCTGCCGGCACCCAGCAATATTAAAGCATCAGACTGGTGCATCTTATGATTGTCAAACCGCGGGATGGGACTTGGCGCCATCACGTAGCGGTGATTCACGAGCACGGGATGATCGGCATTCGTAGCTGTACGGTTGAACTGCATGATCTGTTCGAACAGCATGAGCCACGCGCCGCTGTATTCCTGCTCAGCATGCATTTTTTTAGTCTTGTATTCACTTGCTTCCACAGCTCTTAATGGTTCAGGCATCGGAACCTGGAGAACAATAATCTGATCCTCCGATAACGGCACTTCCGGGATGCGGTGCCGCGATTGAATGACTGACGCTTCTCCAGTTTGTTCCGTCAAATTCACACCTGTTGTTTCTTGCACCAGTTTTTTAATGTTGACGGCGTTCACGGATTCGTCAGCACCCTGGTCAATCACTTTCAGGATATCCTGCATGCCAATGATCGACAGGGTAATCTGCAACCCGCCCGTGCCCCAGCCGCGTGCGATCGGCATCTCCCTTGACGCAAACGGGACCTGGTAACCGGGAATGGCAACAGCTTTTAAAGTGGTACGGCGGATTTCTCGTTTCGACCCTTCATCCAATAATGCGAAATGGGTTTTCATCGTCATAGCGGTCAACTCCTTTCCTTGATTTGCCGGATACTGTCAAGTTTGGACTGAAAGGTGACATAATGCGGAAGCTTCAAATGTGAAATGAACCCTGTTGACTCCACAGAATCGATATGTAACAGAACAAACTCTTCATCATGGGTTGGGAAATCCGCTTCCGGGTGCTCCAGGCATTGATCCAGGATACTCATGGCAATCGCTTTTGTTTCATTTTGGCCGTAACTGATGCCATAGCCGATTTCAAAGTCGAGTTCATTTTGATTGGCTTCATTTTTGACCGTGACCGGGACGAACGATTCGACTTCAGTCAGTTCAATATCACCAATATAATAATCGTCCTCTCGGTCCGTATCAGTTTCATTAGGATGTTCAATGTAAATTGGGGCATCACCAACGCGCACTTCCCCGACAGTCGGGTGTACCTGCCCATAGCCTCTCAAGGAAGCATAACCAAGTGAAGTGACAGCCCCCGTCTGCCCCCGAGTCAATGACTGCAGCCTGGCACTGCGCGAGGCAGGGAATTGCAGGCTTTCCTTCGTGATGTCATCGGGCGGTGTGTCGTTCATTTCCTCCCAATTAAACAGCCCTTGTTTCCGCAGATAATCAACCACTTTGGGAAAGTATATGATTTCCTCAGCCGTCTTTACCGATTGTTTCATGTCCCTCTCATAAGCATGAAGCCATGCGTCGATGGTTTCCCGGGCTTCATGCGCCAAGTCAAAATCCAGCAGCCGGTGGGTGTAATCATTCGTTGATCCGAGCAGCTGCCCACCGGGAATATCCTTGAAACTGGCCGATATGCGCCGTTTCACAAACATATCCTCAGGGTCAACTATTTGGCTGTAATAGAGCCTGGGCAGTGTGGAACGATGGGCGCGCATCAGAAACACGGCTTCTTCCATGCTTCCCTGTGCCTGTTTAATGGCAAGCGCCGCAAGCTCCCTGGAATAGAGACTGCTTTCTGACATGACCTGATCGATAAGGGGCTTCATGGTTTCCTGAATCACAGCGGCATCGATCGTATGCTGGTGGTTTAACCGTTCATATTTTATCCGTTGTATGGACGCTTCGATGGCTTCAGTACCGCCTTTGACTGCGACATAACCCATTTAAGCCACCCCGCAATCCACAATGGTTGATCGTGGCACACAAGCCGTTCTTGCCTTGTCATCAATAAAAATCATATCAATCCCCAGCGGGAACTCCTGACTGATTGCATTCCGTTTTGCCCAAATGGTTTGCGGGACTTCCGTTTGGAGCGTCTCGTAATGCTGGATGCCGGGTCCTGTCAACGTCACACTTGGATCATTCGTAAGCGTGTTGCTTTCAATCAGCCAGGTTGCCGAATGCTGCGGATTTTCCAGACTGCCGCATTTGCAGCAGTCCAACCCCTCCAGGATGGCTTGAATAGGTGCATCCTGCATGGCGAAAATGAAGTCCGCCTCATCGATTTCTGTTTGTTTGGCAAGTGTATATGATGAAAATTTATCCGCTAATTCGGCTTGTTGCCCGGAAATGATATAAAAGGTGACTTCCCCGTCAAGCAGTGTCAGAGCCGTCAATAGCGTCGCGTCAAAACAAGGCAGATTCTCATTCGATCGCTCCGGCTCTTTCAAGAGTTCATTGATTTTCCCGGGACGTGCCATACTGTCCAGCAGTTGTCTGTAGACGTTCTGCAGATCATGAACGTAATCGACTGGCATATCATCACTCCGATTCATTTAATTTTATTTGTCGTTATTCGGTCATCGTTTCAAAATTGACTTTCGTATTCATCAATTCAGATTGCAACTCAGCCCGTTTTCGTGTGATGTCTCTTTCTTCTGCCAGAAGGACATCATTCCATTCAACTGTCTCGTTTAAATTTGCTTGATAGGCGGCATCAATGACAGCCAAATCTTTTGCAAGTTGATCCTGCATCCCATTCACGATTCCAATGCCAACACAGTCGTTAATTTCAACTTTTGCTTCCGTGACAAGCACTTCTCCTAAATAAAATAAAGATTTCCGGGCTGATTCACGCGTCTTGATCATGGTCATTCCATAATGCGGTGCAATTATTTCCTGACAATCATGGTTTTGCCTGATCGTACCGGCCAAACGCCCGGCGAGATTCGGATCGCCATTCACTAAAATTGTTGTCCGTCTTCGCCTTCGCATGTTGTTATCCCTCCTTGACAAATTCATCGTAACTTGTCGCCAAGTGGATGTGTATAAAGTGCGTGTTAAGTATTTGTAAAAATGAGATTCATAAAGTGAATCTTCAATCAGTTGGGGGTTTCTTTCTTCCTCCACTGATTGTTAGATGAACGAATCGGACATTTACTGGCAGTTGATCCCCCACCTAATCTTCATCGTTTTCGCGAACATTTGAGGTGGGGGTTCTACTCCCATGAAAATCCAAAGTTATTTTCATCCTAATTGGTGAATCTTTGATTCATGGATGGCTGCCAGTTACATGCGGGATAAAATGAATGGAGATGGGTAAGCGGGGTGAGAACGACGAGCGAACAAAAAAAGCATGCAAGGATCATTTCCCTACATGCGCATTCAGTCGTTAGTCGTTATGTCATATTTGAATTTTTCGCTCCGGTAGTTGATTTTGCTGTATTCAAGCATGTTGCCCGTTTCAACATCGATACAATTGCTTTCAACGACAATCAGGGGCACCATATGATTGCACATGAGCAGCTCCTGTTCTGTGACTGTCGGGAAAGAAATACTCATCAAGCTTCTGTTGCTCGTGAATTCCGAATAACCCAGATCCCTGTAATAGGCGAACATCGATGTAACATGCGGGCCATCTTGTCCAATCCCAGGGAACTTCGCCTCATTAACGAATGAATTATGGATGGCCATGGGCTCACCGTCAATGTAGCGCAGCCGGCATAATTGGTAGATTGTATGATGCTCGTCTGCATTTAATATGCTGTAAATCTTTTCATCAAATGAAATCGGCTCACATGCGATCATTTCCGTTTTCAAATCATAGCCGGCCTGAATCATTTTATCCGTGAAACTAACCTTGCCTGTGAGGTGAAGCTGTATCAGATTTGTCCGCTTCTTTAAAAATCGCCCTTTTCCCTGCAGCGAGTAAATATAACCCCTCGCTTCCAGCACATTCAGCGCATTGCGAACGGTCATCCGCGGAACCTGGAATTGATCAGCCAATTGATTCTCAGATGGAAGCTTCATGTCCCCCTTCAGCTTGCCATCAATCATATCCCTCATCAGCACATCGATAATCTCAGTTTCGTTTTCAGTTGATATAACAACCACCTCCTGTCCAGTTTGATACGTCTACTATGTATTGTAATATAAAATCAATTCGAGAGCATCAGTTGAGGAATCTGGGACAAGATGTCTGACACTTTGTCCCACCTCAAACGCTTTGATAGCCTGTTCCCGGCGTGTGGAAGTGAAAATTCAGCCATTGAATTAACGGGGGATGAACTATTTAACTATTCATTTGCCAAGCAATGGGTCGATGTTTGCAAAGGGTGGCACGAAGAAGAGATGGAAGAGGCTGTTGCGATGAATGATGAAAAGGATTAGTACGTAAGGAGCGGCTTGGGCTTGGGGGGCCTGCACGAGCTGAGGGTACTCTCGCTCGAGTTCGGGGTGTTCTCGCACGAGTTGGGGACGCTACCGCACGAGTTCGAATGATTCCTGCAGGTGTTGGAGCGCCTCCCGCACGAGTTGAGGGCTCTCTCGCTCGTTTTGAAGACGCTCTCGCTCAAGTCGAGGACCTTCTCGCTCAAGTTTGAGCGATTCCCGCGCGAGTTCGGGGCGTTTTCGCTCGAGTTTCACCGCTTCCCGCTCGAGTTGAGCCCGCTCCCACACGAGCTTGAGCGATTCCTGCACGAGTTGGAGCACCTGCTGCACGACTTTCGGGGCTTCTCGCACGAGTTAAGGCTGCTCCCGGCGATGGGCAGGTGCGTTAATGAGCAAAATGGAGTATACTGAAGATGAGAAAATTGAAGTGAAAAAGGAATTTTTACGAATGCTCGTGAGGTTGGAACTAGATCCGGCACGAAACCGCGAATTGACCACGTTTTTTGAAACGTATTTAAAACTCACGGACGAGGAAGAATATATATTGCAGGAAGAAGTAAGACACTTAAACCCCGATGAGGAGGCGAAAGTTATGGAGTTAATGACTTCTTATGAACGTAAAGGGATAGAAAAAGGAATTAAAAAAGTGGCAATTAACTTATTATCCGATGGTATGGATGTACCAAAGGTAGCCGAATTAACAGGGTTGAGCGAAAAAGAAATTACGGAGTTAAAAAATCAACAAGACAGAAATGATTAATATAGGTTCATGAACAGAAGGCTCCTTTGCTTCAAAGTGTGAAATAGTCTCCTTATTGTACGGATTGAAGACCGGTGCATCAGTGTTTTTCTTTTCCGCAACCGGGCGATTGCTGAATAGAAAACTGAAAAATAAAAATAACGTATAGCTCAGTTTTAATTGAACTGGGTTATTTTTTATCAACAAAAAGCACCGCATTTTCGGTGCTTTTTAATATACATTTTAGTGCGCAAATTAGAGTTTTGCGATAGGTAACGGAACCCGTTATTTGCGGATAGGGTTTTTTTTGATGAGGATAGTCGCACATATTTAGGGGGATCGCACGAGTTTCGGGGGATTCCTGCACGAGTTTGGAGCGTTCTCGCACGACTCCCGCACACTTTTATTAACCTCACTCTAAAGGCAGTAGTGACTCATAAGCTACCGGATTAATCCGTGTCTTCACCGCTTCATCCGCTCGTTGATACTCCCCTGCAGAAACAAGATTTCATCGGCAAGGTTATGCAGCCTTTTTGCAACCAGATTATCGATAATTTCTTCACTTTCCAAACTGAAGCAATCATTCTGAACAAAAACATTCTCTGTTGGCACCAGCCCTTTAAAATAAGAAAGAATGGGTTTCAGCTGGTATTCGGTTACAAGAAAATGTTTCTCCGACAAGCCTGTTGCAACAATGCCGGTGACTTTATTTTTGAAAGCATATTCCGGAATATGATCCAGCAGATTTTTCAACACGCCGGAGATTGAAGCTTGATAAATCGGTGTGCCAAACACCAAACAATCTGCCGACATGATTTTTTCAGCCACCGGCCAGGTGTCATCCTCAAAATAAGCAAGCGGGGATCCGTCAGCGAATGACAGGTCGTAATCCCTTAAATCTATGAGTTCTATCTCTACTGATTTATCCAGCATCTTAGCCGCTGCCAGTACATCATAAACAGCCTTGGATGTTTTATTCCCGGCCAATGTTCCTGATACGCCAACTAACTTCAACATGACGCCTCCTCTTTAGTTCCAGCATTTATTATCTCACGGTCCATAAAAGGGTCAGACCCCCCTACCTCGGTGTCATGAACAGTTGAGTCCAGTAAGTTCCGTACTTGAACCCATTCCCTTCAACATAGCCGACACCGATGTGCGTAAAGCCTTCCTTCAAAATATTTTCACGGTGGCCTTCGCTACTCATCCAGCCTTCCACTACTTGCTCCGGGCTGCGCTGCCCCGCTGCAATATTTTCACCGGCCAGACGGTAGTTAAAATCGAACTGGTTCATCATATCAAACGGCGATCCATACGTCGGTGATGTGTGGCTGAAGTAGTTGTTGTCCTTCATGTCCCGGGATTTCTTTCGGGCGAGATCGCTCAAACGATTATGCATTTCAAGCGGTTCCAGACCTCTCTGTGTCCGCTCGTCATTCACAAGTTTGACCACTTCTTTCTCAAATTCAGAGGGGTCAGTCCCCGATTCAGAGGGGTCAGTCCCCTCAAGCGATGAAGCAGGTTCCGATGATTGGAAAAGCTGTGTTAATTGCTCTTCCAGGTGCGCCGCCGAATCCTCAATCAAGCCTGAGATATCCTGTTCAGCAAACCATCCCTTTACCGACCCTGTCCATTTTTCAATGTTGATTGATTCCAACTTATCCGCGTTCCACACTTTCTGAATCGAATCCGGTGTCCAAATCGATACCATAAATATAATAGCAACCAGTATAAAAAGCCGTTTCATGGTGGGCGCCCCTTCACTTTATTCGTATCATTGTACCTCTATCATACACCTAAGATGGGCAGTCATACAAAATTGGAGCATTGGAAAGGATTTCTGACATGATATCCGAAGCCTGCCTGCATAGTCGGATCGCTTATTGTAAAAATTTCAAGGGATTTTGCACGAGTTCAAGGTTTTTCTGCACAAGTTAGTGGGGGGCTCGCTCGTTTCCAAGCCATTCCTGCTCGAGTTACCGCGCCTCTCGCTCGGTTCCAAGACATTCCCGCTCGTGTTACCGCGCCTCTCGCTCGAATCAACTGCACCGCCCGAAAAACCACACTATATGGTACAATAAAGTTAATTTCAACTCGATATTGGAGCTGATAAAGTGAATATAATTCAGGAACAACTTCACAATGGGTGGAGGCGATTTAAAATCTCAAATCACAATAAGATGCAAGTGACTTTTTTAAATTATGGCGGGATCATTACGGAGATTCTTGTGCCTGATAAACACGGGAATGTTGAAAATGTCGTATTGGGGTATCAAAATATTGAAGATTATAAGAGGGACGCAAATTTTTTCGGAGCTATGATCGGACGTGTTGCCGGCCGAATTCAGGATGCATCTTTCAAGCTTGACGGGAAGCATTACAATCCGGAAGCGAACGATGGCAATAACTGTTTACATAGCGGCGCGTCCGGCTTCCATAGAGTGATTTGGGATGCAGTTCCCTTTCAGACAGCTGATGAAGCTGGTGTTAAGCTAACTTACACAAGTCAGGATGGTGAGGGTGGATTTCCCGGAACGATAGAGGTGGCCGTTACCTATACCCTGAATAACCAGAACCAATTCATAATAGACTACGAAGCGATCAGTGACGAAACGACTGCTTTAACACTGACCAATCATACATATTTTAACTTGAGCGGCAATCAAAGCGATACAATCAAACAGCACACAGTGAAGATCAACAGCAGCCATTTTATTGAGCTTGATCAAAACTTGATACCGACTGGGAATAAACTGAACGTCAGCCATACGCCCTTTGATTTTAGACACGGCAGAAAGCTTATTGACGGGATAGCATCGGGTACCGACCAAAACGCCATTGCCGGTAATGGCTATGATCATTATTTTCTTTTTGATCATGAGCGAGGTAATATTCGTGTCAACGAGGAATCGAGCGGGCGGGTCATGGAGATTGAAACGAACCAGCCAGGGGTGGTTATGTACACAGGTCAAAATCTGGAGGAAGGGCTGGCATTAAAGGGTGAACGGTCGCGCAAATATGCGGGTGTATGCTTTGAAACGCAAGGCCCGCCTGCATCGCTGCATCATGACGGTTTTCCATCTATCATACTAAAAGCAAATACACGCTATTCAAAACAGACATCCTTCACATTTGGAACGGAATAGTTAAATCCGGGCTAAACATTATAGCCCGGATTTTGCTTATTAATTCAAGTATACTTTTTCGCCCGTTTCAATTGATTGTAAACATGCGTCAATGACTTTAAGATTGCTCACGGTATTTTGCATTGTGTGCTTGAGCCTTACCCCGGTTAGGATAGCATCCGAGAAATGCTCGACTTCAGCTTTATATTGATCTGTGTTTATAGTTTCTTCACGACGCACGCCATCAGTTTCGACAATCACTAACCCATCGCCGCCGTTCAAATCAGGGCGGTATGCGCGTGGTACCGTTACACGGCCTTCCGTGCCAATAATTTCGTATTCTTGCCGGAATGCCGATTCAAAACTGTTATCAAAGACGGTCATGATCTCACCGGAAAATTCCATGTACGTGACAGCATTCGTCTCGACACCATAAGTTGCATCACGCTTCGCATGTACATGCACCGCAACCGGCTCACTGCCCAAAATATGCCGGATGGAGTGGATGCTGTAACACCCGATATCATAGAACGTCCCGCCGCCTTTTGCAGCATCCATTCGAATGTTATCTTCTTTGTCTGTTACCAGAAAAGAAAAACTTGATCTCACGAGTTTAACATCGCCAATTTCGCCACTGGCAATAATTTCTTTCACCCGATCATGCTGCTGGTGGAAATAGTACATAAACCCTTCCATGAAAAGAACGTTGTTTTCTTCACACGTCCTTTGAATGTCTTCCATATCAGCAGACGTTAACACCGCGGGTTTTTCGCAGAGAATATGCTTGCCTTTTTTGGCTGCTTCTATCACCCACTTTTTATGTAAGTGATTCGGCAGCGGTATGTACACCGCCTCTATTTCCGGATCAACGAGAAGTCCCTCATAACAGTCATAAGACTTGGGAATCCCTAATTCACGAGCGACTTCTGATGCCCTCCCGCTGCCGCTTGCTATTGCAGTCACTTCAGCATTTTCAAATCGCTCAATAGCTGGTATCAGCTGAGTTTGCGCGATGTTCGCCGTACTTAGTATGCCCCATTTTGTAAAACGCATTACGCTCATCCCTTCTGTTATTCATTACGACACTCTACCAATATTATGCCATTAATGTCTATTTTTTGCTTGAGATATCAATCCACACAGCAATGATTAAAATCAATCCCTTTACGATCGACTGCCAAAACGTTTCGATGTTCATCATGCTCATACCGTTATCTATACTGGTCATAATCAGGGCGCCAATAACGGCTCCTACAATATTACCTCGGCCACCCATCAGACTTGTTCCGCCGATTACACACGCCGCAATTGCGTCTAGTTCATACATTTCGCCTGCACTGACACTTGCAGCATTCAGCCTGCTCGATAAAATAACACCGGCTACTCCCGCAAGCGCGCCCATCAGTACGAAAACAGATAACGTATTGCGCTTTATATTGATCCCCGACAAGGCAGCTGCTTCTTCGTTACCACCGATTGCATAGATGTAGCGGCCAAAGGATGTTTTATTTGAAATGAAAATAAACAAACCGCCAAAGAACATCACGATAATTAATGGAACAGGAATACCATTGTAGCGATTTAACATATAAGTTAATAGAAGAATCAGGAAGGCATACACAGCATATTTTCCATAGAGTTTAAACGGGTTGTCTGTCAATAAGCCTAATTGCTGCCGTTTATTCTGGCTTTGCCAAGCTGAAAAAAATAATAGAATGACACCCGCAACCGCTAATACATAACCAGCCCAGTATGGCAAATGACTATTCGCAATAGCTCTGAAACCTTCATGAAGTGGTGCTACGGTTTGTCCTGCACTGATTCCAATTAAAATACCCCTGAAAATCAGCATACCACCCAGCGTTACAATAAAAGCAGGTACAGCACGGTAAGCGACCCACCATCCCTGCCAGAGACCAAGCAAAGCACCGACAACGATTGCAGCTAATACGACCCATACGGTATCCCATCCAAACCATACTTGTAAAATAGCCGAAATGCCTCCGGTTAATCCCGCTAATGAACCTACTGACAGATCAATATGGCCGGCAACGATGACAAGCGTCATACCAATGGCCAAAACAGCTATGACAGTCATTTGAGCAAACAGGTTCGATAGATTTCGTGATGACAGAAATTCACCACCTGTTAAAATTCCAAAGATTGACACGATCAGAATTAAGGCAACAATCAGGGCATAAGACTGCGCATTAAATTTAAAACTTAACTTCTTTTCAGCCGGTTTTTCAGTTGATGATTGGCTCATGATTATTTCCTCCTGTCGCCAGTTTCATGACATTTTCCTCTGTGGCTTCTTCCCTCGAGAGTTCTCCTGAAATGGTACCATCTGCCATTACAAGGATACGGTCCGACATCCCCAGAATTTCCGGCAATTCAGATGAAATCATGATAATACCGACACCTTGCTGTGATAATTCATTAATGATTTTATAAATTTCATTTTTGGCACCGACATCGATCCCTCTTGTTGGTTCATCCAATATGAGAATTTTTGGATTGGTAAACAGCCATTTACTCAACACGACTTTTTGTTGATTGCCGCCACTTAACTGCTCCACTTTTGCTTCTAAACTATGGGCTTTCAAATTCAGCTTATTTGTCATTTCTTCTGCACTTTTCAACTCTAAAGAAGCATCAATCAATCCATTGGGCATAACCTTTTTGAGGGCAGCGAGTGTTGAGTTTTTGGTAATTTCCATCCCTATCACCAGGCCATACCGTTTACGATCTTCTGATACATAAGCTAAACCGGCACTGATGGCATCAGATGGCTTCTTGATAACTGCTGGCTTTCCATCGATTGTCACTTCTCCATATGCCTTGCCGGGATACCCGCCGAAAAGGCTTATAAACAGCTCGGAGCGTCCTGCTCCCATTAAGCCGGATATACCCAGTATTTCGCCTTTTCTCAGTGTGAAAGACACATTATCTGCTATTGTTTCATCAGTTGATTTATTATAGAAAGAATAATTTTTGACACTTAATATCTCTTCTCCGGTCTCATGTTCTTCATAAGGAAAGTAGTTCGTTAGTGATCTGCCTACCATATTGGAAACAATTGTATCCTCTGTTATTTCATTTACATTGAATGTATCAATCGTCTGACCATCTCTTAAAACAGTTACCGAATCAGCAAGCCGCATCACCTCACCAAGCTTGTGCGATATATAGATGCAAGTGACACCTTCTGATTTAAGATCCTTTAAAATCTCAACCAATACCTCTACTTCACTTTCTGTCAGCGCTGCTGTTGGTTCATCCAAAATTAGAATCTCTGCATTCTTTGTAAGTGCCTTGACGATTTCAATTAATTGCTGTTTACCAACTGTCAGATCACCTAATTTCCGTTGTGGATCGATGTTTAATCCAATATGATCCAACCACCGCTTTGACTCGGCATAAAGCTTATTCCAATTCAATACTTTTTCTCTCATCAAATCACTGCTCAGAAAGATGTTTTCGCCAACCGTCATTTCAGGCACCAAAGCCAATTCCTGATAAATGATGGCTATACCGGCTTCCTGTGATTCTTTAATATTGCGAAACCTGACTTCTCTTTCATTAATTACTATTTTTCCGTCAAAACTGCCGGAAGGATATACGCCGCTTAATATTTTCATAAGCGTCGATTTGCCGGCGCCATTTTCACCGCACAGTGCATGAATTTCTCCTTTGTTAACGGATAATGTCACACTATCCAATGCTTTGACCCCAGGAAATTCTTTGCTGATCCCCTCCATTTGCAGTGCATATCCAGTCATAAAAGATTCACCTCTTTAAAAACTCAATAGGAAAGAGGAGAGTCCCCCTCCTCCCCGGATAATTGTCATATCATTTTTATTCCGGCTTGTCCGGCCGCTCATCTTCCGGTATATTTTCATACACATCCTCGAATGAATGAAACCCGTCGGCAATCACGGTATCGACTAAGTTTTCCTGACTTACTTTAATCGGATCAAGTTTAATGAACGGAACATCTGTCACGCCATTATTAACTGTATCTTCCGCTTCGATATCTTCGCCTTTAGCAAGTTTAACGGCGATTTCAGCATTTTTAGTTGCAATATCCTGAATCGGTTTATAAACAGTCATTGATTGCGTCCCTTCCGCAATGCGTTGTACCGCCGCTAAATCGGCATCCTGCCCGGAAATAGCAATGTCACCTGCAAGATTTTGAGCAGACAGTGCTTGCACTGCGCCGCCAGCAGTACTGTCATTTGTTGCAACAATGGCATCAATATCATTTTCATTAGCAGTCAATGCATTTTCTACAATACTCATAGCCGTTTCTGCAGACCAGCCTTCTACCCACTGGTCCCCGACCACTTCGATGTCACCACTTTCAATTAATGGATCCAACACATTCATCTGCCCGTCTCTGAACATTTGTGCGTTGTTATCCGTTGGTGCACCACCTAAAAGAAAATATTTACCTGTTGGTACCTGATCAATTAAATATTCAGCTTGCATCTCCCCAACGCGTTCATTATCAAAAGATACGTAAGCGTCAATTTCCGCATTATTTATCAACCGGTCATATGCTACCACCGGAATATTTTCTTCCTTGGCTTGATTAACAGCAGGGCTTAACGCATCAGAGTTATTAGCAATGATTACTAATGCATCAACACCTTGCGAGAGCATATTTTGAATTTGCGATAGTTGTTTTTCATCTTCCCCATCAGCGGACTGCACCAAAACATCCGCCCCCAGTTCTTCTGCCTGTTCCACAAAAATATCACGGTCGTGCTGCCATCGTTCCAATGTTAAATCTGCTACAGAAAGTCCAATCGTAACTTCGCCGTCTGATGATGCATCGGCATTATCATTGCCATTCGATGCGTCCTGTCCGCATGCCGCGGCTAAAAGCAGTATGGTAATTGACATGACTGCAATAACACCGGACTTGAAAAGCTTGCTCATTGCGATGACCCCTTTCATTTGAAACTTATTTCAGTTTTAGCTTTGTTCGTCTAATAGATGAACAAAGTTGTTGTATAAGAAACATCTGTTATTCCCGCTTGGAAATTAAATACGCAGCATTTTTATCCAGGCTATTATATGCGTTCCCTGTAACAAACCCTTTGTCTTTCCACTGCTCCAACTTTTCCGTGAAATTTTCCATATGCTTAACGACTTTGTCCGGATCTCCCTTTTCGTCAAAGTAAGCAGCCGTGTTCAATTTTGCTTTTAGTGATTGCGCAACACCATGGTTGGCAAATTCGCCCTCTTGTTCAAAACCTTCAATCAGTTCGCTCATGCCATCTATGTCGTAACCCATCATTTCCCAATAGGCGGGTTTGACATTAAAATCCGGATCAAAGACAAACGGTGCATCTTTTCCGACGCCATCATTATAATCCTCTGCACGGTCATCGAGCCATGTATGGTCATCCGCAATTCCCCAGAACGTCACATTGCCGATTTTATCGTCGAGTTCTTCATATAATTGGAATAGCTGATCATAACGTGCCGCTTGGTCATAAAGCCGGCCGCTTGCCCGTATTTCATCATAGTTTGTGAATGCCGGAGTTGGCGGCCACCCGTACAAGCTGACATCAAGCTCAGTAATGTGATTATCCAATCCAAGACCCGCAAACATGTTGATAGACTCCTTTGTTTCTGCAATGGTAGGCCAATCTAATTGGATATGTGCCTGGTGCCCGACACCATCAATTGGCACTCCCTGCTCCAGCAGGTCTTTCACTAGATTATACAGGTGCGCCCGTTTTGGTTCGACCTCGGTATTATAGTCATTGATGAATAATTTGGCATCATCACCGGCATATTTTCTGGCTGTTTCGAAGGCTTTTTTAATATAGTCCGTACCTGTAATCTGATACCACTTTGATTCACGCAAGCCCCGATCATTCGATGCATTGGGATCGATGGTTTCATTAACAACATCCCATGCGTCCACTTCGTCAGAATAACGCTTCACAATCGTTTTAATGTGAGTCTCCAAACGATCGAGCAGCAGCTCCTTATTTTCAGCGCGTTTGGTTGGGTCTGTTTCGTCAATCATTTCGTTGCCTTCCTCATCCAGGAAAAACCAATCCGGTACCTGACTGTGCCAGATGAGCGTGTGAAAGCGCAGATCCATATCATTTTCTTCAGCAAACCGGACGATTTTATCGGCCTCTTCAAAATTGAATTCGCCCTCTTCCGGCTGAATATTGATTGGCTTCATAACATTCTCGGCAACGATGCTGTTATAGTGGCGTTTTAATATCTCGCCATGAATACCTTCCAGCTGATAGGGCTCAACGGCAGCACCAATTGGAAAGGAATCTTCAAACCGGTCTTTCATTGCTGGCACCTCCAAAGAACTGATTGGCTCCGTGTCCCGCGCTGCATAAGCAGTATGTGTGCCGGCTGTTGCCAGCAATACCAACGATAATCCGCCAATAATCGATTTTCGAAACGTTTCTTTCATCCGACATCCTCCTTAATATACTTTAAATATATTTTCAAACACCTCCTTTCGTCATGATGTCCTGTGAGCTATCCAGATGATGTCTGTTTTTTGCTGGAGATGTACTGTTATCAATGCCTGTCAAAAGGGGTTTTTCAATTTGACGATTTTTGGCTTATGCTAAAAATCACCCGTTTCAATGAACTATTAGGAATGTGCTATCGCTGAGCGTTTCTGTTCTTGGATTGATCATTTTCTGTCGATCGATTTCTTGCTGCTCTCGATCGATTCAACCCAAAATCATTCCCGAAAGTTTACTAATTTCTCATTCAACTCCTTCGTCCGCCCATACACATCCTGATAGATCTCAAACAATTCCTTATACCTTTCCACATTTTCCGGGTCCGGCGAGAACATTTTCTCTACTTTCAAAAACGCATCCGCACAACCATGCAGCGAATCAAACCATCCGCAGCCGTAGGCCGCAAGCATTGCCGCTCCCATGCCGGGTCCTTGCTCACTTGAGAATTTTACGATTTTAGCATCAAAGATATCGGCCTGCATTTGCAGCCAAAGATCGTTCTTCGCGCCGCCTCCTATGGAAACGATTTTCTCAATCCGCTTACCATGTTCACGAAAAATCGCGATCGATTCATTCAGCGAAAACGTAATGCCTTCCATGACCGCCCGCACAAAATGCCGTCTTTCATGTGCGCTGTCCATGCCGATAAAGCTGGCGCGTATATCGGCATTTGCATGCGGCGTTCGCTCACCTGCAACATATGGGGTGAACAACAAACCATTGGATCCGGCCGGCACCGAATCAACGCCGGCCAGCAAATCGTCAAAAGATTCCTCACCGGCAAAGGCATCTTTAAACCAGCTGAGGCTGTACCCTGCCGCCAGTGTGACGCCCATCGTATAGTAAGCGTTCGGTGCGCCATGATTAAAATAATGCACCTGGCCCCGGAAATCTTTATCATTACTAGATTCATAGGACAAGACCACACCGGAAGTCCCCGTACTGACCAATGTTTTGCCATCTTCCAAAATACCCGACCCGATTGCCCCGCAAGCATTATCAGCCGCACCGGCAAATACACGTGTTCCAGCTGACAGCCCCGTCGCTTCAGCTACCTGTGCATCAACCTGCCCCACTTCATCAGAGGAGGCAACGAGCGGGGGACACAAATCAGGCTCAATATCCAGCGAGCGGCATATCTCACGGCTCCATTCATTTCGGCCGACATCCAGCAATAACGTCCCGGCCGCATCCGAGTATTCCATGTGAAGCTTTCCGGTCAATTTATAACGCACGTAATCTTTTGGCAGAACGAATGCCGCTGCCTCCTGAAAAATCTCCGGCTCGTGCTCTTTCACCCACAAAATTTTCGGTAGGGTAAAGCCTTCCAGTGCCGGATTTTTCGTGATCTCCAGTAAACGATGTTCGCCAACCGCCTCGTAAATTTCCCGGCACTGCGCTGTTGTGCGTGTATCGTTCCAAAGGATCGCATTGCGCAGCACGTTATAATGTTCATCCAATAATACAAGCCCGTGCATTTGCCCGGAAAAGCTGATGCCTTCGATGTCAGCGGGATCACCCTCAAAATTGCCGAGCATCTCCCTGAGGCCTGCCATTGTTTGCTCCACCCATAAATTCGGATCCTGTTCGCTGTAGCCGGTTTTCGACTGGATGAGCGATAATGGCTTGGAAACCTCCTGAGCGATTTCACCATTCCGGTTCACCAGCAGCAGTTTAACAGCACTTGTTCCTAAATCAACACCAATCACATATTTCATAGCCATTACGCTCCTGCATATTCTTTCAATAAGTACTGATTAATCGTCGCTTTAATTTGTTCAAGCCGTCCGGACTGATTTTGAATATTTTCAAGTCCCAATGCATGTTCTTCCAGTTTATGAAAATCTGCCGTGCCGTCTTCAACCGCCTTGCCGATACCTGTGTCAAAACTGCTGTAGCGTTCTTCTATGAAACGATCGAGGACTTTATCATCAATTAACCTTTGCGCCACTTTCAACCCGACGGCAAAACTGTCCATTCCGGCGATATGGGCGTGAACCAGATCTTCCGGTGTGAACGACCCCCGGCGGACTTTCGCGTCAAAATTCAAGCCGCCGCTTCCGAGACCGCCATTTTTGAGAATTTCGTACATGGCGAGCGTCGTTCCGTACAGATCAGTCGGAAATTCATCGGTATCCCAGCCAAGCAGCGGGTGGCCCTGATTCGCATCAACCGATCCCAAAATATTGTTGACCCGCGCATAACGCAATTCATGCTCAAACGTATGGCCCGCGAGTGTCGCATGGTTCGCTTCAATATTGAATTTAAAATCATCCTGCAGTCCGTAACGCTGCAAGAAGGCATAACCGCTGGCAACATCAAAATCGTATTGATGGGTTGTCGGCTCTTTTGGTTTCGGCTCAATCAGGAACTGTGCATCAAAGCCGATTTCTCTTGCGTAATCAACAGCCATATGGAAAAACCGCCCCAAATGGTCCAGTTCCCGTTTCATATCCGTGTTCAAAAGTGTTTCATAGCCTTCGCGGCCGCCCCAGAACACATAGTTTTCAGCGCCCAGCTCCTTTCCGACTTCCAGGCCTTTTTTCACTTTTGCCGCGGCATAAGCGAAGACATCCGCATTATTGGATGAGCCCGCGCCATGCACGAATCGCGGATGGGTAAAGTTATTCACCGTATTCCACAAGAGCTTGGTTTTGCTGTCTTTCATATAATCCTTGATCATTGCAACTATCGTATCGATATTTTGATTGGATTCGCGCAGATTGCTTCCTTCCGGGGCGATGTCGACATCATGAAAAGCGAAATACGGGACATTCAATTTTTCAAACAGTTCAAATGCCGCATCAACCCGTGCCTTTGCCCGGTCCATGCCATCGTATTTATCCCAAGGGCGCAGAGCTGTTCCGGCCCCAAATGGATCGGACAAATCTTCAGTGAAGGTATGCCAATACGCGACGGAAAACTTCAGCTGTTCTTCCATCGTTTTTCCCCCGACTTTTTCTTCCGGATTATAAAATTTAAACGCATAAGGATTTGTAGAATTGGATCCTTCATAGTTGATATTGCTGATATTGTTGAAATAGGTCATGACTTATTCCTCCTCAATTTCTCTGTATTTTAGGCCCTTTTCTTAACGCTGTTTTCTAAAAGGTTGTTTATGACACAAAATCCCTAAACTGCGAAACAGTGACAGTGTTGATTTCCGCTGCGGGCAGTCGCTTTCCGCTCCATCGAATTTTTTATAACAGATACTAACAGTGAATATACAGCCTTATTTAAATTGAATCTATCTAATCATCCTGTATAATAGACCCCGACACTAAATGCCATGGAGGGCAATCTGATGAATATGTTCGCCAGTACGCTTTACCGAATAATGGAATGGATTATGCGTTTTGCTTATCTCCAATTACTATGGATCGGTTTTACCCTTTCCGGTTTAGTGATTCTCGGAATCTATCCTGCAACCGCTGCTATGTTTGCAATTATCCGGGACTGGCTGCGCGGTAAAAAGGATATCCGCATTTTTGATACCTACTGGAAATATGTTAAAGCTGACTTTTTAAAAGCAAATCTTCTGGGAATCCCCATTACAGCTATCATTCTAGTGATCACTTTCAATATCTATTTTATTCAAGTCGATTTGACCGACAGTTTGTCATGGACTTACATCCCGATATTTACGTTTATGCTTTTGTTTCTGTTATGTCTGTTTTATTTATTTCCGGTATTCGTCCATTACGACCTGAACGTAGGCAACATTATGAAAAATACGCTGCTGATTATGCTCATAAGCCCTATTCACACGTTTCTGATGATCATCAGTCTCGGTGCCGTCGTTTTTGTTATGATAGCTCTTCCGGCATTAGCCTTTATATTCGGATGCAGTACATATGCATTTATCACGATGTGGCTGAGCCTCAATGCTTTTAACCGCGTGGAGCGGAAAAAGCACAACACGTGAGCTCAGCCTTTAACGGCACTCGATGAGATTCCTTCCACAACTTTATTGCTGAAGAAAATAAAAGCAGCCAAAATGGGCAGCAGACTGATGATCAATGTTGCCCCGATCGCTCCCCAGTCCGTCATATACTGGCCGATGAAATTTTGAATCCCGACAGTCAATGTTTTGTATTCATCTGAGGAGATGAACGTATTCACAAAGACAAACTCATTCCAGTTATAAATCATGTTAATAATGACAATCGTCGACAACACTGGTGCCGTCATCGGAAGAATAATCCGGAAAAACATGCGATGAACCGAACAGCCATCAATGATCGCGGCTTCTTCTATTTCACGCGGCAATGTATAATAGAATCCAAGCAAAATCATCATCGTAATCGGCAAATTGTAGGCCGTATACGTAAGGACAATCGACCATGGATTATCAATCAGATTGACACTCAAAAACATATTGAACAACGGGATAATGGCGGAATGAATCGGAATCATCAGCCCGACCATGAACAGCCCGAGCACGAATTTATCCAGCTTCCACTGCATCCGTGTAATCGCAAACGTTGCCATGCTTGCCAATAGTGCGGTAAAGATGATCGCCAGCGCCGTAATCCAGACACTGTTGAAGAAATAAAGACCAATGCCGCCTTCCCATACTTTCGCGTAATTTTCCCAAAGCCATTCCTTTGGCAAGGCAAATGGCGACCCCGCAAATATCTCCTGGTTGCTTTTTAAGGAAAAGAGAAAAAGCCAAATGATCGGGAAAATTTGAAATACTGCTACAATCCCTAAGCATATGTACAGAAAAACATATCCAATTCGATTCATGGCTGCACCTCCTTTTAGTATTGAATCTCGTCTTTGTCAGCTGTTAATTTCCGTACAATCACCGTGACAATCAGTGTAATAATCAACAGCAGAAAACCGATGGCACTTCCGTAACCGAAGTCATTCGTGCTGAAAGCCAGTTTATACATATACGAAGCCATAACTTCACTGGCACCATTCGGCCCGCCGCCAGTCATGACATAAATCAGATCAAAGTATTTCAATGAACCGACAATTGCCAGTACGACGGTGACTTTAACGACACCCTTAATTAACGGAAGCTTAATTCTATACGCAATCTGCAAAGGAGATGCCCCGTCGATTCGTGCTGCTTCAATGATTGTTTCCGGGACATTTTTCAAGGCAGCATAATAGATTAATATATAAAAACCGGCATATTGCCACAGGATTGGAATAAAAATCGCATATAATACGATATCGGGATTAGCCAGCCATGCAGGCGGATTTTCAAAGCCAATGGCCATTAAAATCCGATTGAGCATCCCATTGGCAGGATTAAATACCTTAATCCACAGCTGAGCGATCGCAACCGATGACAACAGCATCGGAATGAGATAGATTTTTCTTAATAGATCCGCCCCCTTGATTTTGGAAGCCAGAATCATCGATATAGCCAGATAAACAACCAGACTTAACGTCGAAAAGATTGCCAATAAAGCGGAATGCAAGGCACTGTCCCAAAATTTAAGGTCCTGTATGGCTGCGATATAATTTTCCAGCCCGATGAACTCCATTTCCCCGATGCCATTCCATTCCATCAGGCCATAATAACCTGACAGGATCAGCGGAATGAATATTAAGACACCAATCAGCAGCAAGGCCGGAAGAACGTATAGTGCTATAATCCATTTGTTGGACATGACTTTATTCATTGATATTCAACCCCAAATATTTAAGCTGGAAAATGGCTGGGACAAAACTAAAACGAGTGTTGGGAAAGACGAATAAAGCGATCCGTAAGCGGAGGAAATATGCGAAGACTCCTGCGGGAACAGAGGCATAGGTGAGACACCGAAGTGCTTTAGCGCTTCGGTGGCTTACCAGCCGCCCGCGGAAAGCGAAGCATATTTCCGCAGCGGTGTATCCCGCTTCCCTCCTAATAATAGTTCGTCTTTTCATGTACTTTAAATCCTTTTGTCCCAGCCTCTTTTCTTTAATCGTAACGTTTACTCTTCCTGTGATAGTGCTTCTTCATGTGCTTTTGCAAACTCTTCCGGGGTCACTTCCCCGCCGAATAATGCCTGAATCTGGTTCAAGTGCACTTCAGCTGTGTCAGGACTCATTTGAACATCAGCAAATAGTGTTAAATTACTCGCATTATTCAAATCATCCAGCACGTCCACATACATTTGCGGCAGATCCAAGGATTCGGCATCTACTTTTGTAGCCGGGATAACGCCCGCTTCCGTCACTGATTTTTCGCCCCATTTCTGGACAAAAAACTTCGTGAAATCTTTCGCTTCTTCTTTTACTTCCGAATTTTCAGCGACAAACAACCCAACACCGGGTCCACCTACATAACTACTCTTTTCACCTTTTCCATCAACAGTAGGGAAGTCGAAATAGCCGACTGAGTCCCTGAATTCCTGAGGCACTTCTTCGTTTGTCGTATAGTTTGGCAGATCCCAGGTGGCAATCAAATACATCGCTGTCTGCCCATTCATGAACATGCTCTTGACTTCTTGATCTGAAAGGCCGTTGTGCCCATCATTAAAGGCATTCATATCAACCAAGTTCTGAACTTCTTCCGCTGCCTGGATTAAAGCCGGATTTTCAAATGATTCTTCCCGGTTAATGGCGCTTGTCAGGAGATCTGACCCGCCGATTCGGTCAGCATAATACATATACCATAAAGAACCGGTCCAACGATCCTTATTACCCAAAGCAATCGGTGTGACGCCATTTTCTTTCAGTGTTTGTACAACATTTTGGAATTCTTCATTGGTTTCAGGCGCTTCAAGTCCGTGCTCTTCAAAAATGGCTTGATTATAAAACACTGTTGCAATGTTCAATTCAAGCGGCAGCCCGTACGCTGTGCCATCCACCGAAAAGGCATCGGTCGTTCCGGAAACAAACTGCCCCTTTAATTCTTCACTTTCAACAACATCGTCCAGAGATGCGTATTTGTCGCCTTCCACATATGGCTCCATATAACCGGCAGCCCAGGTCATGCCGACATCAGGAAGTTCATCGGAAGTCGATAGAACTTTGATTTTATCTTTATATTGCTCATTGCTTAAAATTTCAAGTTCAATGTTAACGCCTTCATTTTCACTCTCATATTCCTTGACAATGTCATTTACGATGCGATTATGTTCCGCTGAACTTCCCTCAGGCCACAAGTGCATGAAATCGATTGTTTTTTCGTCTTCGGTGTTTGCACTGCTGTCCTCCGAGTCACCGTTGCACCCTGCCATCACCAAAACCGGAAGCAGTACCGACAAAAATAATGTAATCGCTTTCTTACTCACATTTATTTACCTCCATTTTTAATTGATTACATTCGATTTGAATGCTTATTTTGAATAATAGCAAAATAATCTTTGTTTGTCCAGTGGATGAACAAAGATTTTTATGCTACAATATTCAAAAAAGAGGAAAGTGATGAATTAACTATGCTGCAAAACAAAACATGGAACCAACACACCATTAAAAATGGCAACAAATCAATTGTATTGGAAACAATCATGGATCACTCCCCTATCTCCCGGGCAAATATTGCTGATGAAACGGGCTTAAACAAAGGAACCGTTTCTTCTCAGGTCAGCGAATTGCTGGATGAAGATCTGATTTATGAAAAAGGTCCCGGCGAATCCAGCGGTGGGAGAAAGCCGGTCATACTGCTGTTTAACGAGGTTGCGGGCTATTCAATCGGCATCGATATCGGCGTCAACTATATATTCGGGATTCTGACCGATCTTAAAGGAAACGTATGTAAGGAAACATCACTGACCTATAAGGATCCGACGTTTGAAGAAATTGAACATAAATTATATGACACAATCGATTTCCTGACATCCCATGCCCCGCCAAGCACTTACGGAGTTGTCGGCATCGGAATCGGTGTGCCCGGTGCAACGGATAAGAACGGCAAGGTTTTACTCGCACCAAACCTCGGTTGGCAGAATGTTGATCTAAAATCCATTATGGAAGAAAAGTATGACTGCCCTGTCGTCATTGAAAACGAAGCAAACGCAGGTGCTTATGCGGAGAAAAAATTCAGAACAGGAACTGACGATTCGGATATCATTTATGTCAGTGTAGGCGTCGGTATTGGTGTCGGATTAATTCTTAACGGTGAACTTTATCGTGGAAACAGCGGTTTTTCCGGTGAAATGGGCCATATGACCATCGAAGCTAACGGAACAACATGCAGATGCGGCAATAACGGCTGTTGGGAACTTTACGCTTCAGAACAAGCATTAATCAACAACGCCGCTCAATTCGGCATTAAAAATGCTGATGTGGATAACATTTTGGAAAAAATGATACGTCTGGCAGAAAAGGGTGATAAAGAAGCGATTAGCCTTTTTAATACAATCGGTAATTATTTGGGAGTTGGCATGATTAACATTATCAATTCATTCAACCCGCAACAGGTCATCATCGGAAACCGCATGACAGCTGCTAAAGAATGGATCGAACAGCCATTGCTTGAAAAAGTGAATCACCATGCTCTCTGGTTTCAGCAAAAACATTTACAAATAGACTTCTCAGATCTATCAGCACATTCAACTGCTTTGGGTGTCGCTCACTTTTCGATTGAAAATTTCTTTAAAATTTATAAGTAGAGGTGATCACATGACAATGATTAAAAATCCAATTTTAACCGGATTCAACCCTGATCCCAGCATCTGCCGCGCCGGAGAAGAATACTATATTGCTGTTTCAACATTTGAATGGTTCCCCGGTGTCGGCATTTACCATTCCAGGGATTTGAAAAACTGGCGGCTGGCATCCCGGCCCCTGAACCGCCTCAGCCAGCTGGACATGAAAGGGAACCCCGATTCCGGCGGTGTCTGGGCCCCTGCCCTATCGTATGCTGACGGCAAATTCTGGCTGATTTATACCGATATGAAAGTCGTCGATGGCGCCTGGAAAGACTGCCATAATTACCTCGTGACAAGTGAAACAATTGATGGTGAGTGGTCCGATCCTGTTTACTTGAACAGCTCCGGTTTCGACCCTTCCCTATTTCACAATGACGATGGCAGAAAATATTTGGTCAACATGTTATGGGACAACCGGATTGGCCGTCATGATTTTTATGGCATTGTGCTGCAGGAATACAGTGACGTGGAGCAGAAGCTGATTGGCGGCGAGAAAGTGATTTTTAAAGGGACCGATATCAAGCTGACCGAAGCCCCTCATCTCTATAAGATTAACGGCTATTACTATCTTTTGACAGCTGAAGGCGGCACAAAATATGAGCACCAAGCCACGATTGCCCGTTCCAAAGATTTATGGGGACCTTACGAAATTCATCCTGAAAACCCATTGATCACATCATGGCCGCACCCGCGGATTCCGCTTCAGAAAGCGGGACACGCTTCCATTGTCAAGACACATACCGATGAATGGTTTTTGGTCCATTTGACAGGCCGGCCGCTGCCTAAAGAGGATCAGCCGTTGCTGGACGGGATTCGCGGCTACTGCCCATTGGGAAGAGAAACCGCTATCCAGCGGTTGGAGTGGAAAAATGACTGGCCGTATGTTGTTGGCGGCAGCCGGCCATCCGTTGAAATCGAAGGTCCTGATATTGATGAAGTCAAATGGGAAAAGGACTTTGATGAAAAAGACGACTTTGACTCTGCCGTCTTAAATCACCATTTCCAGTCACTGCGGATTCCTTTGGGTGAAGATATTCTATCGCTGACGGACAATCCGGGGCATTTAAGGCTGTACGGCCGGGAATCATTAACCTCAAAATTCACACAGGCTTATATCGCCCGGCGCTGGCAGCATTTTAATTTTACCGCCGAGACAAAAGTTGCTTTTAATCCGGAATCGTTTCAGCAGGCGGCCGGATTGGTCAATTATTATAACACACGCAACTGGACAGCTCTGCAGGTGACATGGGATGAGGAAAAAGGAAGAATATTGGAATTAACAGTGTGCGACAACTTTTCATTCGACCAGCCGCTTAAAGATAAAATTGCGATCCCGAATGACGTTGCGTACGTATACTTGCGAGTTGATGTTAAAACGAATACGTATCGTTATTTGTATTCCTTTGATCGCGCGGATTGGATTGAAATCCCGGTTACGTTATACGCGTACAAGCTTTCTGATGATTACGTAGAGGGCGGCGGCTTCTTCACAGGAGCGTTTGTCGGCATGCAGTGCCAGGATACGTCAGGGAAAAACCTATATGCTGATTTTGATTATTTTAGTTATCAGGGAGAGGACTAGCTGTTGCAGGGGGAGCCGGCGAACTGCCGGCTCTCGCTCGTTCATGGTGGATTGTCGCTCGGTTCGGTGGCGTTTTCGCTCGTTTTGATTGGTGCGTCGCTCGTTCCGATGACGCTCTCGCTCGATTCGGGTCCTCTGCCGCTCGTTTTGGTGCCATCCCCGCTCGAAATGATTGGCGCGTCGTTCGTTCTGATGACGCTCTCACTCGATTGCCTCAACAGGATGGCAGATGTAAAAAGAAGATTTTCGGCACAGCCGAAAATCATCATATGTCTATTTCTTTTTATACCAGCATCTATATTTATCATCATACGTCAATCCGCTTTTCTTAAGGATTCTTGTTGCAGTTCCTCTTTTATTCAAGCCTAAAAACCACATACATTCTTTGTTCGTTATTGTATTTTTCACCAGCAGTAAATAATCAGCAAGTGCTTGCCAATGCGCATGATAATGTTTTTGCTGACATTTACGGCACCACCACCCGCTATGTATTCGTTTCATCCCCCGCAGCCCACAACCAGGACAGATGACACCAGGTAATATGTTCGCCAGTCGCATGCCATATTTTTTGAATATATCAATATCAAATTCACCACATTCGCTCAGCATGGTCTTGCCGATTTGATAGTCTGGGAGCTTCCGCGCGCCTTTATTGCGGTATTGCTGATCGGCGTTCATTATTCGCTCGGGGAGTTCAGCGGCATGAACGACATATTGACTGACCTCGTCCTCGCTGCCTTCTACCCGCACAACAGTCGACGGATCAGCAATTGCTACAAAGCATTTTACCGGAATATGCCCCAAGTTACGCTCCTTGAGCCAATTTTGCAGATGGAATTTTTGATTTTTAATCTGAGTAATGGGATTTTCAAAGCCTGACTCGAGTTTGCCGTCAGAGCGGGTGAGCTGCCGGAGGGTGGTATTAAACGAAATGGTTCCGTTATAATTTTTGGAATCAATCATGAAAATGGAGTGATTAGCAATAGCCAGGGAGTCTATTTGAAAGTTTTTGTTATTCTCACGGAGATAAACATCGTGAAGGATTGTGTACATGGGTGCGAGGTTATCAAGAAAATAGTCTATCTTTTTTTCGCCTGAATAGCCTTGCTGTTGCTTTTTGACATCTTCTTGCATTCTGGGGAGATTCGGAAACGTTGGTGGGAGTCGTGGGATGGCTGCATCAAGATTTCTTAGTGGAAGGGGTTTTGGGCGGTTTCTTATTATCATCGTTTTGCTCCTTTATTTAGTTTTTGGATTGTTATTAATATAGCATATTGGAAGGCAAAAGTGTATAAATTTTCAGCATGAGTCGAAAATCAACTTTTCAGATGGGTATGTCCTTTTCTTAAGGATACGGCGGGACTGTTCTCCCACAAGCTCAAGGCTTTCCTGCACCAGTTTGAGTAATTATTGCTCTTTTTGGAGTTGTGTGTCGCTCGTTTCGGTGATGCTCTCGCCCGTTTCAGACCGCGTGTTGAATCATTTTGACCCTGCTCTCGCTCGTTCCGGGGCCCTTGCCGCTCGTTTCAATCCCGCCCTCGCTCGTCTCGACCACACTCTCGCTCGTTCCAGCCCACACCCAGCACAAATCTCATCAAGCCAAAGTTAACACCGCGCTGCATCAATTCAAAAAAAGGTTTTCAGCCTCTGCTGAAAACCTCCTCATCAACTATATCAACTGTAATGTATACCTTTTTCCAGCCATACGCTTCCGGCTTCACCCAAGGCTTCTGATACCGTTGGATGTGGGAATACCATGCTGTCAAGCTCTTCAGCGGTTCCTTCGAGATGCATGTAGGCGGTTGCCTGGCTAATCATTTCGGTGACGTGGGCGCCGACCATGACGACGCCGAGCACTTCGCCGTATTTCTCTTCTGAAATTAGTTTCATGAAGCCGCTTGTTTCGCCGGCTGCGATTGCTTTACCGTTAGCAGCGATGTCGACTTTTTTCGTTTTGACGCGGTAGCCTTTCTCTTTAACTTGGGCTTCTGTCATGCCGACGCTCGCGACTTCCGGAAATGTATAAACGCAGCGCGGGATCGTCGACTCCGGCTGCGACCCATGCCCTGCTTTCCCAGCGATATGAGTCACGGCTCTGATACCTTCATCGCTTGCGGCGTGTGCGAACTGGTAGCCGCCAATCAAGTCACCAATCGCGTAGATGCCAGCTGCGGATGTCTGTAAGTTCTGATCGACTTTGACAAATTTACCGTCAAATGTAACCCCCAGATTGTCAATGCCGGTCAGGTTAGGCTGACGTCCGACGGCAACAAGCACGCTGTCTGTTTCGATTGTGTTTTTATTACCATCTGATGTCTCCACGTCCACAGTTGTCTTCTGACCGTTCTTGCTGAAGCCGGTAATTTTAGCACCCGTCTGGATACCGATGCCCTTTTTACTCAATTCACGCTTCAAGTAATCCGAAGCATCCGGATCTTCAGTTGGCAAGATCCGGTCGGCCATTTCGACGATTTCCACTTTTGTATCAAGGCTATTGAAAATACAGGCGATTTCGAGTCCGATGACGCCGCCGCCCATAATCACCATATGGGCTGGAACCTCTTCAATATCAAAAATCGTATCACTCGTATAATATCCGATGTCGTCAATGCCAGGGAGTGGCGGAACGAGCGGTTTTGAGCCATTCGCGAGCATCACATTGTCAGCTTGAATCGTCTCTGTGCCGCCGTTGGACGCAATGATCACTGTCTTATCTTCTTGGACGGAACCGATGCCGCTGAAGACTTCAATTTTATTTTGCTTCATCAAGCCTTTGATGCCGTTTTTCAATGTTTTAACGACTTTCGTTTTCCGGCCGACCATATCCTTAATGGAAAAGGAAAAGTCATTAACGGTGATCCCGTATGTCTTGGCACCTTTAATGTCTTCGATAACCTCGGCATGTTTCAGCATTGTCTTGGAAGGAATGCAGCCGCGGTTGAGACATGTTCCGCCTAGATCATCCCCGGAGACCAGAGCGACACTTAAGCCTTCTTTTGCCGCCCTGATGGCTGCGACATAGCCGCCGGGACCAGCCCCGATAATTGCGAGATTATAAGATTTCATCGTGTTCACCCCTTATATCAACAGGCCGTATGGATTTTCCAGCCGCTCTTTCAAGTCGGTCAGGAATGCTGCCGCCGGAGCACCATCGATTGCCCGGTGGTCGAATGACAGGCTGAGTGCCATCATTGGCCGGACTTCGATTTCACCGTCGATAACAACCGGTTTTTCGACAATGCGGCCGACCCCGAGAATGGCTGTTTCCGGCGGGTTAATAATCGGTGTGAAACTGTCAATCGCATACATGCCCAGGTTGCTGATGGAGAATGTGTTGCCGGTCATTTCGTCAGGTGTCAGTTTGTTATCGCGTGCCTTTTGACCAAGCGTTTTGCTTACTTTGGTCAATTGGGCGAGCCCTTTCTTATCCGCATCTTTAACAGATGGCACGATTAAGCCATCTTCAACCGCAACAGCGAGTCCGATATTAACAGATTTGTTAAGCACAATCTCGTTGCCTTCAAGTGACGCGTTAACCCGTGGGTGTGCGTCCATGAGCTGTGATACAGCCTTTATCAAAATTTCAGTATACGAAACTCTGTAGCCGGTTTGCTTTTCGATAATCGGAAGCAGTGTCTTGCGCACATCGATGACATGCGTCATGTCGACGTCGCTCGTCAATGTGACATGCGGAATCTCGCTGGTACTTTGAACCATTTTATCGGCAACAGCTTTACGCAGACCTTTCAGCTTAATGCGCTCGGCATCTTCATCCGGTGCGCTTTGTGCGGCCGCTGGTGTTGTGTGCTGCAATACGTCATCTTTGCGCACTTTGCCATGAGCACCTGAACCTTCAACTTCTGCGAGATCAACGCCCTGGTCACCGGCAATTTTACCGGCAAGCGGTGTGGCTTTCGTGCTGTCGAGTGCATCTTTCATATCCTGTTCATGGCGGCGTCCTTTTGGCCCGGAGCCCTGAACAGAGGCAAGGTTAACATTTTCTTCGCGGGCAACACGTCTGGCTGCAGGGGTTGCACGCACTTTTTCGCCTTCTGTGTCATCCTGAACGTCGTCAGAGCCTCTCTCTTCAGCCGCTGGTGCGCCGGTTTGACCAGCATCCTCACCAGATCCTGCTTGAGCACCTTTACTGTCATTCGCTCCAGCTTCAGGAGGATTCTCAGGCACGTCTTCGCCTTCTTCGCCGACATAGCCAATGACGGCGTTGACAGGGATTTCAGCATCAACGTCATAATTACGTTTCAGCAGAACGCCTTCTTCATAGGATTCAACTTCAATGTTGATTTTGTCGGTCATGATTTCAAATATCGGTTCCCCGACTTCTACCGGGTCGCCTTCTTCTTTAAACCATTCCAGCAAAGTACCCTCGTCCATGGTACTGCTGAGTTTCGGCATAAATACTTCTTTAGCCATTTCAGAACCCCCCTTACGCTTTATTCAGCGTTTCTTTTACGGCTTTAATCATATCGGGTACTTGCGGTACATGGGCTTTTTCCAATTCAGGATTGTAAGGAATTGGCGATTCAGCACCACCCAGTCGTTTGATTGGTGCATCTAGGAAGTCAAATGCATCACTTTCTGCAATCATGCTGGCGATTTCACCGCCGTAGCCGCCGCGTTTGACCGCTTCATGCGCAACTACAACCCGTCCGGTTTTGGAAACGGATTTCACGATTGTTTCTTTGTCAAGCGGCACCAAAGTACGCGGGTCGACCACTTCAACACTGATGCCTTCTTTCTCCAGTTCCTTAGCTGCTTCTAGTGCACGCGGCACCATGACGGCATAGGCAACAATCGTAACATCTGTTCCTTCACGTTTGATGTCAGCTTGTCCGAGCGGAATGCTGTATTGCTCTTCAGGCACATCGGATTTCGTGCCATAAAGCGTTTTGTGCTCGTAAAAAATGACCGGGTTGTCATCATCAATGGCTGCTTTCAAAAGTCCTTTAGCATCATAGCCTGTCGATGGCTGAACTACCTTTAGACCGGGAACATGCGCCACCCATGCTTCAAGACTTTGAGAATGCTGGGCAGCGGCACCTGTACCGGAACCACTTGGTGTTCGTAAAACCATCGGCACCTTGCCTTTTCCGCCGTACATATAACGAATTTTAGCTGCCTGGTTGGCCATCTGATCCAGAGCAATCGTAATGAAATCGGAAAACTGCAGTTCAGCAATTGGGCGCATACCTGTCAGTGCCGATCCGACCGCCGCCCCGGCGATACCGGATTCACTGATTGGGGTGTTGCGGATGCGGTCGGGACCGAATTCCTCAATCATGCCGCGTGTCACACCGAACGCACCACCATAAACACCGATATCTTCCCCTAAAATAAAAACATCATCATTTTTGCGCATTTCCTGGCTCAATGCTTCGCGTACTGCTTCTGAATAGGTAATCTCTCTCATCATGGTTCCCTCCTATGCGTAAACATCCGTCAGTAAGTCATCTTCAGTCGGCATTGGACTGTTTTCAGCAAATTCAACCGCATCTTCAATTTCTTTTTTAGCAGCTTTACGGATTTCTTCTGCCTTTTCTTCCGTTAAGATATCAGCTTCTATAAGCACTTCTCTGAATCGTTTGATTGGATCTTTTGCTTTCCATTCGTTTTCTTCTTCACGTGTGCGGTACTTCTTCGCATCACTTTTCGAGTGACCTTTCCAGCGGTAGGTTTTCGCTTCGATCAATGACGGTCCCTCTCCATTGCGTGCACGGTCAACTGCATCATTTGTTTTATTCATCATGTCGACAATGTCGTTGCCATCAGCTACAGCACCCTGGATGCCATATGCTGCAGCACGGTCAGCAATGTTTTTGACATTTGTCATTTCATTTACATTCCCGGACATGCCATACAAGTTATTTTCACATACAAAAATAACGGGCAGATCCCAGATTGAAGCCAGGTTTACCGCTTCATGAAAACTTCCTTCGTTTGTTGCACCATCGCCGAAAAAGCAAACTGTTACATAGTCATGCTTTTTCATTTTTGCAGTCAGCGCTGAACCCACCGCAAGCGGAATGCCGCCTGCTACGATGCCATTTGCACCAAGGTTGCCGATATCAATGTCGGCAATGTGCATCGATCCGCCTTTGCCTTTGCAGTATCCCGTGGTACGGCCGAACAATTCCGCCATCATTTTGTCAGGGGTTGCACCTTTAGCGATACAATGCCCATGCCCGCGGTGTGTACTGGTAATCTTATCCTCATTGTCGAGCAGCGCACAAGCTCCCGCAGCACTTGCTTCCTGGCCAACCGCCAAGTGGGTCGTGCCGTGGATCATACCTTTGGCGAAAAACTCATCCACTTTTTCATCAAAGAACCGGATAACCCACATTTGTTTATACAAATCTACCAATTTATCCTGACTGACATCAGGGACGAGCGTCACATCTTTTGTCAATTCCATTATGCCCACTCCTTCTTTACATTTGTTCTTTATTGTTACTTTTGTAATTATATTATAAAACGATTCCACAGTCGGGTCAAATTAAATTGCCTGCCCGCCTGATTTTCAAAAGGGCTATTTTTGTAGATTTTATAGCTTACAGTCGATGTGTATTACGGCTACTTGCTATGACACCGCTCCGGAAATATACTTGGGTGCTCGTCGTATTGCAAGCAAAATCGGTGGAGCCGCACTCCTCGCAACTCGCAGCTAAACTCGGTGGATGTTTTGCTCGTCGCTTTTCGCGGGCGGCTGGTGATCCCCTGCATGCTAGCGCATTGGGGGTCTCACCTATGCCTTTGCTTCCGAGGAAGTTAAAGCGTTGCCCTAAGGCGCGCGACTGCCCGGAGAGGAAATCAATCCTGCCATTTTGTCTCAGTAAAAACAAACCTCCAAGAAAGAACTCACCTGGCAAAGACCGCTGTTCAGTTATTACTGTTTATCCTGAAGCGCACGCAGTTTCCAGATGGTTGACTCTTTAGTCTGTTCGACAGCGTCATAAGTGATAACGTCGCCTTTTTTAACGGCTTTTGTTAATTTCACGTTGCCATCCACCAGTCCGACAGGCATAGCGTTTTCCGCCTTGGCTTCCTCAACTTTATACAATTTACCGTAGACTGAATAGCCGCCAATCCCATCCAGATAGTCGCCTTCAGCCAAATCTTTCTTAGCAACTGCGACTGTTTCACCCTGCAAGCCATAGTGCGGCGCAATGGTCGGTTCTTTATCAAAATAAGCTTTGGCAATGGATAGTGGTGTTTCCAGGCTTGTCAGATGATATGGGCGGTAAAGCACATAGTTTGGTCCGTCACCCATCTTCAAATATTTCATTTCTGCGTTTACTTCTGCTTTATCAGAAGCAATAATCGCAAAGACACCAGGTGCGATTCCGTTAACAAAATCAACGACTTGACGGCCGTTCAATTCTCCACCTTTGTCTTTTTCAATAAAGATGCCTGGAAGATCAGCCACTTTACCTTCAAAACCGTGCATGCCCGGCTGATCAGGTGCAAACCCGGTCGCATTCGCAACACAGTTCATTTCAACCATTGTTTTCGTGCCATCCTGGAATGATGCCAGCATTTTCGGACTCGATCCTTTTTGCTCCGCTTCTTCTGCAGTGACATCGGGGTTGGATTCCAGATTCAATGGATTGTTTTTGCCTTTTCCTAATGCAACAATTTCAAAGCCCATAGCATCGGCAAAGTCATATAACTCCATGATGGCCCCGGGTTCATCCCCTGCAGACCCTGTATAGACAACGCCGCTGGAATCAGCCATTTTCTTCAATAACGGGCCGACCGTAACATCGGCTTCCACATTCAGCATGACAATATGTTTGTTATTCAAAATGCTGTCCCATGCAATTTCAGCACCGATATTCGGTACACCGGTTGCATCAACCACAACATCTACTTCTGAAAGGGCTGTAACTAGTTTACTGTCTTTCGTTGCAATGACCTTATCCTGACTGACTGCCGCATGTGCTTTTTCCAATTCATCGGTTTCCACAATATTTGCTGCGTCAATTCCCGCATTTTCATAAGCGTTTTTGACATTCTCGATAGCTAAATCAGCTGTAATGACTACACGCATGCCTTTCATGCTCTCAATCTGGGAAATCATCCCTCTTCCCATCTGTCCCGCCCCAACAAGGCCGACCTTAATGTATGAATCTGATTTTTCAAAGTTTGCTAGTTTACGATTAATACCCAACATGATGACTCACTCCTCGTGTAATTTTGTCCCAGCTTAACTTTATCTTGTAAATGTAATAACAGAATCGGCACTGATTTCGGGGATTGGTTTTGCCTCGAGACAAACTGTTCCAGGCAGATCTGAATGGTTCTCCCCGTTAAAATGGAATGTCGCGTGGCCTAAGTCGTGCATCGTATCATTGACTTTGTCGCCAACGAATAAGATGTCAAAAGCTTCCCCATCGACTACCATCTTGTCGCCTGCTTTTATTTCCTCAGAAATTGTATCTCCGTTATGCACGAATGCAATGCTTTTTAAATCTGCCGGGACTGTATTATTAAACAAAATGACCATATCTTCTTCTGTCATTAATGGCGCATCACTTCCGACTTCAACGATGTTAACGCTGTAATATGCATTTGACATATGAAATCCTCCATTTTCGTTGTTTTTACATTTGTTCTATATTATAACATACGTAAAACTGGTTGCAATGTGTTGCCCTCTCTTTTAAAAGAGGGCAATTTTATCCCGGCGCAAGCGCCCGTAGAACTCCCACCTCTAAACATGAGGTCAAACAAATAGGCTGGGGTGGAAGTTAACGGATGCTAACACCCCGATTCTGTTCAGCTATAAAGACCGAAACTTGCAAAGTAAGCAATAACAACCGCGAGCGGTCCAGTCACCAATCTTGAGAAAAGGACCGCCGGCACACCTACTTCGATTGTTTCCGGCTTTGCTTCCCCAAGTGTCAATCCCACCGGCACAAAGTCTGTACCGACTTGCGGGTTAATAGCAAATAGTGCAGGCAATGTCATCTGTGGCGGGATATTTCCTCTTCCTACTTCAGTACCAAGCAGAACACCAACAACCTGAGCAATAACAGCCCCCGGTGCAAGTAACGGTGAAATGACCGGAATTGAACAAATCAGTGAAAGAATCAGCATACCTGTAAGTGACCCAGCCAGTGGCGATACCCAGTTCGCGATCAGGTCACCGATCCCTGTATAAGTAATAATCCCCATCAGCACACTGACGAATGCCATAAATGGTAAAATATTTTTGATAACAGTATCAATTGTATCGCGGCCTGCCTGGAAAAACGTACTGACCACAAAGCCGACTTTATCACCAAGGAACTCAATAAGTCGGATAACAGGATTTTTTTTCTTGCCGTTGCTTTCTTCTTTTGCTGCTACTTTTTGCTTGGCTTCTTCTTTTGTTTCTTTAGCAACATCTTTATCCAGCAATGACCCTTTTGCATCCTGTTCTGCTTCGCCTGAATCATCTTCCGTTTGATCCGGCTGATTCTCTCCTTCAGAGCCATCAGCTAATTCAACATTGTCCGTTGTAACACCAGATACAAAATTTGTTTCTTTTATAAATTTTGCCAGTGGACCTGATGGTGAATTACTGAATACATTCACCGTCAGGACACCCATTTTTGGGTAGACACCACTTCTTGCGGTGCCTCCGCAATTAATAACAGCACAGGCCATTTCTTCTTTTTCGACTGATTTCTCAAATCCGTCAATCGCAATACCGCCTGTTTTGTCCGCTATCTCCTGGGCGACCGGATGAATACCGCCACCGGTTACTGATACGATATATTTTTGACTTTCTTTAGGATGGATAACTAATGGACCGCCCCAGCCCGAGCCACCTTTTGAAACTTTTGCTGCTTTATAGTCACTCATGTGTTTACCTCCTCATCGATCTTGCGTTACGCTGCGGAATTTTCAGCTTGACTTTCCCTGTTTTTAATCATTCGGACTGTAATAAACTCGGTTACAACACCTCTCAGTAACATGACAACGATACCGACGAGCAAAAACCTCAATGCCAATGGTCCTGTTGAAAGGCCAAGGTCTGTAATTCCGGCGGCTATACCTGTATAGACGAATAGTTCAGCCGGATTCGCATGCGGAAAAAGACCTGTAACCGGGTGTACAAACGATACCGTTGAATCATAGAAAGCCGGCTTTTTGTGTTCCGGCAAGAAACGGCCGAATGTATAACACATTGGGTTCGTCAAGAAAAATACGGCCAGGAAAGGGAAAATTGTATATCTTAAGAAAAAATATTTTGTACATTTTTGGGCAAAGTTGAAAACCCTTTCTTCTCCAACAAATTTAATTGCAGCGTTAACTGCTGTGATCAAAGCAATCAGTAATGGAATAATATCGGTGACGAGGCCGATAAAGGTGTCCCCGCCTTCCTGGAACATGCCTATAAAGCCTTCAGCCAGAGTGACTAAGAAATCCATGCCTCATTCCCCTCTCTTTTTTTGAATTCTTTTTCTATCATGTCAATCGCATTGGTAAGGGCAATTTGTTCCTTTTTTGGAAGAAAATCTGCCAATTTGCTATTTTCCAGTTTCATGCCAATCAGCCTCTGCATATTTCTGAATCTGGCAAAAACGGTAAGCCCTTTCATCACTTTCGCATCCGTAATCCACCCATCTTCATCACACACCAGAAGCATAATTGCTCCGGTTCCAAACCGCTTTTTATAATAACCGGTTCCCAAATAGCCACTGTCACGTTTACTCAGTTTCTTAATTTCAGATTGATAGTGTTTCACCTGAAAATGTGTCAACAGAAACTGCAGGCCCCAGATTGAAGCAAATACAATAATAAATGTACCCCACATGTTATTGTCACCTCTTTTTACAAATGTTTTAATCGTAACTTTTGTAAACCTAATAATAAAACGCTTTCAGGTATTTGTCAACAAAATTCGTCAAAAAATTTCGCGACTAATCGCCGAACCCTTTTACTAGACTTGCCGCAGTCCGTTCATCCGTCACTAAACTATTGACGAGTCCTGCACGCAAAGCGGTATGTAAACTGGATACTTTATGTTCGCCTTCAGCAAGCGCCATCACCTCAGGGATTTCCCTGATTCTATCAAGGTTTGCACCAATAATACGGTCGTTGATAGAATGATTGACTTCATTTCCATCATCATCAAAAAACCATGAGTTGAGATCACCCTTCGCACCCGAGGCTTCCAATGATTGGATGTCGGTTTCGTTCATATAACCCATTTCAATTCCCGTTGTCTCACGCGTGACACTTCCGACCCCCACAATGGCAAAATCAATTTTTTCCCCTTCCTTCATAATAGCTGTAACATCCTTAGATTTGATGAGCTGTGCTTTCATTTCTTTATTATCTGCAAAAGCCGGGGCGTAAACATAAGAAGAACTTGCATTAAGCTTTCGGGCAAGCTGAAATGCAAGCTGGTTTGAATGGTATTCAACATGACTTTGGCCCATTCCCCCGATTAACGGAACTAAGTGGACGTGCGACTGTTCAACGCCCTGAAACCTTTCAACCATCGTTCGTATCGTTTTCCCCCATGATACTCCGAGCGTTTGAATGTTCGGCAGCTTATTCCTTAAATAAGCTGATGCAGCTTCGCCCACGGCTCTGCGTGTTGCACCGGGAAATTCATCTGAATCTGAAACAACAATAGCCTCGGTCAACGCGTATTGTTTTTCGAGCAGTCGTTCCAATTCAACAGTATGAACGGTCTCATCTTTTAGATGGATTTCAACGATATTTTTTTCGCGCGCTTGTTTCAGTAATTTGGAAACAATCGGTCTTGATAAGCCGACCTTTTTGCAAATCTGGTTTTGCGTCCAACCTTCGAGATAATACAATTTAGAAACTTTCTCCATGAGCTGGCGTTCTTTTATCGTGGTTGTCATTACTTTTCCCCCCTGACGTTTCCAATCGTTGTTGATGTTTCAAAACTATTAATATGTAAGCCCTTTATTGACTTACTATTTTAAAAGCAATATACTAAAATTACAAGCTTTTACAAATGATTTGATAGATTACAATTGTAAACTACTAATTCTTTGCTGGCTCAAGCCGGCATCTTCAGACAAAAAGTAAAACAGATGGGGTGTAAAAATGGGGAACAGCACATTTTCTTCTACTATCCGAAGTACGGCCATAACGGAAATGGAAAAGGAGCACTTTGATGTATTAGTTATTGGGGGCGGCATTACCGGAAGCGGAATCGCTCTCGATGCCGCAACACGGGGATGAATGTGGCTTTAATTGAGCGAAAAGACTTCGCATCCGGCACGAGCAGCCGCTCCGGCAAGCTCATTCACGGCGGGCTTAAATATCTTCAAAAACTAGATTTCCCTGTGGTGCGAGAAACGGGTCAAGAACGGGCAATTGTTTATAACAATGCACGTCACCTTGTCTACCCGATTAACATGAATTTTCCAATTGTCAAAAAAGAATCCTACAACTTAGCGACATTAAAAGCTGGCCTCACGGTTTATGACCGGCTCGCAGGCGTCGAAAAACCCGAACGCCACAAACTATACACAAAACGGCAAACATTAAAGCGGGAGCCATTATTTAACCCAAAAACAGTCAAAGGAAGCGGCATCTATGTTGAATACCGGACAGATGACAGCCGGCTGACGATGGAAGCAGCCAAAACTGCTGCTGAAAAAGGCGCTTCGATTCTGAATTATGCAGAAATGACCGATGTATTAAAAGATGAAAACAACCGGATCAAAGGTGTCGTTGCTCGCGATCGGATCGGCGAACAATCATTCACAATCCAGGCGACACACGTCGTCAACGCAGCTGGGCCATGGGTTGATAAAGTACGCGAAAAAGACCGGCCTGTCACCGGAAAATATATGGTGCTCGCCAAAGGGATTCATATTGTTTTCGATTATGACAAGCTGCCTGTCGCCTCATCCACTTACTTTCAGCATAAAGGGCGCATGATTGCTGTCATTCCAAGAGGTGACAAGACGTTCGTCGGTTCAACGGAATCACTCTATCATGACAATATGGATGATATTCATGTCAAACGTGCAGAAGCAGACTATTTGCTAGACTGTTTGCATGCCATTTTCCCATCGCTGGACTTGGGCGTCGATGATGTCACATCAAGCTGGGCAGGTGTCAGACCATTGATTGGCAAAGACGGGGATAAACCATCCGAGCTATCACGGCATGATGAGATTTTTGAATCCGACAGCGGTTTAATTACGATTGCCGGGGGCAAACTTACCGGCTATCGCAAAATGGCTGAGCGCGTCATGCAATACATTGAGAAGCGCGAGAAACAAAAACCAACGCCTTCAAATACTGACCGTGTGAAATTTTCGGGCGGCAATTTCACATCCAAAAAAGACATGACAGCACTGATTGATCAACTGCATGAACAATACAGTCACTTGCGACTGACCAAAGAAATCATTCAAGCGTATGTAACACGGTATGGAAGCAATACAGAAAAAATTTTAAAAATAATTAAAGATTTCGATGACCTGTACAACGATGATGAACAGCGCAATGTAGCTGCCGAGGCACGATACGCTGTTGAATATGAAATGGCTGCATCACTTGCTGATTTTTATGACCGGCGCACAAGCTATCTATTATTCGACCTTGATAAAGTAAGGCGGACAATGGAAACGGCAGCCGATGAAATGCAGTCAGCGCTCGAATGGGACTTTGAAACAAGGCAAAAGCAGGTGGGCAATATGGAATATCTCATTGAGAAAGCATTAACATTTCAGCAGGAATAATTGATCTTAAGGGGGAAAAAGTCTATGCAAGCAATCGCCCTGACCGGCAAACAGCAATTGGAACTACAAAAACGTGACGTTCCGGCTATTAATCAGGATGAAATCTTATTAAAAGTGCATGCCATCGGTGTGTGTGGCTCAGATTTGAGAGTTTACAACCATGGCGATGACCGGATTGATTACCCGCGTGTTATTGGGCATGAGATTGCCGGAGAAGTCGTGGAAACAGGTGAGCGGGTGACGCGTTTTAAGCCCGGTGACAGAGTAACACTCGGTGCGCATATCCCGTGCGGCGAATGTATTTATTGCCAGCAGAACGAAGGCCATCACTGTATCAAAGGCCATTCAATGGGTTATCAGGCAGACGGCGGTTTTGCAGAATACGTCGTGCTTCCAAAAAAATTCGTGCAGAACGGATCAATTCAAAAAATTGCTGATGCAACGTCATACGAGCTTGCCAGTTTATCTGAACCTTTTTCCTGTGTGCTCAGCGGGTTGGATGAAGTGGGCACCAAGCCTGGTGAAACAGTGGTCGTCTACGGAGCAGGCGCTATCGGCTGCATGTACATCGCTGCTTTAAAACGAATGGGAGCCGCCAAAGTCATCGCTGTCCAGCGTTCTAAAACCCGGCAGCAAAAAGCGAAAGAAGCCGGGGCTGACTTGGTGATTGACCCATCGGCTGAAAATACCACAGAAAAAGTAAAAGCGGCAACAGACAGACTCGGAGCTGATACCGTTATCGTCACCGCCCCGTCTGCGGATGCACAGCGCGAATCGCTGGAAGTCGCACGCACTACCGGTAAAGTGTTATTGTTCGCCGGGATTAAACCGGTGACTGAAAATCCAATTAACACCAACCATTTTATATATAAACAATTGAAAGTGGTCGGAACGCACGGTGCACCGCGGTATCTTCACATGGAAGCTGTGAAATGGATTGACGAAGGTCTGCTTGACTTTTCATCATTTATAACGCATACATTTACATTAGAGGATACGGAAAAAGCATTCCAAACGGCACTCAGCAAAGAAGGACTGAAATGTGTCGTGAAGCCAGGCGAGCGAGATCGAAAGCTTGTTTAAAAATAATAGGCGAAAACACTGGTTTTACCAGCGTTTTCGCTCTTTTGTATGTTGTCATTATTGGATCAAAGCCTGAGCCGTTTGATCATCAATAATGAGTATATCCAGGTAACCGCCCCGTAAAGCTGCTTCAATACTATCCAGCTTGTACGACCCTTCGACAACCCCGATGACTTGCGGGATGTTTTTGATTTCTTCTAAGTTGAGCCCAATAACTTGATTGTTCAAGGGATGATCTATTTCCTCCCCGGCTGCGTCAAAAAACCGTGAACTGATATCACCCACAGCACCTGCCTTGCTCAACGAATTAATATCATCATCGTCCAAATAGCCGATCGATTTCATGGTAGAACTTTTATAAGGTGTCCCAATACTGACTAACGCCATATCCACATTACGCGCTTTATCAAGAACGTGGGCGATATCCTTGGAATTGACGAGCCTTTCTTTTAAATCATCCGATTCAACCATAGCCGGCGCATAAAGGTAGGAACAGGACGTGTTCATCTTCTGGGCGAGATGAAACGCAAGCTGATTTGAATGAATATGAACATCCTTCGTCCCCATTCCGCCCACAATCGGAACTATTTGAATATCATCCCGTCGTTCATACGGATATTCTTCAACGAGGGATAAAAGTGTTGTCCCCCAGGAAATCCCGACACTTTTCACGTTTTGCAATTTTTTCCCCACATAAGCCGCAGCCGTTTTACCGAGCTGCCGCTTCACCATCACTGGATCATAACCGGCAGTTGAGACAACAATCACTTCATCGAGGTCATACATCTTCTCGAGTTTTTGCTCAAGATCAACGGTATGAACCGTTTCATCTTTTATGTAAATCTCCACCAGACCTTCTTTTTTGGCATTGTTCAAGAGTTTTGATATCACAGGCCTTGAGACATTATTCTTTGCAGCAATCTGCGCCTGTGTCCACCCCTCAAAATAATACAATTTAGCTACTTTCACCATTAGGCGGCGTTCTTCCCAACTTAACATGTGATCGCTCTTTTCTTTGATTTTTATTAGAATGTTACATTTGTTTTTTAATGTTACTTTTGTAATATATCATAAAGTGTATTCTTCCCTGCGTCAACAGTGCTTAATTGAACAACAAAAAAAGCGCCCACTCGGGACGCTGATGCAGCAATTATATTGTCCTGGGAGTCTTGGACAGAACTAAATCGATCAGTTCTAAAGATGAACGATAGACGACTTTAGCGGAGGAAATATACGGAGACTCCTGGGGAGCAGAGGCCTGGATGAGACCCCGGAGTGCGTCAGCACGAGGAGGCTCATCGGCCGCCCCCGGAAAGCGGAGTATATTTCCGGAGCGGTTATATACTCGTTCTTAAGTTCGGATTTTCCTGTAATAAAAATACTTTTGTCCAAGCCTCCTAACCCTCTTCCGGATGAAACAACACTTTCACATAATTCCCTTTGCGATTAATTAGGTTATCAAAGGTTTCAGGACCCTCTTCCAATTTCAATCGATGGGAAATCATCGGTTGGACATTGATCTGGCCTGTGCTCATATAGTGGACAGAGGATGTCCATTCTTTTCCGGGGAACGGCGAGGATATGGCATTCCAGGAGCCAAGCACTCGGAGTTCATTCCGGACAATCCGCTCAAAATAGAAACGCTCGATATTGATATCCGCATAAGGGATACCCATAAAGACAACTTCTCCGCCTTTTTTCGGCAAAGCAAACACTTGCGCGGACGTAATCGGTGATCCTGCCGATTCGACTGCCAAGTCAACACCCTTGCCGTCAGTGTGTTCCGCAATCTGCTCGTGTGGCGGTTTTTCCATGGAGTTGATCAGAACATCAGCACCGACTTCTCCGGCGACTTCCAGTTTCGTGTTATCAATATCAATCGCATACACTTTTTTGGCACCGAAGATTTTGGCCCATTGTACAGCAAGCAGACCAATGCTGCCACAGCCCATAATGGCTACCTCTGCTCCAGGCTGGATACTTGTTTTGTAAAATCCGTGGGCAACAACTGATGATGGTTCAACCATTGCAGCAGTGTCATAATCCACATTATCAGGAAGATGAATCACATTTTCAGCCGGAAGCTTGACATACTCCGCATAAGAACCCGGGCGCCATGCACCAATGACATGGAGATTTTCACAGCGGGCAAGCTCACCTTTCTGACAGCTTTCACATTTGCCGCAATAAAATGCCGGACAGCCTGTGACACAATCGCCTTTCTTAAAGCCAATTGCATTGTCGCCAACCGCTGTCACTTCGCCTGAAAATTCATGGCCGAACGTCATGCCTTCCACATACGGTCCCAGCTTTTTATAGCGTGAAATATCTGATCCGCAAATGCCGACCGATTTTACTTTAATGATGACATCATCCCCGCTTTCAATGACGGGGTCTCGTGATTCTTCAAAACGGATATCCTGTTCACCGTATAGATTAAGGGATCTCATTTCTATCACCCTTTCAAATTCTGGTTAGTTTGTTGATTCCTGTGCTTTCTTTTTATTGAACAATATTTTGTATAAGGCGAATCCTACGATAACTGTATTAAAATAGATTTGATAATCGAGGTAAAAATCACTTATTCCGCGTAAGGGTCCCAACATAAATTCCAGCATCGCATCAACCATATTAACCCTCTTTTCTTGTGGGACATGGGGTCAGACCCCATGTCCCGGTATTTAATAAGCTTCTTCTGATGTGCCGCCTGTGACGATGGCAATTGCACCGCTGGCACCAATCCGGTCGGCTCCTGCGCCGACGATAGCAAGAGCATCTTCATATGTGCGAACACCGCCGGCTGCTTTGACGCCGAAGTTTTCTCCCACAACAGAGCGGAGCAGTTTCACATCTTCAACCGTTGCACCACCGCCATTAAAGCCTGTAGCCGTTTTGACAAAGTCAGCGCCTGCTTCCACAATCAGCTTGGCCGCTGTTATTTTCTCGTCATGATTCAATAGTCCATTTTCAATAATCACTTTGGTCGTCAAGCCTTCAGATGCTTTAACAACTTCTGAAATATCATGTTTCACAACATCGTATTCCTGTGACTTCAAGGCACCGAGATTAATCAGCATATCGATTTCTTCGGCTCCGTTTTTAATAGCGTCTTTTGTTTCAGCAACCTTCGTCTGTGTAGTGGCCCCGCCCAGTGAGAAGCCAATCGGTGCACCGACTTTAATGCCGTGGAGTGATAACAATTTATGAGCAAGGGGTACATAATACGGATTGACGAAAACCGTTTTAAATCCATAATCGATTGCTTCCTGACAAAAATCTTTTATATCTGCCTTGCTTACAGTTGGCTTTAAAAGCGTATAGTCAATCATCTCAGTAAGCTCCTGATTTTCCATTGCTATCAGCTCACTTTCGGAAATTTTAATCGATAGGTGTCAATAAAACTTTGATGGCTTCACCGTCTTTAATAGCCTTGTATCCTTCATCCCATTGGGAAATATCAAATTCGTGGGTCACCATATCTTTTGCGTTAACTGATCCATTGTTGATCAATTCCAATGACGGGTCCCAATCTGCCGGCTTCTGACTTCGGCTTCCGGCTACACGGATTTCTTTTTGAATCACTTTTTCCATATCGAATTGAACAACCGCTTCAGGGAAAATACCAACCTGCGCGTACTGGCCTTTTTTACGCAATAGATCAAGTCCCTGTTTGGCAGCAGGCACAGCGCCGGAACATTCAAACACAAGATCTGCCCCGTAACCGTCAGTCAAGCTGTTAACAAGTTCTTTAACATCTTGTTCCTGAGTGTTAGCGACATAGTCAAGACCCAGTTCTTCCGCTTTTTCAAGCCGTACTTTGTCATTCGTAAGGCCGGTAACAATCACTTTTGCTCCGCGGCTTTTAGCAACCTGTGCCGTAAAGAGTCCGATCGGCCCCGGACCAATCACAACAGCAATGTCACCGTCATTAATTTCTGTTTTATCAACAGCATGGTGCGTGCATGCCAGCGGTTCTGTCATAGCAGCTTCTTTATAGCTGACATTTGCCGGCAGATGATGAAGACTGTCTTTCCGGGCAATCAAATACTTGGCAAAACCGCCATTCTGCTGGGTTCCCAATCCTTTGCGGTGGTTGCATAGATTGTAATCACCAGCTTTGCAGTATTCACATTCGCCGCAAATATAAAAGGTTGTTTCAGATGTGACACGATCACCTGGTTTATAATCTGTGACGCCTTCTCCGACTTCCACTACTTCGCCGGCAAATTCATGTCCTAATGTTACAGGTGCTGCAACTTTGTAATGACCTTCATAGGTGTGAATATCAGAGCCGCAGATACCGGCATATTTCACTTCTATTTTCACTTGGCCTTTTCCCGGCTTTGGCTCTTCGACGTCTTGCAGTTCCAAATTGCCGAAACCAAGTTCTGTTTTAACTAATGCTTTCATTGATGTTTCCTCCTTCATGTTCTATTACACAGGCAGTTTGACACCGTTAGAGGAATTGACTCAGTTAAATAGTTCAAAGAATCGCCAAATAATCCAGTTAATTAAGTTACCACCCTGGTCAATACTTGAAATCTTAGCAGACCCTTCAGGCATATCGAATTCAGCATTCTGAGCCATTTGTGTAAAGACGTTGGCGATATCAGTTGCCATGTAAAGCGATAATGCAATCATGATGGTACCGACGATGACTGAGTGAACAATATTACCTCTTGCTGCACCTACGATAAATGCAACCACAAACGGAATCGTAGCCAGATCTCCGAATGGAAGCAATGCGTTGCCCGGCAGAATAACCGCCAGCAATACCGTGATTGGAACGAGAATCAATGCGGTTGAAATAACGGAAGGGTGTCCCAATAATACAGCCGCGTCAAGTCCAATATAAATTTCTTTGTCTCCGAAGTGTTTGTTTAGCCACTCACGTGCAGACTCGGAAACAGGCATTAGCCCTTCCATCAGGATTTTAACCATTTTAGGCATTAACACCATAACAGCTGCCATTGACATCCCAATGTCGATAATATCCCCTACGCTATAGCCTGCTAACGCACCAATTGCTGCACCTAAAAACAATCCGATGAAAATTGATTCACCAAATATTCCAAACCGCTTTTGAATTGTATCCGGGTCTGCATTTAATTTGTTCAGGCCGGGAATCTTTTGAATCAATTGTACCAGCCAAATGCCTGGTGCATAGGAGATAGTACTGCCCGTTGCAATTGAAACGCCCGGCAGTTCATAGAAATCGCTGACCATCGGGGCTGTCCAGTCGGCCACTTTAAGTGCAACAATCTGGAAAATCACCGCTGCGATTAACCCTTGAACCATACTTCCTGAAATCGTGTAGACGACCGCTGCCATAAAGGTATAGTGCCAAAAGTTCCAAATATCCACGTTCATCGTCTTTGTTGTTTTGGTCAGCAGCATGGCAACGTTTACAACTAAGCCTAGCGGAATAATAAATGCCGCCACTGCAGACGCCCAAGCAATCGATGATGTGGCAGGCCAGCCAACGTCAATAACATTCAGTTCAACACCCAGCCGGTCAACCATCCCTTGCGCTGCCGGTCCTAAGTTATTGACCAGCAAGTCGACAACTAGGAAAATACCAACAAATGCTACCCCGATCGTTAAACCGGAACGGAAGGCTTTACCTGGTTTCTGACCAAATAACATTCCCAGTATGAATATAACAACAGGTAATATGACAGTTGCTCCAAGGTCCAAAAAGCCTTGTATAAAATCGACAAATGCTTGCATTCTTCCTCCCCCACTTCTATCTGGTCAAAATCTCGGTTTCTTATATTGCAAGAAACCGAGATGACCAGTTCTATTTTTGAAGTTCTTCCAAAATTTGCTTTTTCGTATCGTCCGTTCCAATGCCTGTTAGGAAGGATTGTGCGTTGATGACAGGGAACGCGAATTCTTTCTTCGTCTTTGCTGTTGTCACCAACAGGTCAGCACTGTCTTCATAGCTTCCCACTTCAGTAATTTTAATTTGTTTTAAATCTACATCAATTTTATGCTCTTTCGCCATCTCTTCAATAGCGCTGTTAACAACTGTGGATGTTGCGATGCCAGCACCGCATGCTACCAATACTTGTTTCTTTTTCATTTCACTTCACCTCCTTCAAAAGAATTAAGTTCCAGTTTATCTTCCAGTAAGTGTTTAAGCTCTGTTTTATCTGAAGTGTTTGCCAAGCTTTGCAATAAGGCCTGATCCTGGAATACCTGCATTAATTTTTGCAGCAGAGAGAGTTGCGAATCGGCTTCCTCCATTGCGAGCATAAACACAACTTTAACTGGTGTTGTTTCGCTGTCATCGCCCATGACAAAAAAGTCTACCGGATTCTTCAATATACCGACGCTGATTGTTTTTTGATTAACGTGTTCCACGTCGGTATGCGGGATGGCCACCGGAACGTCCCCTGTCGGCAGGCCGGTTGCAAATTCGCCTTCCCTTGAAATAATCGCTTCCTTGAAACTTTCTTTAACAAGATTTTTATCAATAAGGTTTTGACTCATTTCGGTTAAAACGTCTTCTTTTGAATCGCTTTCTACATCTAATAGAATGACAGATTCATCGAAATACAGTTCACTCATTTGCGACACCCTTTCTATGTGAGTAAAAATCAATCACTTAATCGGAGGAGTAGGATTGTATAATCGTATACATTTCGTCAACAGAGCCGGCAGATATCAATCGGTTCCGGTCATGTTCTGAGCCGGCAAGTTCCATCAGCTGCATGAGTGCGTGCAAGTGCTGCTCTTTATCAACTGCACTGATAACAATAATTAAATGAATGCTGTAATCTGATGAAAATGTGACACCTTCATCCAGTTTTAATAAACTAATTCCAACCTGATTGACACCATCCTCCGGGGATGCATGGGGAATGGCCATGTTCGGTCCGATGACGATATAAGGATCTTCCTCTGAATAGTGAAGCATTGCCTCCACGTAATCTGCCGTGATAACACCACTCTCAACCAACGGCGCCGCACCCATACGAACGGCTTCTTCCCATGACACAACGTTATTTTTTAATAGAATCGTCTCAGGTGTCAGCAAATCATCCAAATTAATGGATTTTTTCGATGGGCGCTGATAAACAGATGAATCATCATCACGGTTCACATATTGCTGCAGGTCTTCTGCCAATGCCCCTTCATTGTTTATCGTGGCATGATTTCGGATAATCTCCATTAGTTCGTCGACATTCAAGTCCTGCGGCAGGTAGCCGTGCAATTCAAGCATGACCTGTTTCCTGAGACGCTGTTTATCTTCACGTCCAAGGAAAGCTTTGGCAATGAATAATTTCTTGTTCGTTTCCAAGTGCGTCGGTGCGAAGACGATGTCATAGTCAAATGAATAATTTAAAAATTCCCTGACAGATAACGAATCGAGAAAAACAAACTCCGGAAACAATTCGTTTAATTCATTAAACATGAGCCTTGAAACGGATACACCCTGCGGACAGACGACAATGGCCTTTATTTTCTTCTCAATACTCTCGCCCTGCCGCTTCATCCAGCCGCCGATCAGCATCGTTATATATGTGACTTCGCTATCGGGAATACTGCTGCCAATCAAATCTGCCAGTGGGCCGATAGACCGTTTAACCAGATGGTGCAGTTCCTTGAACTCAGTACTTAATGAACCTTGAAGCGAAATGGTTTCCGACAGCTGATATTTAATGCGGTAATATGCCGGTTTTAAATGCTGGAGAAGTTTATCCAAAAGCTGGTTACGCTCCTGTAAATAAATACAAGCACTTTTTTCAAACAGCCGCAGCATATCATCAATGACGGGCATCAAGTTCGGGATGACATCCTCTTCTGTCGGGAACTCGGTGCGATAAACATTTGTCGTCAGTAAATGCAGTGTGATGAACAAGCGCTCTTCCATCGGTATTTGTTCGGCATCACGGAAAATTTCTTCTGTTGCTTGATATTCCTTCGTATTTGAGAGCTCTTCATATTCAATGGAAAATATATTAATGGCGTAACCCTTTTTAATCCTTCTGAGAATCAATATCAGGATATACGGCATGGTTGCAAGCTTCTCATCCGTAAATTGTAAATTCAGCTTGTTTTCAACGTTTTCGATGCGACCATTGTATTCAGCTATTTCCCGGGCATCAATCCTCGTTAATTCCTTCAACCGCCGTTCCCCATCATGCAAAGACAGTATCTGATACGTTATCTTGATGAGCAGTTTACGAATCTGGAATTCCTTGCCTTCGAGTAAATACCCGAATTTTCGCGAATACCGAATAGTCAAATCATAATCATTCAAGAAGGTCTGAGCGTCTTTCAGATCATTTAACACTGTATTTTTGCTTACATCCAGTTCGATTGTAAAATGATTCAGAGATAGTTCTTCTTTACTGCTCAGCAGCATCATAATGATCATTTGCATCCGCTGTTGTCCTGTCAGAACCGCCGTTTCCATTGGAGCACTTTCATCTTTCACATCAAGTTTAGTGAAAACGGATTGATCAATAACAAAATGACCTTGTCTTGTTCTTTCAATGCTCGGAAGGTTTTTGCTCATAAGCCAGTCATTAATTTTATTAATGCTGTACCCAAGCTGCCTGCGTGTCAAGCTGTACTTCTGCTCTAACGCCATACTTGTGATACCGGGGTTGCGGATGAGCTCATCAAGAATTTTATTATCCCTTTCACTAAGCGGCACCTTGCTTTCCTCCTTCGTTAAATTTATTGTATCAGCTTTTATATGCTTACTGTATACGTTTTCAGCACAAGTGATTGAACAGTTAGTGTACAATATTGTGATTTACATTTTTAAAACCAAATTGTACATATTTCATTCACAATTATTGTACATATTTACCTTGTTTTCGACAAATAATCAATGTAAAATTATGATGTATTCTTGATTTGTGAAAATTCAACATACCTAGGAGGCAATACAATATGCCAAACACAACCGAACAACTCTCAATCGATACCATCCGTACATTATCAATTGACGCTATTGAAAACGCTAATTCCGGCCACCCCGGTCTGCCAATGGGCGCCGCTCCGATGGCCTATACGTTATGGACAGATTTCATGTGTCACAATCCGAAGCATTCCCAATGGTTTAACCGGGATCGCTTTGTCCTGTCTGCCGGGCATGGCTCAATGCTCTTGTACAGCCTGCTTCATTTATCCGGCTATAACGTCACAATCGATGACTTGAAAGGGTTCCGCCAGTGGGGTTCCAAAACGCCGGGACATCCTGAAGTCCACCATACAGATGGTGTTGAGGCGACAACAGGTCCGCTTGGCCAGGGCATTGCCATGTCTGTCGGAATGGCGATGGCTGAGGCCCATTTGGCAGCTAAATTTAACAAGCCAAATTTGCCGGTAGTCGATCATTTTACGTACGCACTTGTCAGTGACGGTGATTTAATGGAAGGTATTTCTCACGAAGCCGCTTCACTCGCAGGACATCTTGGCCTCGGCAAACTGATTGCGCTGTATGATTCAAACGATATCTCACTGGACGGTGACCTGGATCGGTCGTTTTCAGATGAAACACAGAAACGTTTCGAAGCGTATGGCTGGCAGGTACTGTACGTTGAAGATGGCAATGATACAGCCGCCCTCCGCAGCGCCATTCAAGCAGCACAGCAAAACACTGAGCAGCCAACCTTGATCGAAGTTAAAACGGTCATCGGCTATGGTGCTCCGAACAAATCAGCATCCGCAGCTTCTCACGGCGCACCGCTTGGCTCAGATGAAGTAAAAGCAGCGAAAGAATTCTATCAGTGGACACACGACGAATTCCATGTGCCTGATGAAGTCTATAGTGACTTTCAGGAAAAAATCGGTGAGCGGGGTGCTGAAGCAGAAGCTGAATGGAATGAATTAATGGATTCATATAAAAATAGTTATCCTGAACAGACTGAAGAACTTGAGCTTGCGATAAAAGGTGAACTCCCTGACGGCTGGGAGGAAGACTTGCCTGTATTCGAACCGGGCGAGGATACTGTGGCAACTCGCGCCGCTTCAGGCAAAGTGCTCAATGCCATTGCCCAAACAGTGCCAAACGTCTTCGGCGGCAGCGCTGACCTTGCCGGTTCAAATAAAACGACCATTAATGATGAAGATGATTTTTCACGCCGGAATCATGCCGGACGCAATATTTGGTTCGGTGTACGCGAGCATGCCATGGGTGCTGCCTTGAACGGTATGGCCCTGCACGGCGGTCTGAACGTATTTGCCGGCACATTCTTTGTCTTCAGCGACTATGTCAGACCGGCCATCCGCCTGTCATCCATTATGCAGGCGCCTGTCACTTATGTCTTCACACACGATTCAATCGCAGTCGGTGAAGACGGTCCGACACACGAGCCGATCGAGCAGCTGGCCGCATTACGTGCAATGCCGGGACTTTCGCTGATCCGCCCTGCAGACGGCAACGAAACAAGTGCAGCCTGGAGACTGTCGCTGGAATCGGACAATCAGCCAACAGCACTTGTTCTGACACGCCAAAATCTGCCAACACTCGAAGGCACAAAAGAAAAGGCATACGAAGGTGTTAAGCGAGGTGCATACGTCCTCAGCCCGGCTGAAAAAGACACACCGGATACTGTCCTCTTGGCAACAGGTTCTGAAGTGCAGCTGGCCGTGAATGCCCAGAAAGAATTGCAGGCAAAAGGCATTGACGCAAGTGTTGTCAGCATGCCGTCATGGGATCGTTTTGCCGCCCAAGATGAGGCCTACCGGAACTCAGTGATCCCGCCACACGTGAAAAATCGCGTTGCTATCGAAATGGCCGCATCATTCGGCTGGGAACGCTATGTCGGCGAAAAAGGCAAAGTTATCGGCATCGACCGCTTCGGCGCATCAGCCAAAGGCGACAAAGTTATTGAGGAATATGGCTTCACGGTAGAAAATGTCGTGAAAATTGTTGAGGATTTTGTTGAATAAGTGTTGATTGAAGAAGGCTGAATGACAAACTCACGCAGTATGGTGACGTTATCATTCAGCCTTTTATTTTTTTAAAAACGCTTAAAGGAAAAGTTATGATCTCAAGACAGTTTTAATATCATTCATCTTTCTCTCATCAATTGAGTACGAAAAACTTCCCTTTTCACGCACACCAGACCCAAAATGCACTTCTTTTGGCTCAGTTTCCTTATAAAATTTTGCAAAGTTGTCTGCTTTCAATCCATGACCAGCCATGATTTCGAGATGTGTATTCCCTGCAAGCTGCATTAACTGCTTCATATTTTGCACAGCTTGAGGTGCAGGCTGCTGACCTGCTGATGTTAGAATGCGTTTCACCTGGGGATAGCCGGCCAGACATGCCAAAGCTTCCTCCTGATTGCGAGCAAAATCAAATTCCCGATGGAACGTGACATCCAATCCTTGCGCTTCATCCAATAGCTGTTTCAGCACTGCTTCATCAATCATATCATCAGCTGTCAGAGCACCGATAACAATGCCGTTTGCTCCAAGTTCTCTGACCATTTGAATATCCTTTTTCATAACGGTTAAGTCGTCCTCGTTATACATAAAAGATTCGCTATGCGGACGGATCATAACGTTAATCGGGATAGCGGCCGCTTTGACCGCTTCAGCAATCAACCCATAGTTTGGGGTTATGCCACCTTCTGCTATCCCCGTACATAATTCCAGACGATCCGCCCCATACGCTTCTGCCTGTTTCACATCCGTTAAGCTGGTTGCAATTATTTCTAAGGTCATGATAATTGGCTCCTTTTTATCATTCTGCAATCGACTCTACCTTTTCGAAAACCAAATCAGCCAACTGCTTGTGACCCGCCTGATCCAAATGCATAAAATCGATTTGGTTCATTGATACAGCATTGCCTGCATCTAAAAAGTCTATCCCGGTGCCTTTCAATAATCCCTTTAGATGCCTCGGAAATTCTCTTGATTTCATATCACAGTTTTCACCCATTGGATGTTTTATATCAGTGTCGGCATACTGTGCACCGATGGGAGGCGGGGTCACCACTAATACTTTCGGCGCTCCTCCCAGTCTTCCCGCATTGGCACTCTTAGCCTTATGGGCAAGTCTTGCTATGCCTTGTGCGATGTTATATGCCGTTAAACCAAACCTTTCCTTGGTGTCATTTGTACCAAGCATAATAACAACAAGTTCCAATTGCGAATGACTCATTAAACAAGGATGAATGTAAGAAAAAGCATTTAACCCCTCGACTAACGGATCATCATTTACGCTCGTCCGCCCTGAAAGGCCTTCTTCAATCACCTGATAGTCATCGCCCAGCCGCTGCTGCAAAAGACACGGCCATCTAATATCTTCAGAAAACCGCCCTATCGTTTCCGCATCATAGCCCCATGTGTTTGAGTCACCAAAACATACAACCCGTTTCTTCATATTGAAAATACCTTCCTTCTGCTGATTAACCGTGTGCTTTCCACCCTGCAGTGTCGGTCAATACAACTTACGCGCCGTGTTCTTGCTTATTCCCATTCTGACTTCCTCGGCGTTTTCGTAATTTTTAATCGTGAGACCTGTGCAAATAAGATCAATTAAAAATAACTGTGACACTTTAGCCACAAGTGAACCGCTGTCCAATGGGCTTTCTTTGGCAGACGAAAGCAGAACATGATCGGCATATTGGGTGAGTGGCGATTTAATATAATTGGTTAACGCAATCACCGTTGCATTTTGCTGCTTGGCAATTTCGACCGAATCCACGATGTCTTTTGTACTTCCGGTCAGACTAACAGCAATGACGACCGTATTTTCATTCATCGAGGAAGCGCGCATGAATTGAAAATGGGGATCGGTCACAGCGCTCACGTGTTTACCGATTCGCATGAGCCTGTTTTGCATATCCAGTGCCGCAATGCCTGAAGAGCCCACACCAAAGAGCACAACGTCATCTGCGGCATCAATCGCATCCACACATAGTTTCAGAGAGTCATGGTCGATCACTTCATAGGAATTCTCAACCGCCTGTACCATATTATGTTTGATTTTATTGACATAGGTCTCGTCGTTGTTATCATTCTCCGGGACTGTCACTTCCTGAGCGAATAGAAATTTAAAATCCTGAAAACCTTTGAAACCCAATTTACGGAAAAAACGAAGAACAGTCGCTTCAGCAACACCGCTTGCTTCCGATAATTCAGTTAATGAATGATACAGGACCTGCTGGCTGTTGGACTGAATATAGTGATATATCTTTTTCTCAGATTTCGTAAAGCTGTGTTTGTGCTGCTCCATTGTTATCGATGGCTTGACACCATTGAACTGATTTTTATCCATATTCACCATCCTTTATCATCAAAAATTGTTTAGCTGCCCCCAGCAAATTTGCCTGATTGCCATGCTGCGCTATCCTGACATCCAAACTGGCTGCGTGATTCGGCATGATCTTTTTCGACAATGACTCCTTGATCGGATCCAACAGAAAATCACCCTGTGCCGATATCCCGCCGCCAATGACAATCAATTCCGGATTTAAAATATGTACGATCGACTTCAGACCTGTCGTCAGATCATCAATCCACCGGTTATATAACGTTACGCATTCATCATCGCCGGTGCGTAACCGATCAAAGAAATCTTTCAATTCCATTTTATACCCTAATCTATCAAATATCATCTCCTGAAGCGCAGAACTTGAAGCATACCTTTCCAAACAACCGCTATCGCCGCACGTACACGCCTTTCCGCCTGGATACAGATTGATATGGCCTATTTCACCAGCCGAAAAACGCGACCCGGAATATAATTTTCCATCTTTAAAAATCGCGCCACCAATACCGGTGCCAATGGTGACACAGAGAAAATCATCCGCACCCATTGCTGCACCTTTCCAATATTCCCCAGCGCCGTGCAGTTCACATCGTTTTCCGCTGCGACCGGTAATCCCGTGGCATCCTGTATGCTTTGTTTAATCCGGACACCCGTGTAGCCGGGGATATTGTCGGTAGCATGAACGACAACACCTGCTTTGTTGTCAATCTGTCCCGCTGAACTGATGGCGATACCATCAAGATTCCAGTCATGCTGCAGTGTCTTACTTTTGGCAATGACATTTTTTATAATGGCTTCTCCGCCGATGTGCGCCTCTGATGGAAAAGAACCATCCATTAAAATGTTGCCTTCTTCATCGACAATGCCATACTTTATTGACGTTCCACCGATATCAAAAACAGCAATTAACATATCGTTTCTCCTTTTCAATAAAAAGAGAAAAACCATAGCCAGGCTTTTCTCTCTTAAATATAGTCATCTTTCTGTTTATAAAAATTCATATGATGTGGTTTCATTCTCGTTCGCAATAAATAAACGCTTGTCATATGATGAATTCTCTGCAGGATAATCTTCTCTATAATGAGCACCCCGGCTTTCTTTTCTTGCAAGCATTGCTTGAAGTAGAATGCGGGCCATCTTTATAAAGTTTCTTCCTTTCATGGCAAGCTTTCTTGACTGTTTGTGTTCCAGGAGATCTGCAAACATAAACCCTGATTCAAGTTCACTGATTTGCTCCAAGGCATCAACTAAACGGACTTCTGAGCGAACGACATTTCCATAATACCACATAATCTCTTTTATCTGATCAATCATCTGATTAGCGGTTAAATCATCTGGAGAACCTGAATTTATAGATTCAGATAACTGTTCCAAGTGTGCCTCGCCATCTGCTTCACTTAGTTCATATCTTTCAGCTGTCTGTAAATACGCATCGCAATCAATAGCCGATCGCTTCCCAAACACCATACAAGCGCCAGTGGAATTACCGCCCAGTCGATTGGCCCCTTCGATATTGGCTGACAATTCGCCGATGGCATACAAGCCAGCAATGCCTGTTCCGCCGTTTTCATCGATCGATACACCGCCATTACTGGCATGGGCGAAGGGTGCAATCTTCACTTCCTGTTCTGTTAAGTGAACGTTTTTCTCCTTTAGCCAATCGAGATAAACTTTATAAAACTCTTCTTCATTTTCGTACAGTTCATCATCATACAGCAATGTAAATCCATTTTCGTTCTTTGTTCTAATAATATTCTCCATCATAGCGATGTCAAAGTACTTGGATTCCAGTGAATGCGTAAAAGGGCCGTGTGTGCTTCTGATCGCCAGGGATTCATTTTTGGAAAGGTTCTCCGGAAGATAAGAATCAAGCAAACTTTCTCCCTCATCGTCAACAATATCCCGGCAGTACATCAGGGTATGTTCACCGAATAGTGTTTTATATCTTGGTGTCGTAATGCCCGGAATAAATTGGATAAACTCCATGTTTACTAAACTCGCACCTGCTTCAACAGCTAACATATGACCGGAGCCATCGACATCAGCCGGATTCAGGTTATGTTTATAGATACTGCCAAACCCACCTGAAGCGAGTATCACAGCCTGACACTCCACCATGACAAATTCATTTTGGTTATCCAACAGAATAGCGCCTGCGATTTGACCTTCTTTCTTTATTAATGACACAACTACTGTTTTTTGCATCACATTTAAATTGTCGTATTGATTAAATATCTCTTTAACATTTTTTCGAATCTGATCCCAGTCACTTAGCAAATAAATATCCCGGGAATGATTGGCAAAGCAAGCTTTTCTTTCACCTTCCAGTTTCTTTGCATCAACGCCAATGTTGGGATATTCTGCCACACGTTCCGGAATATCGTTAACATAGGTTTCAGCAAGCTTCTGATTGTGCATTCCGCGGCTCAAATCTTCTATATCCTGCAAGAAAATTTCTTTATCATCTTCATCCTTTGTTACCTGTGTACCCAATGATGCTTTTAAGGGATAGAAGCTGGAACCTGAAGCCAGCTTCGTTTTTGTCACCATTAAAACGTCATGATCCATATCTGCCAATTCTTTTGTTGCTTTTATTCCTGAAAGTCCACTCCCCACTACCAGAACTTCCGTTGTGATTTTTCTTGTGATTTCCAATACAATCCCACCTAATATAACTTACTGAGCAAAAGAATCATCATTATAACCATTTATTTCTGTTTTTCGATCATAATAAGTCAGTTCCAAACTCTCATCCTCTGCTTTACTTTTACCACTGAAAATCAAACTAAACACATACCCGAAGACAAGAGAATTCACCAAATTAATGATTGAATATGCCCACAGTGAAATGTCTGTAAAATAAGACACATAGATTGCTATAATCGACGTTACTATAAATCCGAGCATAGCACCTTTTGAATTTGCTTTTCGAGTCATAACACCCAATGTAAATGTACCACCGACAATACCAAGCACGAGTCCCATTAAACCATTGAACCATTCGTAAGCTGAACTGATATCAGAATTGGCAAGGACAATGGCGAAAATAATTGCAAAAATACCGACGGCCGTTGATACAAATTTGGCTATTTTTGTACTACTTTCATCACTTAAATCAGGCTTTATGATTTTTTGAATATCGAGTGTCCAGCTTGTTGCCACACTATTTAGACCAGTTGAAAGCGTTGATTGTCCTGCTGCAAACAAGCCGGCAATCAATAAACCGGATATCCCGGCAGGAAGCTCGCTTACAATAAAGTTTGCAAAAATCAAGTCAGAATTGCCGCTAGGAATATCGCCTCCCATTTGCTGCGTATAAAAAACAAACAGAGCTGTTCCGACGAAGAAGAATAAAGTTGCCGTACCAAGTGACAGCACGCCGTTACCAATCGTCATTTTATTCATCTGTTTCAAGTCAGTGGTCGTTAAATAACGCTGAACCATATCCTGGCTGGATATATATGAAAAAGCAGTCGACAAACCGGCGCCTAAAAAGATAACGAACAAACTGTCGTTCACGAGATTTGGATCAAAAAATACTTCTTCACTGAAAAATTTATCATTTTCAAGGCCTGTGTTGAGGATTGCAGGCACACCGCCTTCGATTGAAAAGATAAGAACGATGAGCGCGAATATACCGCCGCCTATTAGTACGACACCTTGAATAAAATCCGTCCAAACTACGGATTTTATACCGCCGACAGTTGAATAAATGGTGGCGATTATACCCATAAACAGTATAATAAACACGGCATTGATTCCTGTAACAGCAGACAAGGCTATTGCAGGCAAATACATAATAATCGACATTCTGCCTATTTGATAAATAATAAACAGAACACTTGCCAAGAGCCGCATGTTTTTGTCGAATCTTCTTTCTAAATACTCATAAGCTGTGTCTAAATTCAAATTGCGATACACCGGCAAGAAAAAGATCATGGCTATAGGAACCGATATTATTAGTCCTAACTGAGCAACCCATAATTGCCATGAATCAGAATAAGCATTTCCGGCAAGGGACAAGAAAGAAATCGGACTCAATAGCGTTGCAAATAGACTTACTGATGTAACCCACCATGGAATCTTTCCATCACCTTTAAAAAACTCTTTCCCTTTCATACCCTTTTTGGCCACGGCCATGCCAATATATAATATGAATAATAAATAGCCAATTAAGATAATATAATCAATAATCTCGAAATTACCTGCCATACAATTCACCCTCTCATTAAGTAATACTTATCAACTTCAAAATCAATCTCTTATGTGCTCTGTCTTTCATGCTTAAACCGTTTTCACGATTAGTTGAATAGATTGTTGTGAAAATTTATAGTCAATATTTTCACAACAATGATTAATAACTATCAATTTGTTCCAAAAAAATTATAAGTGACGTTCAGCAATCTGCTCAGCTTTTGTAACGCCTTCTTGAGTAAGTGATTTCATCGGCTTCCGGCAAAAGCCTGCATCTACATCTTTATACTTCAATATCTCTTTAATCGTTGGATAAAGACCGTTGTCCAGAATCTCAGCAATAAGGTCATTAGTCACTTTTTGTACTTCTCTTGCTTCCTCAATCTGACCGTTCTGGGCCAGTTCAAAGATTTGCTTGGCTCGCTTGCCGTTTACGTTAAATGTGCTGCCAATCGCCCCATCAACATTTAACACACTTGCAGAAAGCAGCATCTCATCAAACCCTGAGTAAATTAATTTATCCGGATAGGCATGTCTGATTCTCTCCAGCAAAAAGAAATCGGGTGCCGTGAATTTAACACCAATCACTTTTTCATTTTCAAACAGCTCTCCAAATTGCTCGAGGTTCATGTTAACGCCTGTCAGGGCCGGAATGGAGTAAATGATCAAGTCGTTATCAACACTATCCAGAATCGCATTGTAATAGTCTTTTATTTCATCAAAGTCAAACTTATAGTAAAACGGTGTCACAGCAGAAATGGCATTATAGCCGAGCTGTGTGACATATTGCGCAAGTTCCACAGCTTCATCTAAATTAAGTGCTCCCACTTGTGCAATAAGCTTCACATCATCGCCTGCTTCATTTTTAACCACATCAAAAATCTGTTTCTTCTGCTCTTTGGAAATGAGGAAGTTCTCGCCGGTACTGCCATTCACATACAGCCCATCAACCTGCTGGACATCAATGTTATACCTGACAATCTCCCGCAGACCTTTTTCATTCACATTGCCCTTCTCATCAAACGAACACATTAGTGCTGTATATAAACCTTTCATTCTATTACCCTTCTTTCTGTTGAATTATTGGCAAGCTCCACGACAGCTTGACTAAATTTCTCCGTGATTAATTGCGGACGAGTAATGGCACTCCCAACAACAACGGAATGAGCACCCGACTGCAGCGCTTTTTTACCTTTTTCAGGCGAATCGAAATTACCTTCTGCAATCACCGGTACAGATAAATGTTCGATAAGTTCTGTTACCAGATTCATAGGCACCGCATCTTTCGAATAAGGCGTATAACCCGCCAGCGTTGTAGCTACGATATCGACACCCATTTTTTCAGCATTAATTCCCTCCTCAAATGTAGAAATATCCGCCATAAACAATTGATCCGGATACTTTGCTTTAATGTCCGAAAAGAACTCCTTGAAGCTTTTGTCATCGGGCCTTTCCTGTCCAGTAGCATCAAACGCTATAATGTCCACACCTTCCCGATAAAGTTCATCGACTTCATGAATAGTCGGCGTAATGAAAACACGGCTATTGGTAAAATCCTTCTTGATGATGCCAATAATGGGGAGATCCACTTCTTGTTTGATCGCTTGAATGTCCTGTACAGTATTGGCCCTGATACCGGATGCGCCACCCTGTTTTGCGGCCAATGCCATTTTCGACATAATATAAGGACTGTGAAGCGGCTCATCCTCCAATGCCTGACATGACACAATTAATTTGTTCCTGAGTTTTTCCAGTATGTCCATAAATAGTCCCCTTACTGATTCCTGTAGCTTTTTAAAGCGATTTCATTATCTGAACTATATCAATTTGAAAGTTAACTGTCAATATATTAATTTAAATTGATTGTTTTTAATCATTAGTCACCCTTGCAGCAAATGTATTTAATTTACTTTTCGATATAAAAAAAGCTTCAATTCTTTGGCATTAAGAATCAAAGCTTTTTCACTGCATTTACAGCTATTTTTTGTCAAATTAATTGGAAATTAAAATATATTTTCCATCATTTCTTGCAAGTTTTCACAATTACTGACAAAATTATTGCCCGGGAAATACTGATATTTTTCTAGGATTCGACATCTGTTACCATTTCAAATCGGCAGTCAAAATTGAATCGCAATCACCATGGCAACACCTTACATGCTTAGGGTTGCAGCCCGGCACGAGTTGGAACCGCCCTCGTTCATTCAAGCCGCATGAATGAGCGACGCTAGCTTTGTGAAAATATTTCCCGGTATCCCATCAAAAAATACAGCCCCATCTCAATCAGATAAGGCTGCATTATCAATTTACGATCGCACTCTCTAAGCAATATTCTTTTTCTCAAGCTTAGCCAAACGCTTCTTATTCGTCGCGATGAAGTGAATGGCTATAGCCCATAAGATGACGGTGAAAAGCCTCCTTTCCATTGATTTCTATTAATCTTAAAAACTACTCCCATTCTTCCAGCAAAACATCAGACGCCGAAATCAACGCATTATACGCCGTCTCTGAAATCGATTCATCGTCCCTTTGATGTTCAATCAGCGTTTTAAATCCATTCAAATGTTTAATCGCTTTGTCCATAGATCCCGAGCTTTCATAATGAGCCAGCACCGTTAAATGGGTTTCAACATGGCGGATAGCATTTTCATCATTAAATTCGCCATCATCCTTCAGTTCATTAACAAGATATTGCAAATATGCAACCGTTGATTCTTCTGGCGGCAAATCATCGGCCGAAATACCGATTGCTTTGCCTTCTCTTGTGGAATCAGCAGCGCCAAAGTAAGTCCCGCTTTCAGAATCAATCATTAAGCTGTTGACGTTTCCGATTTCACCTGGTTCAGATTCCCATTCATGACCCATCTGTTCCAGTTGGTCACGTACATCTGACGGAATGCCTGTCTCCCAACTAATACTTGGGTAAGAACTGCTGAAAATTCTCGGCTCTTCAATGGCATTTTTAAGTTCCATATCATAGCCAATCACATTAACAATGGTTTGCAATACTGACGTAATGATGGTTGTGCCACCAGGTGAGCCGACTGTCATGTACGGTTCTCCGTCCTCTAAAACAATAGCTGGTGTCATGCTGCTTAACGGTCGCTTATTCGGCTCAACTTGGTTGGCTCCACCTGGCACCGCGTCAAAATCCGTCAACTCATTGTTCAGCATGATACCGTAGTCCGGCACCATGATCCCCGATCCGAATACTTGCTCAATCGTTGTCGTGTATGACACAAGGTTGCCTTCACTATCGGCTACGGTAAAGTGCGTCGTTTGGCCATTCGTTTTGTCTCCCGCTTTTTCACTTATTTTGTAAGGATCACCTTCTTGATATTCCCATGGGTTCCCTGGCTGAACTTCATCATTTGCCTGATCCGGATTAATCATTCCCGCCCTTTCTTCAATGTAATCAGGGTGGAGCAATCCTTCAGCAGGCACATTCACAAATTCCGGGTCCCCCATATAAGCGTCCCTGTCTGCATAGGCGAGGTGCATCGTTTCGGCCATAAGATGATATTTTTCGGCCGATTTGATGCCATGTTGTGTCAGTTCCATCTCTTCAAACATGTCCAGCATTTGCTGCATTGTCAGCCCACCTGAACTTGGCGGGGCCATGGAGGCGATATCATATCCCCTATAATCTCCCCATACCGGGTCCTCATGGGTGACATCATACCGGCTGAGATCATCCGGTGTCATGCTGCTGTTACGGTTCTGTACCTCATCGGCAAGTGCTTCACCAATTTCGCCATCGTAAAACACGTCAGTACCTTGCTCGGCAATCAGCCTGAATGTATCAGCCAAATCCTCCTGAACGAGGAGGTCGCCTTCTTCAAGCGGTTCGCCATCAGGCAGGAAGACTTCTTTTGCCGCTGTATTTGACAATTTTTCCTCATTACTGGCAATAGCGTCGGCCAGTACCCAATTCACATCGACACCTTCCTCCGCCATTTTGATGGAAGGTTCCAGAAGCTCTGCCATTGAACGCGTGCCCCATTGATCGAGAGCTGTTTCAAGTCCTTTCAGTGTTCCTGGCACACCTACTGACTTTCCGCTGCGCACCCGTTCCTGGAAAGGCATTGGTTCACCGTCTTCCTCCAGAAACATATCAGGATTTGCACCGGCAGGAGCGCGCTCCCTGCTGTTAATGACCGACACATCTTCCGTATCGGCATCATAATACATTAAAAAACCCCCGCCGCCGATACCGGACATCATGGGCTCATTGACATTCAGCGCAAACTGAATCGCAACAGCGGCATCAATGGCATTGCCGCCATTTTTTAACACGTCTGCTCCAACTTCAGATGCTAATGGATGCGCGGTCACCACCATGCCGTAATCACCTTCTGCCGTTTGTTCATCCTGTATGCCCTCTGCACTGGCAGTCAACCCGGCCGGCAGAAAAACATGGACCACGAGCAACAGCGACATAAAGATTGACAGCCATGCTATTTTCTTGTTCTTCACGATAAAACCCCTTCCTGTATTAATATTTACTCTGTCAAAATGGTCTATTGCCACTTACCAATCAAATAATCCGCATTTGTTTTAAGAGTTTCATAGGCATCCTCTGACATATTTTCCTGCTGATGATCCAGCAAGCTTTGAAAGCCTTCCATATGTTTGATGACTTTATCCCCTAGTTCCCGGTCTTCATAATGGCTGACAGCAGTCAAATGAATCTTTAATGAATGAGCGGCTTCATCGCTTAAAAATTCTCCCTCAGCTGCAAAGTCCTTTACAAGTGCTTTCATCGCGGATGCACTCCATGCGTTAATGGCATCGGCCGTCTTTCCCGCCACTGCCTGACGTATCGGATTGGTGGACGGTGCATCCCGTGTCGGGTGGACTTTGTTTGTCAATAAAATCGCTACCGTTTCTTTGCTTGGGCTGATCACGATTGACGTGCCTGTAAAACCGGTATGCCCAAGCGTTGACGGTTCGGATAAACCACCCATATACCAATCCTGATTCAGTTCCCAGGCTAAACTATGCGCATTGCCCGGAAAATCAGGCAGCTGATTCGTTTCCATTTTTTCCACAGTCCCGGTTTCCAAAATGCGTGTATCGTCATATTGACCATCGTTGAGAATCATTTGTGCAAATACCGCTAAATCTTGAGCGGTTGAAAACAAACCGGCGTGGCCGGCAACACCGTCCATCGCCCATGCGTTTTCATCATGCACCTCACCCCAAACAATCCCTCTATCTGTCTGTGGCTGATATTCGGTTGCAGCAATTCGGTCTTTTAATAATTCAGGCGGGTTGAACATCGTGTCTGTCATTCCAAGCGGTTCAGTGATATTCGTTTGAATATATTGATCAAGCCGTTCACCTGAAATTTGCTCGACTAATGCCCCAATTGTAATCATGTTCAGGTCGCTGTATCCGTAATGTGTGCCGGGCTCATGCTCTAATGCAGTCGAGAACACTTCCTGATAGGCTTGTTCACGTGAATCTGTCGTTTGATAAAGTGGAATCCATGCCGGAAAGCCGGATGTGTGCGTCAGCAACTGTCTGATTGTGACATCGGATTTCCCATTTTGCGCGAATTCGGGAATGTAGTCCGCCACCGGATCATCTAAGTTAAATTCGCCTTGTTCATATAAATGCATAGCAGCTGTTGCTGTAAACACTTTGGTAATGGAAGCTAAATCGAATATCGTGTCAGTTTGCATTTCCACCGGGTTTTCCATTTCCGTAAAGTCATCATCCAAATAGCGCGCCGCATATCCGTAAGCATCTTCTTTAACAATGGTTCCGGATCTGGCTGCCAAAACGACAGAACCCGCCATGTATTTATCAGCGATTCCCTGCTGAATGACGCTATCTATTTCATCTAATGGCTGCTGCAGCATTTGCACACTGTCTGCCGGTCCAGGCTGCACGATAGGTGCGGTTGCTGCTGCTTTTCCACCGCCTGCAACAAACACAGAAACAAGCAAAGCGCAAGCCAGTGTTAACGAGATAAACTTGTTTTTCATTCTTGTTACTCCTCTCTATGGGATAAAGTGAATCTTCAATCAGTAGGGGGCTCTTTCTTCCCCCACTGATTGTTAGATGAACGAATCGGACATTTACTGGCAGTTGATCCCCCACCTAATCTTCATCGTATACGCGAACATTTGAGGCGGGGGTCTTACTGCCAGTTACATGCGGGATAAAAAAACGCAGCCGTTCTTAAAGATTTTCATACGGAAAGAGCGGCTGCTTTTTTTACATTAACTGGCGATATTTGTCTTTTGCTCTTGTTCAATAGAAATATCAGAAATATCTGAATCTACCAAGTCTCCAATCAGCTTAATTTTTTCAGGATTCACACAATCAATGGTCCATTGCTTTTTATGAATCAGATACCTATGCTTCCCATTTTTCAATTAATGCATCAGCTTGAGACTGAAGAAGGTTAAAGGCGTCAGCAGAAATCAGTTCATTATTTTGCTGCTGATCCAGCAAAGCTTTGAATCCTTGCATGTGCTTGAGAACTTTTTCTGCTGCTTCTTGTTCTTCATAATGGTTCACAGCGGTCAAATGACGCTTTAGCGCACGCGGAGCGGTATCGTTTGTAAACGCTCCTTCCTCCTTCAACTGATCAACAAGCGCTTTAATGTCTTCTGCGCTTTCAGGTGTCTCATATTCATCATAATTTTCCCCATGTCCAAACTCATAATGATCTTCAATAGTTACCGGAAGTTTACCACCCGGGTTCGCTCCGTAAATGACATCAACCGCAGCTTCCCAAGAGACCGGGACTGCTGATCCCCACCTTTCAACCGCATACGTCGCTATGTGTGCATCCACATCAGGATATTTTTTGATGTCATATGGAATGCCTAAAGATATGGACACGACCGGTTTTTCCGTTCCCTCAAGAGCATTAACCAGTTGGCTCTGTCCTTCAGCAAGTTCACTGGCAGAGAAAGTTGGAACAATGATTCGATCTGCTTGTTCGGCTTGCTGGACGGCTTCATCGATTTCACTATCGGATGGATTTGCGGAAGTGACATAACGCTTAACTTCCCCGTTTGTTTTCGCTTGAACAGAATCAGCTATATCTTCAATGTAATAACTTTGGTTGTATATTTCCGGACCAACAACAAAAGTAGTATCATTGGATTCAGAGTCAAAAGGCAACGTATCATCGTTTTTCACGAGTGTCATCGAATCCTGTGCCATGCTTTCCGACAATTCTTTGTGGGATTCCGTATTCACAACGTCTGTTGCTTCCTCTGGATCGACATAACGATTATCAAACAGCCCATATCGCACTTTTGTTGCTAAAATGCGCTCAACGGATTCGTCAACCTGTTCCTCTGAAAGTTCTCCGGATTCATAGGCTTCGAGCAGGGCTTCAAATGTTTCTTTTTGTTGTTCAAGTGTTCCTGTAGCCATGATGATATCGGCTCCTGCCTTAACAGCCATCACGGCTGCTTCTCCTGCACCCCATTGCTCATCGATAGCTCCCATGGACATGGCATCTGTCACAATAATTCCGTCAAACCCCATCTCTTCACGAAGCAATCCGGTCAAAACATCTTCTGACAATGTGGCCGGAAGCTCCGGATCAATAGCCTCGATGATGACATGAGAGGTCATAATTGACTCAGCACCGGCATCAATGGCGGCTTGGAAGGGCGGAAGATGAACTTCTTCCAGTGTTTCCCGGTCATAAGTAACGGAAGGAAGACCATGGTGTGAGTCCTCACTCGTATCCCCATGTCCGGGAAAATGCTTTGGCGTCGATAATACGCCGTTTTCCTGATAGCCTTCTACTTGCGCAACGGTCATATCCGAAACAAGCTCTGTATTTTCCCCAAATGACCGTACACCGATTACCGGATTATTTGGATTGGTATTCACATCAGCAAGTGGCGAATAGTTCCAGTTAAAGCCTGTCGCTTTCATTTCTTGCGCCGTGACACCCGCCATCTCATTCGCTGCTTCTAAATCTCTCGTCGCTGCAATTCCCATTTGGCGCGGAAAGGCGGTCGCATCGGTGACATGCTGATTGACACCGTATTCAAGGTCAGCCGTTGAAAATAATGGGATGTTCATACTTGTTTCCGATGCCCACTCTTGGAGCTGATTATTGTATTCTGCCGTGGTACTGGCATCGCGATTTCCGTAAACAATCACAGAACCGGCTTTGTATTCCTTAATCAGTTCTTTTGTGTCTGCATTTGGCATATTATTTTCGTTATCGTGGGTGGACGGCATCACAAGCTGTCCGATTTTTTCTTCAGGGCTCATTTGCGTAATCATCTGTTGAACCATCTGTTGATTCGCATCATTCAGAGCACCGGCAGGTTTCTTATCTTGTTGAGCTGATGATTGTGCTACAGTGGTTACTGGTGTTGTAAGGAGAAGAATAAATACAGACATGTAACTGAGAAGCCTAGTCCATTTCGTCATTTTCAGTCTCTCCTCTCGTTCTGATTTTTTAATGGCCAATTGGTCATGAGGGACGAACAAGCCGACCATAACAGACGTTCATAGTTTATGGCACAGCTCCATTTACATCAATTATTATTCTCCATCATCTGCTGCTTGTTGTGCATTGAATGTCCACTCGAGATTTAAAGAATCACCCTGGAATTGATTTTGATTTTCTCCGTTATCAATAAAATTGAATTTGACAACGAGATCATCGAGTGAACCGGGTTCAAGCCCATCCTCAAGCACGGGATCGAAAACATGTTCATTGACAGCCTCAGGCGACATGTTTTTCAGTTCAGCTAATGTTGTTTGGTAAATGACTTCATCCAGCTTATCAGCGTTGTATAAAAACTCGACTTGGATATGGTCGCCAAAATCACCGGTGTTGTCACCCTCTGCATCTGTTACGGAATAGTTGGTTTCCAATAGCACCTTGTCAATCGCCAATGAACCGTTATTTTGCAGTTCAAAATTGCGGGTCATGGAATCACCGGGCTGGATATTGTCAACTTCAATCACTTGTGTCGGTTCTACTGCCAGATCAAGCGTCCCGGCCGCAAACGTGTTGTTCGTTGTCTCACTGTCGCTGAAATATGCATATGTCCCTCCTCCGATTAATGATAAACCGAGTGCTGCTGTCATCACGCCAATGCCTAATTGTTTCTTCACACCCATATAATTGCCCTCCTTTATATTTTTCCCTGCCCATGCAGGGTTATTTATTTAGAAGTTAATTGAACATTGATTTAGCAGATGCCAATTCAAAAATCGTCCATCGACAAAAATTTGATCGTTAAGACATCATTATCAAAAAGTGCATCTATTTTTCGAATAATTTAAATATTATTAATAGCGTATCAAGTTAAATTATGTCAGTCTATATAACTTTAGTTTCGTTTTCCTATATTTTTCCTGACATTATTCCTAGTACTTTTTTCGTTTTTTATCGAAATAATGGTTATAGACTAAAAAAACTCCTGGTCTTGTCGATACAAAACCAGGTTTCTGTCGAGTAAGGGATCTGTGCACGTGCCCTCGCATAAGATGATACTGTTCCCGCACATTTAAGCCGTTGTCCCGGCGCTGACTCAATTCCAACCGCAAGCTAATCATCCAGCAAAAAAATACAGCCCCATCTCAATCAGACAGGGCTGCATTATCAATTTATGATCGCACGCACTAAGCAATATTCTTCTTCTCAAGCTTAACCAAACGCTTCTTATTCGTCGCGATGAAGTATATGGCTATAGCCCAGATGATGACTGCTAAAATTGATCCGATGTTGAAAATACCTTTATCGGCGGTCCACATGATTGAATAGCCGATGGAGCCTGCGAGCAGCGCGTAATATACAAATGGAATCAGGGTTTTACGGATGATGTGGCCTTCCTTGCCGACAAGGCCGACGACGGCTGAAGCGGCAACGACGTTATGCACACAAATCATGTTCCCGGCTGCTCCGCCTACTGCCTGCAGGGCAACCATCCATGTTGCACTGCCGCCGATATTTTCACCAACACCGAACTGGAATAAGGAAAACATCATGTTACTGATCGTGTTACTGCCAGCCACAAACGCGCCAAGTCCTCCAATGAATGTGGCAAAAATTGGGTAGAGCTCGCCTCCCAAATCCGCAACTGCCTCAGCGAGGACGAGCGGCATCTCCTGAAATCCGGCTGCTCCGCCATCTGTGTTCAGGAAGACCTGGACCATTGGCACCGTAAAAACGAGTGCTGTACTGGCAGAGATCATTGTTTTACCGGAATCCTTCCAGGCGGTGGCAAATTCCTTTGGCTTCATACTGTGCATAAAATACGTCAGAACTGCAACGACGATGAAAATGAACCCTGGTGAATAGAGGATTTCCCATTCTGCTGTGATGTCTGTACCAAACATATTCGGAATCCGTATGATAGCAGATTGGAGCCACTCCCCAACCACTGTCAGCCTTGATATAATCAGAAGGGCAGCAATCAGCACATATGGTGACCATGCCCGCCACATGCTGATTTTTCCGGCATTGATATCACTTTGCTTCAACTCCACTTTGCCATTCCAAAGCGGGTCCCAGCGGTCTTTTGGTTCGAAATCCCACTCTTCACCTTCTTCCGGCATGAGAAAACCTTTTTTCGCTGCCGGGACGACAATTAACAGCCCGATTAAACCGCCGAACATAGCCGGGAATTCCGGTCCCATCGTGTAGGCAACCAGCAGATATGGTATGGTCATGGACAATGAGGCGAAAATGGCAAATTTCCATACTTGCAGTCCTTCGCTGAACGATTTGTTTTTTCCGAAAAACCGTGTCAGAAGACCGACTAAAAACAACGGAATCAAAATACCTGCCAATGTATGAAGCAGCGCAATCTTTCCGGCCAAACCAAATACGAAACTCGAAACATCCGAAATCTGAGTCAGCGGTTCAACACCTGATCCCACACCGACAACGATCGGCGTTCCAACTGCCCCGAATGACACAGGCGTACTCTGGATCACCATTCCCGAGACAACAGCCGCCATCGCCGGAAAGCCAAGCCCCACCAGCAGCGGAACAGCGACAGCGGCCGGTGTCCCGAAGCCTGCAGTTCCTTCAATGAACGACCCGAAAAGCCATGCAATGATAATCACCTGAATACGACGGTCCGGGGTAATATCCGTAAAACCGCGGCGAATCGTGTGGAGCCCTCCGCTTTCCTGCAATGTGTTCAACAGCAGGATCGCACCGAAAATAATGAATAATAGCGTAACAGCAACGACGAGTCCGTTGACAGAAGCAGCTGCGACCTGCGGGAACGCCACATCCCAAACAAAGAGGGCTAGCAGTACGGCCACAATGAATGAGATCGGCATGGCTTTACTTGCGGGCCATTTCAGACCTACCAGAAATACAGCAACAGCGATAATCGGAAGCAAAGCGAGAAAAGCTAAGATTCCAGTTCCCAAGGTAATTTCCTCCTTTTTTTCGTTTAATATCGTAAACGATGTCTAAAACGCGGATCATCACGACGGGCAGTCGCGCACCTTGCAACGCCACATCCTCCTCGGAGACGTTTAACAACGGCCCATGGTATCAAAGGGACTCGAGAAGCCGGTTCGGAGACTTTTTACAGCGATTCAAACTGAAAAAGAACTTGAGAAGTCATCTCGAAGACTTTTCATGACGATTCAACCAGCAAAAGGGACTCGAGAGACCAGCTCGAAGACTTTTCATGACGATTCAACCAGCAAAAGGGACTCGAGAGGCCAGCTCGAAGACTTTTCACGACGATTCAAACTGCAAAAGGGACTCGAGAGACAGCTCGAAGACTTCTCACGACGATTCAACCAGCAAAAGGGACTCGAGAGACCAGCTCGAAGACTTTTCACGACGATTCAAACTGCAAAAGGAACTTGATAAGCTGCCCGCTTTCCTGCAGGAGTCGACCCCCCCTCCAATCAAACGCTGCAATAACGAATTACAGCTGCTCGATTTAATGATCAAAATGTTCAGTTTTAGCCGCCGTAATGTTTTGGTTCATTAAGATGCCGTGAACAAAACTTAGCGGAGGAAATACACGGAGGCTCCTGCGGGAGGAAAGGCATAGGTGAGACCCCGCAGAACGGGGTTCGAGGAGGCTCACCAGCCGCCCGCGGAAAGCGAAGTGTATTTCCGAAGCGGTGTTATCACACACAAAATTTTCATTGTGTCGCAGTTTATGGGTTAAGCGTCAAAAGCAACAACGTTTTAGAAAACAGCCATAATCTTAAACGCTCACTTTTTTCTCATCACGCTTCACTTCAACACAACGGCCCGGTTCAGGGAACAATTTCCCCGGATTCAGCAGGTCGTCCGGATTGAAAACATGACGAATATCGGTTTGCGCCGCCATTTCTTCGTCGGTGAAAATAAAACGCATTTCAGCTGATTTTTCAATGCCGACACCATGTTCACCGGTTATCGATCCGCCGACGTCCGCACAGACCTGCAAACATTCTGACCCTGCCTTGGAGGCCCGGTCACTTTCTCCGGGAACGCTCGCATCAAACAAAATGAGCGGGTGCAGGTTCCCATCGCCTGCATGGAAAATATTCGCAATCCGCAGTTCATATTTCCGGCTGATAGCGCTGATGTGTGCCAGCACTTCAGGCAGGCGGGTTCGCGGGATTACGCCGTCCTGGACAAGGTAGTCCGGCGAAATTGCTCCCATCGCGCCGAAGCCCATTTTACGGTTGGCCCACCACATACTTCGTTCCGCCTCGTCTTTGGCCACTTTCACGTCGCGCACATGATTGCTTTTGCACACTGTTAAAATATCCTCGATCTGGTCATCAATCCCTTCTTGAATGCCATCAACTTCAATCAGTAGAAATGCCGCGATATCGCTCGGGTGCCCGACCGGATAGGCTGATGCCTCGACACCTTCAATCGCGATCTCATCCATCATTTCGAGCGCCGCCGGGATAATGCCTGTTGCGATAATGTCTGATACCGCCTGGCTTGCATCGTCAATATCGTCAAAATAAGCTAAGCCGGTTTTTTTGCCTTCAGGATTTTTCAAAATGTTGACGGTAATCTTGGTCACAATGCCAAGCGTCCCCTCCGACCCGGTGAGGATTCCGAGCAGATCATACCCCGGCTGATCCGGCACACCGCTATTGCCAATTTCAATAATCTCACCGCTCGGCAAAACCACTTCAAGCCCCAAAATGTGATTAGTCGTCACGCCATATTTCAAACAATGCGCACCACCCGAATTTTCAGCCACATTGCCGCCAATCGTGCAGGCATATTGGCTTGATGGATCCGGCGCATAATAGTAGCCTTTATCTGAAATCGACTGGGTCAGCTTCAAATTGATATACCCCGGTTCGACAACGGCCTGGCGATTTTCCAGATCAAGGTCAAGCAGCCGCTTCATCCGGACAAGACTGATGATTACTTCACCGCCTCTCGGTGTCGCACCACCGCTCAACCCCGTTCCTGCACCGCGTGCAATGTAGGGAATCTCAAGCTCATTCAACTGCTTAACGACATCCGAAACGTGCTGTGTATTCCGGACAAATACGACCGCCCGTGGTATGCCTCGTTCCAGTGTATAGCCGTCACACTCATAGGACAGGAGATCTCCCTTCAAATAGAGCACATTTTCTTCACCGACAATTCCCATTAATTGCTTTGCGGTTGCATCCGGCTTTTGCTTGGCTCGTTTTTTTCGAAACATTCTTTTCACCCGCTTTCTGTGTGATTCCTATAATTCGTATTCATGCATTTTTTGCTTATCTTTTTCGTACGCCCAATCAAGGAGCTGGACGGTATGGACGACTTTTTCGTTTCGGCCGTATTTTTGCACGCCCATCGCAATCTGCAGCATACAGCCGGGGTTCCCCATCGAAATCATATTAATGTTCTCCGGCATATCATCAATTTTGCGGTCAAGCAGTTTCCCGGCCATCTCGGGATGGGTCAGATTATAGATGCCCGCACTGCCGCAACACCGGTCCGCATCAGGCAAATCAACCATCTCAACCCCCGGGATGTCGTTTAATATTTGCCGCGGTTCAGATCGCACACCTTGCCCGTGCGCCAAATGACACGCATCATGATACGTCACGGTTGTGTTGACTTCAGAGTGAGGACGTTTGAAATCATTGTCGTATAGAAACTTGGTAATATCCTCTATCTTTTCGGAAAATTCCTTCGCGAACGGCAGTATCTCCGGATCATTACGGAACAGTTCATCGTACTCCTGGAGCGCACACCCGCAGCCAGCCGCGTTGACGAGAATTTTATCGTAGTCTTTGAACGCCTCAATGTTCTTTTTGGCAAGCTGTTTGCCGCTATCCCTTTCGCCGGCATGAATATGAAGTGCCCCGCAGCAGCCCTGGTCAGGCGGCAGACCCACCTCGAATCCATTATGCGTCAGCACGCGGACCGTCGATTTGTTCACGTCATTGAACATGACGTCCATGACGCAGCCTGTCAGAATGGCAACGCGCCCTTTCGTCTTGCCTTCTGCCGGAATAACGTCAGGATAATTGCCCAAAACCGGTTTTCCCGCTTTCGGCAATGTAGCTTCCATATCTTTTAAATGGTCCGGCATCACATTGAGGATACCTGTTTTTCTGGCAGCCTTTTGCAGTCCGCTATTTTGATAAAACCGCATCAGACCGCCCAGCTTATCCATCCGCTTTTTATGCGGGAAAAGTTGGTTCAGAACCGTTTTCTTAAACGTTCCGGAGATACCTGATAACGGCATTGACTGATTGATTTGCCCGCGCGCTTCTTCAATCAGACCACCGACCTGAACATTGGCAGGACAGGCGGTTTCACACGCACGGCAGTCGAGGCAATTATAAACCGGATCGGCAAACGCCTCATCAAGATCGATTTTGCCTTCAGCCACCGATTTGATTAAGTAAACCCGGCCCCTTGGTGAATTCTGTTCTTCACCCGTTTCCTGATACGTCGGGCATGCCTCCAGACACAGGCCGCAATGAACACAGTCAGCCCATTTTGTTGCGTCGGGGACGTCATCCCAGATGTAATTTCCAAGCGGATTCGACCGGCATGCCGGATCAGTCTTTTCCGCTTCATGCTCTTCTGTGACAGCAGCGCCATTCGACCGCTCAGCTTTGCCGCCGCTCAGCATACTCACTAAGCCCATACTCATCTTAAATCCCTCCCACAAACCGCTGCCGGTTCAATAGTTTCTTCGGGTCATTCGTCCGTTTAATGCCGTCCAGCAATGAAAAATAGACAGGCTTCTCGCCCCACACATCAGCTTCTTCCCT